>NZ_JACCQB010000005.1:0-219390 GCF_015712265.1 Burkholderia sp. 9777_1386 | reverse complement strand
CACATGGCGCTCAAAGAGCTAACACCGGGTGAATTCGCCCGGCAATACAGCCTTCGGCCCACGGCCGAAGGCTCATGAAAGACCGAACACTAACGCTCGGTACTGTCCAAGAAATCCAAGCGGTTCATGTAAAACACCCCAAAGGTTGGACGGGTGTCCAACTTTTGGGGTGCAGTTCATTCGGGCGCCTTTTTCGTTTGCGATGCGTGGGCCGGTCAGGCCGTGCGCGCGCGTTGCGCGATCCCGTCGAGCAGCACGTCGAGCATCGTGTCGTGCACGACGGCCGGATCGAGTTGCGCATAGAGCGGGGCGGCCGACTTGACGAGCGGATGCCCGGCGTCGGACAGCGCGTGCATTTCCGCGAGTTCGACGTCGTTCGCGGCACGCGTGAGGCCGCCCGTTTCGGCGGCGGCGAGGCCGATCACGCTCGCGTACCAGCCGACGCATACCGCCGGCAGCGCCGCACGCGGGATGCCGGCGTCGGTCAGCGCGCGATGCACGGCCTCGATGTGCGCGAGATCGGCCGGCCCCGTACTCATGTGCCGCTGCAGCAGCGCGAACGCGGCCGGGTAGCGCAACGCGAGTGCGCGGTACTGACGCGCGAGGTCGCGCAGCCGTTCGCGCCACGGCAGGGAAGGATCGACCGGCACGAGCGAGCGCGACAGCGCATTCGCGATCGCGCGGCTCAGGCCTTCCTTCGACTTGAAGTGATACAGCACGCTCATCGGGTCGCAGCCGACCGACTGCGCGAGCTTGCGCACGCTGAACGCGGCTTCGCCGACGTCTTCGAGCAGCGCGAGCGCGGCCGCGACGATCGCGTCCTTGTCGAGGCCGCGCGGCCCCTGGGCAGGTTTGTCTTTCATCGAGACGGGCTGGCAGGCCGGCACGGCGCCAGTTGTAAACTTGACGAAAGCTTATTCTACACTGTAGAATTATTTCTGCGGTGTAGAAATTGGGTGTCCCGGCACCTTTCAATACGTGCTTTCGCACAGTCCGGGATCCAGGCGGCACGAGCGTGCCCGCCGTCAACACGGGCCATCGCGCCCCCTTTCTCGTTGACACCCATGTGGAACCGGCTGCCCCCACCCGCGAAGCCAGCAGGCTCATCGACAGGCGGCCCAAGACCATGCAAGTGCAATCATGACGTCCAACAACAAACCCCTGATCCAGGGAGAAGCGCGTTTCGAGCAAACGCAACTGAACATCGAAAAAGACAACTGGAACTGGTGCGATCCGGCCCGCTACGACGGCGAGCATCCGGCGAACTGGTACGAAGCGTCGCTGTCGCGCCATGAAAACAGCGCGCCGCTCGCGCATGACATCGTGTGCGACGTGCTCGTGATCGGCGCGGGCTTGCTCGGCGCGTCGGCCGCGCTGCATCTCGCGCAAGCGGGCGTCGACACGATCCTCGTCGACAAGCATCACGTCGGTTCGGCCGCGTCGGGCCGCAACGGCGGCCAGCTGACGCCCGGCCTCGCGCGCTGGGAAGCCGCCGACATGATCGACCACCTGGCGCACGACGACGCGAAGCGGCTGTGGCGCTTCGCGTCGGCCGAGTCGATGGACCTGATCGACGAGATCGGCGCGCGTTACGCGCTCGATCTCGACCGCAAGCGCGGCCACGTGACGGCGGCGGTTCACCCCGGCCACATGAGCGCGCTGCTCGACGGCGCGGATGCGCGCCGTCATCTCGGCGATGCGGGCGTGACGCTCGTCGGCCGCCATCAGCTGCACGACGAATACGTGCGCTCGGGGCTGTACCACGGCGCGGCGATCGACGCGATCGGCGGGCAGATCCATCCGCTCGCGCTGGTGCGCGGCCTCGTGCACGGCTTCCGGCTGAACGGCGGCGCGCTGTACGAGGGCACCGAAGTGCTCGAGCTCGACGAGACGCCAGCGGGCGTCGTCGCGACGACGCCGGGCGGCACGATCACCGCGCGTCGCGGCGTCGTGCTCGCGCTGCACAACACGACGTTCCGGCTGCTCGACGACGGCGCGGCGACCACCGTGCCGTTCTTCACCTACGTGAGCGTGACGGCGCCGCTCGACGTCGACGTTGCGACGCTGATGCCGGCCGGGATGCCGGTGTACGACACGCAGTTCCAGATCGACTACTACCGGCCGGTGCGCGGCAACCGGCTGCTGTTCGGCGGGCAGGGCACCGGCACCTGCTGGGCGCAGCCCGACGTCAACGCGTATCTGCTGACGCGGCTGAACACGGTGTTTCCGCAGCACGACGGCCGCTTCGCGCTCGACTACTGCTGGAGCGGCGTCAGCGACTTCACGCTGAACGGGGCGACCGACAGCCGCAAGACCGACGGCCGCGTGCCGATGTACATGGTGCAGGGCTGGAGCGGGCACGGCGTCGCGCAGACGGTGCGGATCGGCAAGGCGATCTGCGACGATTTCGTCGGTCGCAACGACGATTTCTCGATGCTCACGGGCATCGACCATCGCGCGATTCCGCTCGGCCGGCAGTTGTCGCCGATCGCGATTCCGGCCGCGAAGGCGGCGATGAGCGTGATGAGCGCCCTCAACCCGGGGCGGATGATTTCGTTCTGATCGTCCGACAAGCAAAAAGCCCGATGCGATTGCTCGCATCGGGCTTTTTTCGTCAGGCGGCGGCGCTTACGCGATCCGCTTCGCGAGTTCGACGGCCTTGCCGATGTACGACGCCGGCGTCATCGCGAGCAGGCGCTCCTTCGCATCCTGCGGGATCGCCAGCGTGCCGACGAATTCCTGCAGCGCCTCGCGCGTGATGCCCTTGCCGCGCGTCAGTTCCTTCAGCTGCTCGTACGGGTTCTCGATGCCGTAGCGGCGCATCACCGTCTGCACCGGCTCGGCGAGCACTTCCCAGCAGTTGTCGAGGTCTTCGTTCAGGCGCTGCGGGTTCACTTCGAGCTTGTCGAGGCCGCGGATCAGCGAGTCGTACGCGAGCAGCGAGTAGCCGAGCGCGACGCCCATGTTGCGCAGCACCGTCGAGTCGGTCAGGTCGCGCTGCCAGCGCGACACCGGCAGCTTGTCGGCGAGGTGGCGCAGCGTCGCATTCGCGAGGCCGAGGTTGCCTTCCGAGTTCTCGAAGTCGATCGGGTTGACCTTGTGCGGCATCGTCGACGAGCCGATTTCGCCGGCTTTCGTCTTCTGCTTGAAGTAGCCGACCGAGATGTAGCCCCACACGTCGCGGTCGAGGTCGAGCAGGATCGTGTTCGCGCGGGCGACCGCGTCGAACAGTTCGGCCATGTAGTCGTGCGGCTCGATCTGGATCGTGTACGGGTTGAACGTGAGCTTCAGGCGGTTTTCGATCACGTCGCGCGAGAACGCTTCCCAGTCGAATTCCGGATACGCGGACAGGTGCGCGTTGAAGTTGCCGACCGCGCCGTTCATCTTGCCGAGGATCTCGACCTTCTCGATGCGCGTGATCGCGCGGGCGAGGCGGGCCGCGACGTTCGCGAGTTCCTTGCCGAGCGTCGTCGGGCTGGCCGGCTGGCCGTGCGTGCGCGACAGCATCGGCTGTTCGGCGTGGGCGTGCGCGAGCGCGACGAGGCGCTGGTAGACCGTGCGCAGCGCCGGCAGGATCACGTGTTCGCGCGCGCCGGCGAGCATCATCCCGTGCGACGTGTTGTTGATGTCCTCGGACGTGCACGCGAAGTGGATGAATTCGCTCGCCTTCTCGAGTTCGGCCTGGCCCTTCACCGATTCCTTCAGCCAGTATTCGACGGCCTTCACGTCGTGATTCGTCACGCGCTCGATTTCCTTGATGCGCGCGGCGTCGTGCGCGGTGAAGCGCTCGGCGAGCTGCAGCAGGAACTGTTCCGACGCATCGGAGAAGCGCGGGACTTCCGCGAAGCCGGCGCGCGACAGCGCGATCAGCCAGTGCACCTCGACGGTGACGCGGTGGCGCATGAAAGCGGCTTCGGAGAGCCAGTCGCGCAGCGCTTCGGTCTTGCTGGCGTAGCGGCCGTCGATGGGCGAGAGCGCGGTGAGGGCGAAAAGCGTATCGGGACGAGTGTCGGACATGATCGGGCGGGCCTTGGGGCCGGGTCGAGCGAGGGGAAGGAGAATCCGGCATTTTACCATTGGCGCGGGCCGATCCCGGCCGAACCGGTCCGGCCGCGGTGGCCGCGGGCGCGCGACGCCCGGGCGGCGCCGCAGCGACGCGCCAATGGCCGGCCGGCGGGCGCCCGCGCCGGCTCGCCGGGCCGCGCTCGACACCGCCGGCCGGGTCCGCCCGCCGGTAGAATGCAGGCTTCTTCCCGACCGCCGCCCGCCTGCATGGAACTGAAATGGCTCGAAGACTTCGTCTCCCTCGCGGAAACGCGCAGCTTTAGCCGGTCCGCCGAGCTGCGGCACGTGTCGCAGCCGGCGTTTTCGCGGCGTATCCAGGCGCTCGAGGCGTGGCTCGCGACCGAGCTGATCGATCGGTCGGTCTATCCGACGCGGCTCACGCAGGCCGGACAGATCTTCTACGAGCAGGCGCTGACGATGCTGTCGCAGGCGCACGAGGCGCGCACGCTGCTGCGTGGCCACGTCGGCGCGCCGGTGCCGACGATCGAATTCGCGGTGCCGCACACGCTGTCGCTCACGTATTTCCCGCGCTGGCTGCAGCGGATCGAGGCGAAGATGGGCCAGGTTCACACGCGGCTGCGCGCGCTGAACGTGCACGACGCGGTGCTGTCGCTCGTCGAGGGCGGCTGCGATCTCGTGATGGGCTACCACCACCCGAGCCACCCGGTCGCGCTCGACCCGGCGCGCTACGACATGCTGATCCTCGGCAGCGAGCCGATCAGCCCGTTCTCGGCGCCCGGCCGCGCGGGCCGGCCGCGCCATACGCTGCCGGGCGCGGCCGACGCGCGCGTGCCGTACCTGTCGTATACGCCGAACGCGTATCTCGGCCGGATGACCGAAGTCATCATCGCGAATGCGCCGACCCGGCTGTTCCTCGATCGCGTGTACGAAACCGACATGGCCGAAGGGCTGAAGGCGATGGCGCTCGCGGGGCACGGCGTCGCGTTCCTGCCGCACAGCGCGGTCGACGATGCGGTCGCGGGCGGCCGGCTGATCCGGCTCGACCGGTCGGCGCGCGGCGCGCATCCGTTCACGCTGACGATGGAGATCCGGCTGTACTGCGACAAGCTCGCGCTGCAGGGCGACGAGCCGCGGCAGAAACTGGTGCGCGCACTGTGGGACGTCGTGCGTGACGAACTGCGCGACACAGCCGGCGACACGGCGGATTAACCGCCGGCGGTTAATCCGCCAACCGGGCCCGGCCGGCCAACGGCGGCCTTGCGGCGCCTGTCGGACGGCGGTCCGGCGGGCGGCATGCATCCACGCCATCCGATTTTTCGCGAACGCGATGCACGGCCGATCGCGGCCGTTCTTGCGCAAATCGACCGCGGATTTGCGAAAAATCGCGATCATGCAAGAAACGCATAATCGAATAAACAAACGGCATTGGATAAAAAAAACGGGTTTTTCGACAATGTGCGCAATCCGTTGAACGTTGGAGCATCCATGTCTTCGCAACAGCAGTCCATCCCGTCCTACCTGCACGCCGACGATCTCGGCCCGTGGGGCAACTACCTTCAGCAGGTCGATCGCGTCGCGCCGTACCTCGGTTCGCTGTCGCGCTGGCTCGAAACGCTGAAGCGCCCGAAGCGCATCCTGATCGTCGACTGCCCGATCGAGCTCGACAACGGCACCGTCGCGCACTTCGAAGGCTATCGCGTGCAGCACAACGTGTCGCGCGGCCCGGGCAAGGGCGGCGTGCGCTACCACCAGGACGTGACGCTGTCGGAAGTGATGGCGCTGTCGGCATGGATGTCGGTGAAGAACGCGGCCGTGAACGTGCCGTACGGCGGTGCGAAGGGCGGCATCCGCGTCGACCCGCGCAAGCTGTCGCGTGGTGAGCTCGAGCGCGTGACGCGCCGCTACACCAGCGAAATCGGCATCATCATCGGGCCCAACACCGACATTCCGGCACCGGACGTCAACACCAACGAACAGGTGATGGCGTGGATGATGGACACGTACTCGATGAACCAGGGCCAGACGTCGACCGGCGTCGTGACCGGCAAGCCGATCTCGCTCGGCGGTTCGCTCGGCCGCAAGGAAGCAACGGGCCGGGGCGTGTTCGTCGTCGGTTCGGAAGCGGCGAAGAAGAAGGGCCTCGAGATCGAAGGCGCGCGCATCGCGGTGCAGGGCTTCGGCAACGTCGGCGGCATCGCGGCGAAGCTGTTCCAGGAAGCGGGTGCGAAGGTGATCGCGGTGCAGGATCACACGGGCACGATCTACCAGCCGGCCGGCCTCGATTCGAACAAGCTGCTCGACCACGTCGCACGCACGGGCGGCGTCGCGGGCTTCGAAGGCGCCGAGCCGATGCCGAACGACGAGTTCTGGACGGTCGAGACCGACATCCTGATCCCGGCGGCACTGGAAAACCAGATCACCGAGAAGAACGCGGCGAAGATCCGCACGAAGATCATCGTCGAAGGCGCGAACGGCCCGACGACGACGGCGGCGGACGACATCCTGAGCGCGAACGGCGTGCTGGTGATCCCCGACGTGATCGCGAACGCGGGCGGCGTGACCGTGTCGTACTTCGAGTGGGTGCAGGATTTCTCGAGCTTCTTCTGGACGGAAGACGAGATCAACCATCGTCTCGAACGCGTGATGCGCGAAGCGTTCGCCGGCGTGTGGGCGGTCGCGGAAGAGCACAAGGTGACGGTGCGTACGGCGGCGTTCATCGTCGCGTGCAAGCGCATCCTGATGGCGCGCGAAATGCGCGGCCTCTACCCCTGATCGTCGACTATGATCGATTCATGACGCAATCCACCCGATTGCGGATATGAACCCTCGCGGGCGGTGCCGGATCCGGCATCGCCCGCGCGCGCATTCGGAGCGCCCGAAGCCTGGAGGAAGGCTTCGCACAGGGCGATTCGTAGTGCGGTAAACAACCAGTACTTTCAAAAATATTACTTTGATACACTGGCGCGGGTTTTAGCCAAGGAGATGACCAAAATGAAATTCCACAAGGCAGTCCTGACGGTCGCGGCGCTTTGCGCGTTCGCAAGCGGCGCGCATGCTCAGGAGACGGGCACGCTGAAGAAGATCAAGGACACGGGCGTGATCGCGCTGGGCCACCGCGAATCGTCGATTCCGTTCTCCTATTACGACCAGAACCAGCAGGTGGTCGGCTATTCGCGCGAGTTCCAGCTGAAGGTGGTCGACGCGGTGAAGAAGAAGCTGAACCTGCCGAACCTGCAGGTGAAGAACATCCCCGTCACGTCGCAGAACCGTATTCCGCTGGTGCAGAACGGCACGGTCGACATCGAGTGCGGCTCGACGACCAACAACCTCGAGCGCCAGCAGCAGGCTGCGTTCTCCGACACGATCTTCGTGATCGGCACGCGCCTGATGACGAAGAAGGATTCGGGCGTCAAGGATTTCGCCGACCTGAAGGGCAAGACGGTCGTGACGACGGCCGGCACGACGTCGGAGCGCCTGCTGCGCAAGATGAACAACGACAAGCAGCTCGGCATGAACATCATCAGCGCGAAGGATCACGGCGACTCGTTCAACACGCTGGAATCGGGCCGCGCGGTCGCATTCATGATGGATGACGCGCTGCTCGCGGGCGAGCGCGCGAAGGCGAAGCAGCCGGGCGAATGGGTGATCGTCGGCACGCCGCAATCGGAAGAGGCTTACGGCTGCATGATGCGCAAGGGCGACGCCGACTTCAAGAAGGTCGTCGACGACGCGATCTCGCAAGTCGAGAAGTCGGGCGAAGCCGCGAAGATCTACGCGAAGTGGTTCGAGAACCCGATCCCGCCGAAGGGGCTGAACCTGAACTTCCCGCTGTCCGATTCGATGAAGAAGCTGTACGCGAACCCGAACGACAAGGCGCTCGACTGACCACACGGCCGTTGATGCAGAAATGACGCTACTGAAACGGAAGAGGCCACGCTTCTTCCGTTTCTTTTTGCTGGAGTCTTGCCCATGTCTTACCACTGGAACTGGGGCATCTTTCTGAGCCCCGTGTCGACCGGCGAGCCGACGACTTATTTCGGATGGCTGATGTCCGGCTTCTGGGTGACGATCGAAGTGTCGCTCGTCGCCTGGGTCATCGCGCTGATCGTCGGGTCGCTGTTCGGCGTGCTGCGCACCGTGCCGAACAAATGGCTGTCCGCGATCGGTACCGTGTACGTGTCGATCTTCCGGAACATTCCGCTGATCGTGCAGTTCTTCGTCTGGTATCTCGTGATACCCGAGTTGCTGCCTGCGTCGATCGGCACCTGGATCAAGCAGTTGCCGCCGACCACGCAGTTCTTTACCGCGTCGATCGTCTGTCTCGGCCTGTTCACGGGCGCGCGCGTGTGCGAACAGGTGCGTTCGGGGATCAACGCGCTGCCGAAGGGCCAGCGCGCGGCCGGCCTCGCGATGGGTTTCACGCAATGGCAGACGTACCGCTACGTGCTGCTGCCCGTGGCATACCGGATCATCGTGCCGCCGCTCACGTCGGAATTCCTGAACATCTTCAAGAACTCCGCCGTCGCGTCGACGATCGGTCTGCTCGACCTGTCCGCGCAGGCGCGCCAGCTCGTCGACTACACCGCGCAGACCTACGAGTCGTTCATCGCGGTCACGCTCGCCTACGTGCTGATCAACCTCGTCGTGATGGCGTTCATGCGCTGGATCGAAGGCCGTACGCGGCTGCCCGGCTATATCGGAGGCAAGTGATGCATCAGTTCGACTGGAGTAGTATTCCCGGCGCGCTGCCGACGCTGTGGTCGGGGGCGGTCGTCACGTTCAAGATCACGCTGATCGCGATCGTGGTCGGGATCGTCTGGGGCACGCTGCTGGCGCTGCTGCGGCTGTCCGGCGTCAAGCCGCTCGCATGGTTCGCGAAGGCGTACGTGACGGTGTTCCGCTCGATCCCGCTCGTGATGGTGCTGCTGTGGTTCTTCCTGATCGTGCCGCAGGTGCTGCAGGGCGTGCTCGGGCTGTCGCCGACGATCGACATCCGCCTTGCCTCGGCGATGGTCGCGTTCTCGTTGTTCGAAGCCGCGTATTATTCCGAGATCATCCGCGCCGGCATCCAGGCGGTGCCGCGCGGGCAGGTGAATGCCGCGTTCGCGCTCGGCATGAACTACGCGCAGGCGATGCGCCTCGTGATCCTGCCGCAGGCGTTCCGCGCGATGGTGCCGCTGCTGCTCACGCAGGCGATCGTCCTGTTCCAGGATACGTCGCTCGTGTACGTGATCAGTCTCGCGGACTTCTTCCGCACGGCCGCCAACATCGGCGATCGCGACGGCACGACCGTCGAGATGGTCCTGTTCGCCGGCGCATGCTATTTCGTGATTTGCTCGTTGGCGTCTGCTCTCGTCAAGGGTCTCCAGAAAAAGGTCACAAGATGATTTCCATCAAGAACGTTTCGAAGTGGTACGGCCAGTTTCAGGTCCTCACCGAATGCACGACCGAGGTCAAGAAAGGCGAGGTGGTCGTCGTGTGCGGGCCGTCGGGCTCGGGCAAGTCGACGCTGATCAAGACCGTGAACGGCCTGGAGCCGTTCCAGCAGGGCGAGATCCTCGTGAACGGCCAGTCGGTCGGCGACAAGAAGACGAACCTGTCGAAGCTGCGCTCGAAGGTCGGGATGGTGTTCCAGCATTTCGAGCTGTTCCCGCACCTGTCGATCACCGAGAACCTGACGCTCGCGCAGATCAAGGTGCTCGGCCGCGGCAAGGACGAAGCGGCGGAGAAGGGCATGAAGCTGCTCGATCGCGTCGGCCTGAAGGCGCATGCGCACAAGTATCCGGGCCAGTTGTCGGGCGGCCAGCAGCAGCGTGTCGCGATCGCGCGCGCGCTGTCGATGGACCCGATCGCGATGCTGTTCGACGAGCCGACGTCCGCGCTCGATCCCGAGATGATCAACGAAGTGCTCGACGTGATGGTCGAACTCGCGCAGGAAGGGATGACGATGATGGTCGTCACGCACGAGATGGGCTTCGCGAAGAAGGTCGCGCATCGCGTGATCTTCATGGACAAGGGCGCGATCGTCGAGGACGACCGCAAGGACGATTTCTTCTCGAATCCGAAATCGGAACGCGCGAAGGACTTCCTCGCGAAGATCCTGCACTGATGAGCGTTCGCGCGTTTTGGCGCGCGACCATGCGAAAACCGCCCGGCAGGCAGCCGGGCGGTTTTTTTTCGTCCGCCGCCGGGCGTTACCAGCTGTACCGGTAGCCGACCTGCCCGACGATCCCGCGCCGGTAGTCACCGCCGATGTTGCGCGCGATCTTCGCGTTCGCGTACAGCTCGCCCGACTTGCCGAAGCCGGCGGTCACGCCGACGCCGAGCTCGTACCAGGTGCGCCCGAGATGCGTGGCGAACGGCGTGCCGCCGACGACGGTCTGCCCCGGCGACAGGAAGTCGTGCAGCACGTCGGCCGTGAAGTACGGCGTCGCGGCGCCGCCGCCCGCGTCCGACTGGAGGTTCGGCCGGAAGATGCGCACGCCGACGCGGCCGCGCAGCGCATGCGTCGTCGTGCCCGATACGGCCGACACGTTGTCGTTGAACCCGTTCAGCTTCAGGTATTGATACATCAGCTGCGCCTGCGGCTCGATCGCGACGGGGAACGTGCCGATCGCGAACGGCTTGCCGACTTCCTGCGACAGCGCGACGCCGAAGCCGTTCTGCGACGCTTCGTTGCCGTAGCTGTCGCGATAGCGGTTGCCGTAGTGCGTGACCTGCCCGACGCTGTCGAAGTAGGTGCCGTCGGACAGGTAGCGGGTCCAGTAGCCGCCGACGCTCTGTGCATGCATCTCGACCGAGCCCGTCGACGTCGACAGGTTCGGCGAGCCGGCGCGCGCCATGTCGCTGAAGCTCGCATTCGACACGCCGATGCTGGCCGTCACGCCCGCATGCGTGCTGCCGGCGCCGCCCGGTGCCTGGTCGAGGGTCCAGTCCTTGCCGAACTGCGCGAAGAACGTGCGTTCGTCGGCCGAGAAGCGACCCGCGTTCGCATCGAGACTCTGGCCGCCGATGCGCCCCCACACGCCGTCGCGATTGCCGGGCTGTTGCTTCTCGACGTTGTAGAGGTCGCCGACGCGCTCGTGCAGCCTGCCGAGCGTCGAGAAGCCGTAGTCTGCGTTCAGCAGCGGCGTCATCGCGTAGCCGGAGACGCCCGGACGATACGCGAGCGCGCCGCCGTTGCCGTTGCCGTTTCCATTCCCGTTGCTGCCGCCGTCGCCGCCGCCGGACGGGTGGATCGGGTCGACCGGGTCGAGCTGCGAACGCAGGTACCAGCCGTTCGCATCGCCTTGCCCGCCGCGATAGAGCCGGTATTCGTACGCGCCGGCCTGTACCGGGCCGGCGAGATGGAACGCCGACGCGGTGGTCGTGCCGCCGTTGGCCGTGACGACCACGGCAATCCCGTCGCCGGTCGTCTGCGCGCCGGCGCCGGCCGTGTTGGCGATCTTCAGGCCGGTCGTGCCGGTCGCCGCGCCGCCGTTCACGATCAGCCGGTCGGTCGGCGATGCGTCGGCGCCGAGATACGTGTTCAGCGCGATCGTGCCGCCGTTGCCGACGTAGCCGCCGGTCGTCAGCGTCTTGTAGCTGCCCGTCAGCGTCGGCGAGCCGGTCGGCGCGGCGAACGCGACGAGGCCCGCGTTGGTCAGGCTGCTCAGCACCGAGCTGCCCGTCATGCGCCACGTGCTCGTGCCGTCGACGGTCAGTGCGACCGGGTCGATCTTGCCGGTCAGCGTGGTGCCGTTCGCGAGGAACACGTTGCCGGTGCTCGACGCGTCCGACACGATGTCGCCCGCGAGGTTGACCGCCGATGCGCTGAACGTCACGTTGCTGCCGTTCGTGAGATTCAGCAGCGTGCCGTTGCCGGCCGTCACGACCGTGCCGTTGCGCACCGCGATGTCGGCCGTGCCGCCGCGCGCGGCGAAGGCCGGCCCGGTGGCGGACGTCATGCTGCCGCCGTCGACGAGCACCGAGCTGGTCGCGCCGTTCGCGAGCGTGTCCGACGTCAGCACGCCGGCCGTCGCGCCCGTGAGCGCCGTGCCGGTCAACGCGAGCACGCCGCCGCTGTTCGCGGTGGCGCCGTTGCCGGCCGCGCTGGCGAGCGACGAACCCGTATCGGCGATGCGGCCGCCGTTTTGCGCGACGATGCCGTCGGCCGCATTGCCCGACGCGGTGACTTTCGCGCCCGACAGCAGGGCTGTCGCGCCACCGTCCATGATGATCGCATGCGCGTTCGCGCCGGTCGTCGCGATGGTCGTCCCGTTGGCCGTGAGCGTGGAGTCGGCGCCCGACACGGACACGCCGCGCGCATCGGCCCCCGCCGTGCGGACGACCGTGGCCGCATCGGTCGCGATACGCGCGCCGGCGCCGGTCGACGTGAGGCCGTCGGCGCCGTTGCCGGTCGTAGCGACCTGCGTGCCGGACAGCGCGATCGTTGCATTCGCACCCAGGTTGCGGACCCCGCTGCCCGAGCCGCCGACCGCGATCGACGTCGCGCCGGCCGCGATGCCGCCGCCCGTGACGGTCGAGTCGATCAGCACGCCGTCGGCGTTGCCGTTCGCGATGACGGTGCCGGCGCCCGACAACGCGACCGATGCGCCGGCCCCCGTCAGACGCACGCCCGCGACACCGTCGTCGGCTTCGATCGAACCCGCATTGGCGAGCGTGGCCGACGCACCCTGCACGAGCGCGCCGGTGCCGTTGGTCACGCGGATCGTCGACGCGTTGTTCACCGTGCCGAGCGTGCCGGCCACGACGCCCGTCGAGCCGGCGCCGGTCAGCAGCACCGTGCTGCGGTTCTCGAGCGTGCCGAGATTCTGCGCGATGAAGCCGGTCACGCCGGCGGTCGACGACGTGACGGCCGCGTGGTTGGTCAGCGTCGTCGCGACCGGCGCGCCGGCATTCGCGCCGGCGAGGTCGTGCGCCTGCCCGTCGACGACGCCCGCGGTCGCGCCGGCCGCGTTCAGGTTGATCGTCGCGCCGGCGTCGATCGTGCCCTTCGCGCCGCCTTCGACCGCGATCGCGATGCCGTTCGCGCCGTTGACGTCGTAGACCGCGTTGCCGGTCGACAGCGTGGTGCCGGCGTCGGTTGCGAGTACGCCGCGCGAGCGCTGGCCGTTGACGTCGGTCGTCAGCACGCCGGCCGTCGATGCACCCGTGTAGGCCGCGCCACCCGCGACGCGGAACAGCGTCGAATCGTCGGTGTCGACGCTCAGGTGCTGCGCGGCGACGTTGATTTTCGAGCCCGCGCCGTAGGCGTAGAAGCCGATCTGGTTGGTGCCGGACATGAAGGCCGGCACGGCGTTCGCGCCGACGTCGATCGTCGCGCCCGAACGCGCATGCACGCCGATCGCGCCCGCGCCCGTCAGGTTCAGCGCGCCGTCGAGCGTGGCCTTCGCGAGCGGCCCCTCGGCCCAGACGCCATAGTTGCGCGTGCCCGACGCAGGATCGAGGCCACCCGCCACGTTGATCGTGCCGGTCGACGTCGCGGCCGTCGCGTTCGTGCCGGTGCCGACGACCATCATGCCGATGCCGTTCACGCCATTCAGCGTGATCGTGCCCGTGTTGGTCACGGTCGCGGCGGTGTTGGCCGCCAGCATGCCGACGTTGGCGAGCGGCGTGCCGGCCGCGGCGCCGTTGACGACGATCGCGCCCGCGTTGGTCAGCGTGCCGGAAGTCGAGCCGATGCTCGCCAGCGCGGCGCCGTTCTGGGTCTGCGTGCCGATCACGATCGTGCCGAGATTGGTCGCGGTGCCCGACGCGCCGAGCAGGATGCCGTACGCGTGCGCGGCGAGCGCGACGTCGTTCGTCGCTTCGGGCGCGGCGACGTCGTACTGCGCGGCGCGGCCGAGATAGATCGTGCCGCCGGCTTCGTTCGTGAAGCTGCCGCCGGCGACGAGGCCGCCGATCACCTGGCTGTCCAGCGTCGTCGCGTTGACGCCGACGTTGATCGTGCCGGCGTTCGACGCGTGCGCGCCGTCCGTCGCGGCCACCGCGTAGTTCTGCAGGTCGAGCCGGTTGCGGGTGAGATCCCACGCGCCGACGTTCATCACGCCGTTGTTGACGAACGTGGTGCCCGCGCCGTTCGCATACACGCCGCTGCCTTCGACATACGTGCCGAGCCCGAAGTTGTCGGGCCGGGCGGTGCCCGTGTCGACGTTGTCGCCGGCCGTGTAGCCGGATGAGATCGTGCCGTTGTTGACGCCGCTCGCGCCGCTCAGCAGGCGCACCAGCGTGAAGTCGCCCGACAGGCGCCCGTCGTTGACGAAGTGCGCGCCGTTCTCCGCGACGACCGCCGCGCTCGCGTCGATCGTGTTGGAGCCGCGGAAGTCGATCTGGCCGTCCTTGCCGATGTGCAGCGTCGCGTTTGCGCCCGTGCCGTGCATCGCGGACGGGTAGTTCCGGGGCAGCGCGTTCTTGTCGCCGGGCGACACGTTGTTCGCATACTCGAAGGTCTGCGGGGAGAGCGTCACGGCCTGGCCGAATGCGTTGTCGTAGGCGGTCTGCGAGCCGAGCGCGCCGTTGCGGACCGAACGCACGAGAAAGTCGTTGTACGCGGCGAGCGACGCGGCATCGGTGACGGTCCACGTGCTGCCGTCGAACGCGGTGAAGGTGCCGGCGTAGGTCGGCACGTCGAGCTGGATGCTGCCGACGGGGCCGCCGCTCGCGAGATAGTCGCCGGTGATGAACCAGATCTGGTTGCGCGAATTCCAGTTGATGACGCTCGGGACCGAGCCGGTGCCGTCCGCGTAGGTGAGATCGCTCTGCTTGGCCGCGATCGTCATCACGTTGCCGGTCGCCGCGGGCGCGTTCGCCGCGTTGCCGATCGAGACGTCGAGCGTGCCGCCCGAGCTTGCGACCGTGCCGATCCGCGTGTTCACGTACTGGTCGCCGCTCACGTCGTGGTACACCTGCACGACGGTCGAGCCGGCGTTCGACGACACGAACGCGGACGAGTCGTAGGTGGCGACGGACGTGCGACCGCCCGTGATCGAATCGGGGGTGCCGACGCTTTGCGTCTTGCCGCCGAGCGTGACCAACGGCTGATTCGGGTTGCCCGAAATGATGGACGTGTTGGCGAGCGGCATCGGCGTGTAGCCCATGTCGCCGATCGCGCCCGTCCAGGCGCCCGTCAGGCCGACCCGGTCGCCGCCCGACACGGTCGTGGCGCCGACGAGGTCGTTGTTGACGGTCGGGTTGAAACTGTCGAGCACGCAGGTGCCGCCGCTCGCGATTGCGGCGCCGTTGCCGCAGGTCGACGCGTGTACGGTGCCGACCGACAGCGCGGCCAGGGCGGCGCCGAGCGCCGCGACGCGCAGTGGCGACCGGCGCACGGCGTGACGCGTTGCCTCGTGCGCGGTGCGGCGACTTGCCCCCGATGCGCTGCCCGAGCGCTTGCCGCGCGCCCGGGTCGTTTCCGCCACCGCGACCCAGCAGCCGGCGGCCTCGCTCCATATCGATCGAAATGAGTGATTCACGACATACCCCTCTTTCTTCTTTTGACGTGGCATTCGCCGCCATTCGGCGAATTCGCATTCCGCGGTGGGGAAATAATCCGAAGGGGCGTGCGGCGGCTATGGCTGCGTGTCGCGCCAATCGTGTTTAGTTACACCGAGGATGGGCGGAGTCTACTGATTCGAATGGGCGTCGATTATCGATAAACTGGAAACTGTAATGATGCGAACCGTAGTGCGTGGTATTTTTGATTTGTGTGGGTAATCGAACCGAAAGCTATGATGGAGGCGGGTTTGGGCGGTGGGTGTGAGAATCCGGTAGGGTGACCGGAGTAGGTGGGATAGCGCACGGTTCCGGCAGGCGTGGCGCGTTAAAATGCAGGTCCGGGATTTTGGTTTTAATTGGTGATTATTTTGTTTGCTGCATCTTTTATTTATTTTCGCTTGTAATTTAATAAAATCAAGCGAATGTTGCGTGGCATCGATTGATTGCGCCGACTGGTGCTCGAAATGGAACCCGATTGGCTGGAGCCGAGCGATTTGCGCCGACGACGCGCGTCGTCGACAGTGCGGTATGACGCCTGCGCAGCCAGCAGAAAATGAGCAGAAAGCGGGCGCAGCCGATGCCGCGCCGGGCGTCAGAAATCGATCGCGTCGTCGGAATCGCCGTCGGCCGCGGTAGCGAGCGCTTCGCGAACCACCGCGCGCGGCGCGGACGCCGACGCGTCGAGTGACGGGTTGCGCAGCTTCTCGAGCACGCGCTCGGGCACCGGAATCTGCATCCGCGCGGCGACGTCGCCGCACTGGAACATGATCAGCTCGCCCGGCTCGAATGCGGTCCAGACTTCGTTGTCGGTGAGCGGCTGTGTCGCGATCACCGCGACGCGATCCTCGGGCGTCGTGTATTTGGCGAAGTCGATCGACAGGTCTTCGTCGACGAGATGCGCGGTCGAGAACGGCCAGCGCCGCACGAGGTAGTGCAGCCGCGTCGAGCAGTGCGCGAAGAGCGCCTGGCCGTTCGACATCAGGAAGTTGAACACGCCGTGATCGGTGATGCCGCGCGTCAGTTCGCCGACCCGCTCGAACAGCTCCGGCAGCGGCGGCTGCGCGCCGGGAAAGGCTTCGCGCAGCCCCTGCATCAGCACGCAGAACGCCTGTTCGCTGTCGGTCGTGCCGACCGGATGGTAGACGCTGCCGTCCATGTCCGGCGCGTAGTCCTGCAGGTCGCCGTTATGCGCGAAGATCCAGTGCCGGCCCCACAGTTCGCGCATGAAAGGATGGCTGTTCTCGAGCAGGATGTGCCCCTGCGTCGCCTTGCGGATGTGCGCGATCGTGTTCTTGGACTTGATCGGGTAGCGCTTCACCATTTCGGCGATCGGCGACGTGGCCGATGCCTGGTGATCGATGAAGAGGCGGCAGGCCTTGTCTTCGAAGAACGCGATGCCCCAGCCGTCGGCATGGTGATCGGTGAGCCCGCCCCGGGCCGCGAAACCTGTGAAGGAGAATGTGACGTCCGTCGGCGCGGCGCAGTTCATTCCTAGGAGTTGGCACATTTTACGTGGGGCGGCAGGCTGAAGCAGGGGGTAACGAACCGGGCGAACCCCGGTACAATGCGGCTTCTAGCATATCACCGAGCCCTGAGCGGTAAAAAGCGGATTCCGCTGGCCAAAGGCCCCGTGTTGCGGTTTGCCGTCAGTCGGCCCGCGCACGTGCGTTCCGGCCCCGCCGATGGCACGCCCGTTCCTCACGACGCCTCCTATGACTGCCTCGAACGCTTCTTCCCCGGCGACGCTTTCGCTCGCCCGTCCCGACGACTGGCACCTGCACCTGCGAGACGGCGACATGCTCGCCGCCGTGCTGCCGCACACCGCCCGCCAGTTCGGCCGCGCCATCGTCATGCCGAACCTGAAGCCGCCGGTCACGACCACCGCGCAGGCGCAGGCGTATCGCGAGCGCATCCTCGCCGCGCTGCCGGCCGGGATGACGTTCGAGCCGCTGATGACGCTGTACCTGACCGACAACACGCCGCCCGACGAAATCCGCCGCGCGCGCGAAAGCGGCTTCGTGCACGGCGTGAAGCTGTATCCGGCAGGCGCCACGACGAATTCCGACCATGGCGTCACCGATCTCGCGAAATGTGCGAAGACGCTCGAGGCGATGCAGGAAACCGGCATGCCGCTGCTCGTGCACGGCGAGGTGACCGATGCGTCGATCGACCTGTTCGACCGCGAGAAGGTGTTCATCGACCGCGTGATGACGCCGCTGCGCCGCGATTTCCCGGGCCTGAAGGTCGTGTTCGAACACATCACGACGAAGGACGCGGCCGACTACGTCCGCGATGCCGACGCGGCGCCCGGCCTGCTCGGCGCGACGATCACCGCGCATCACCTGCTGTACAACCGCAACGCGCTGTTCGTCGGCGGGATCCGCCCGCATTACTACTGCCTGCCGGTGCTGAAGCGCGAGACGCATCGCGTGGCGCTGGTCGAGGCCGCGACGTCGGGCAACCCGCGCTTCTTCCTCGGCACCGACAGCGCGCCGCACGCGCGCGACGCGAAGGAAACCACGTGCGGTTGCGCGGGCTGCTACACGGCGCTGCACGCGCTCGAGCTGTACGCGGAAGCGTTCGACACGGCCGGCGCGCTCGACAAGCTGGAAGGGTTCGCGAGCTTCTTCGGCGCCGATTTCTACGGGCTGCCGCGCAGCGCCGAGACGGTCACGCTGCGCCGCGAGCCGTGGGAACTGCCGCGCGAGATCTTCGCGGGCGAGACGCCGGTCGTGCCGCTGCGCGGCGGCGAGACGATCGGCTGGAAACTGGCGTGAGCTGCGCGCCACCGCGCGAACCGGGCCCCGCGGCCGGTCGCGCGGCGGCGGATTTCGCGCGGATCGACTGGTCCGCGCCGTGGCTCGCGCCTTACGCGGAGCCGGGCCGCGCGTGGCAGGCGGCTGCCCGTGCGCGCGCGGCCGCGCTGCTCGATGCGTTGAACGGCGCGTTGGATCGCGTATCGCGAGGCGGCGATCGCGTCACCGGTCGCGGCAGGCCGCTGCGCTTCGTGCCGCAGGCCGAACTGCCGCCCGGCGTCGCGTACGAGACCCATATTGCCGACACCGGGCGGGTGCCGACCCGCCACCATCTTCACGACTTCTTCAATGCGCTCGTCTGGTTCGCGTACCCGCGCACCAAGGCCGCGTTGAACGCGCGCCAGGCCGCGGCGATCGACGCGGCGGGCGGCGTCGGCCCGGTGCGCGGCACGTTGCGCGATGCGCTCACGTTGTTCGACGAGAACGGCGCGCTGTTCGTCACCGCCGACCGCGCGCTCGCCGACGCGCTGCGCGGCTTCGACTGGCCGCGGCTGCTGGTGAGCTCGCGCGATGCGTGGGGCACGCGTTGCGAAGCGCGGCTCGTCGGCCATGCGCTGCTCGAACAGCTCGTCGCACCGTACAAGTCCTGCACCGCGCACGCCTGGATCGTCGAAGTGAGCGCCGACTATTTTTCATGGCCCGACGCGCGACGGATCGCGCATGTCGACGCGCACATCGCCGCCGAACTGGCGACGCGCGCGCTGACGAGCCGCGACTTCGCGCCGCTGCCGGTGCTCGGCGTGCCGGGCTGGTGCGCGGCGAACGCCGACGCCGCGTTCTACGACGATCCGGCCGTGTTTCGCCGCGGCCGCCGCTCGCGCGCTGCCGACGGCGGCGCGCAGTGCTAGAATGCGCGTCGCAAAGCAGGCCAGGCAGTCGCGGCCTCGCCGTCTTCGGGCGCGCGGGGGCGAGGAAAGTCCGGACTCCACAGGGCAGGGTGATGGCTAACGGCCATCCGTGGCGACACGCGGAACAGGGCAACAGAAAGCAAACCGCCGATGGCCCGGCGCAAGCCGGGATCAGGTAAGGGTGAAACGGTGCGGTAAGAGCGCACCGCGGCGACGGCGACGTTCGCCGGCACGGTAACCTCCACCCGGAGCAATTCCAAGTAGGCAGGCGCGCATTTTCGGATGCAGGACGGGGCCCCCGTCTCGTCTGCGGGTAGGAAGCTTGAGCGCGTCAGCAATGGCGCGCCTAGAGGAATGACTGCCACGCGTTGCGTGCTTCGGTGCGCGGCGTGCACAGAATCCGGCTTATCGGCCTGCTTTGCCGTTCGAATGCGAAAGGGCCGGCGTCTCCTTGCGGAGCGCCGGCCCTTTTTTCTTGCGCGCCGTGCGGTCAGGCCGCGACGATGTCGAACGAATGCGTGAGTTCGGCCGTCTTCGCGATCATGATCGACGCGGAGCAGTACTTGTCGTGCGACAGGTTGATCGCGCGCTCGACCGTGGCCGGGTTCAGGTTGCGGCCCGTGACCGTGAAGTGGAAGTGCACCTTCGTGAACACCTTCGGATCTTCGCTCGCGCGCTCGGCCTTCAGCGTAACCGAGCAGCCGGTGACTTCCTGGCGGCTCTTCTTCAGGATCAGCACGACGTCATAGGCAGTGCAGCCGCCGGTGCCGAGCAGCACCATTTCCATCGGACGCGGCGCGAGGTTGTGGCCGCCGCCTTCCGGCGCGCCGTCCATCGTGACGAGGTGCCCGCTGCCGGTCTCGGCGGAAAACGCCATGCCGTCCTGGCCCATCCAGCTTACTTTGCATTCCATGCTTGCACTCCAGCGTTGCCTGATTCGGATTCGATCCGGCATTGTAGCCCGCGGTGCAACGATCGGCTGATGCGCTGCACGACGCGCCATGCCGGCGCCGCGCGAGCGGTGCGCCGGCCGATGATTTCCCTGCCGGATTTAGGGGTTTTGCTCTAGGCGAGGACGGTTTCAGGTCGCGTGTGGGGTGGTTATGTATATGATTTAAAAGAGAAAACTACCTTCCTCGGCTTGCCGATCGAAATCCCGCATCATGAGATTTGATTTCGCAATGCAAATTTTCTTGTGAAGTCGGCGGGGCATTCGTATAATGAGCCTCATTGGTTGTCGCGCTGCGGCAACCTCCGAATGTCTCCTCCACCCTCCTCCTAAGGTGGATTAAGCCCGAACCAGCCGTTCGGGCTTTTTTTCGTCCCATGCAAACATCGGCGCGCGGCTTGCGCGCGTCGGCACCGTTACGCCGGCTGGCGCGCAGCCGGCTGCGAGGTCGCGTCGGGCGGCGTGCCGCGCGAGCCGGCATCGGGCGCCGGCGCATGGGCGGCCGATGCGTGGCCGTGGCCGCGCGCGCAGAAGTGGCGGACGCGTTCGCGCACCGCGCGCAGGCGCGCGATACGATCTTCGGCATGGGCGGTTCGGGCCTCGGCGATGCGCGCATCGAGCGCGTCGAGCTTGGCTTCGCAGCCGGAGCGGGCGGCGACGGCGGGCGCCGCGGCGGCCAGCAGGGCGGCCGCGACGAAGGGCGTAAGTCGTTGTTTCATCATGCTGGTTTGTTGTTTTTCGGGTTCGGCCGGTCTGGCGCGGCAAGGTCATGTGCCGCGCGTCGAGGGGTGCCGCCGCAGGCGCTCGGTTCGCCTGGCTTGTCGGGGCACGACCGAATTTTGGCCCATTTCGGCCGCCACGAACACGGGACGTGGATTCTCTTTGACCACGCAACCGTATTTCCTTTATAATTCAGGGCTTTTCCGCATTCATGCCCACGGAAAAAGAACAGGGAGAGCCTGCACCGCGCCTCGAAGCGCACACAGACAAGCAGGAAGAACACATCGGGCAAAGCATTTTTTTTGGATCGATCATGAAGACGTTTTCCGCAAAAGCCCATGAGGTGACGCGCGAATGGTACGTGATTGACGCGACGGATAAGGTTCTCGGCCGTGTTGCCAGCGAAGTGGCACGCCGTCTGCGCGGCAAGCACAAGCCTGAGTTCACCCCGCACGTCGACACTGGTGATTTCATCATCATCATCAACGCGAGCAAGTTGAAGGTCACGGGCAACAAGACGCTGGACAAGAAGTACTACCGTCACTCGGGCTACCCGGGCGGTATCTATGAAACGACGTTCGGCAAGATGCAGGAACGCTTCCCGGGCCGCGCGCTCGAGAAGGCGGTCAAGGGCATGCTGCCGAAGGGCCCGCTCGGCTACGCGATGATCAAGAAGCTGAAGGTCTACGCAGAAGCGACGCATCCGCACTCGGCTCAACAGCCGAAGGCGCTCGAGATCTAAGGGGAGCCCACATGATCGGTAACTGGAACTACGGCACGGGCCGCCGCAAGAGCGCTGTCGCACGTGTCTTCATCAAGGCTGGCAAGGGCGACATCATCGTCAACGGCAAGCCCATCGCTGACTACTTCTCGCGCGAAACGTCGCTGATGATCGTGCGTCAACCGCTGGAACTCACGAACCACGGCCAGACGTTCGACATCAAGGTGAACGTCAACGGCGGCGGCGAAACGGGTCAGGCAGGCGCAGTGCGCCACGGCATCACCCGTGCGCTGATCGACTACGATGCGACGCTCAAGCCGTCGCTGTCGAGCGCAGGCTTCGTCACGCGCGATGCGCGTGAAGTCGAGCGTAAGAAGGTCGGTCTGCGCAAGGCACGCCGCGCAAAGCAGTTCTCGAAGCGTTAATTCCGCTTCATGGCCTCGCCGCTTTCGGGTGGCGTCCGCCGGAAAAACCGCCAGCTTCACGCTGGCGGTTTTTTTATGCGCGCTGTTTCCCGCGCCCGGGCCGCTGCGGCGGCCGCCCGCGCGGGCACGCTTGATGAAATCGACAAGAACCTATTGATTTCATGGACTTCAGCACGATCTTCTGATCGGCCCTACAATAGCGGCTAAAGCTTTTTGGAGAGTTCGAATGAACGCTGTTACCGAAACCGCAGCAACGACGACCGATATGCCGCTGCCGTTCGTCTTCACCGACGCCGCGGCCGACAAGGTCAAGCAACTGATCGACGAAGAGGGCAATCCCGACCTGAAGCTGCGCGTGTTCGTGCAGGGTGGCGGCTGCTCCGGCTTCCAGTATGGCTTCACGTTCGACGAGGAAGTCAACGAGGACGACACCGTGATGAACAAGAACGGCGTCCAGCTCCTGATCGACTCGATGAGCTACCAGTACCTGGTCGGCGCCGAGATCGACTACAAGGACGACCTCAACGGCGCCCAGTTCGTGATCAAGAACCCGAACGCGACCACCACCTGCGGGTGCGGTTCGTCGTTCTCGGTCTGAGCGCGCGACAGATTCGCGCCGGTTCGCCGGAATGAAAAACGGGGCTTCATGCCCCGTTTTTTTATGCGCGCTCGCGCTGCAGCGCTCGCCGCGCGGCGGATATCGCGTCAGCGCGGATAGAGCGCGCCCAGCACGCGGTTGCCGGCTGCGCCGGTGACCGTCGCGAGATTGCCGGGCTGGCGCGCGGTGAAGCGGTACGCGAGCCACGCGAACGCGAGCGCTTCGACCTGCTGCGGTGGCACGCCGAGCGCGGCCGTCGTATCGACGGTGGCCGGCACGCCGGCTTCACGCAGCGCGTGCCGGAGTGCGTCGAGCAGCACCGGATTGCGTGCGCCGCCGCCGCATACGAACACGGCCTTGCAGCCGGGTGCGTGCTGCGCGACTTCGCGCGCCACCGACACGGCGGTGAGCGCGGTGAGCGTCGCCTGCACGTCCTCCGGTGCGACCTGCGAGAACGCGGCGAGCTTCGCATCGAGCCACGCGGGATTGAACAGGTCGCGTCCGGTGCTTTTCGGCGGCGGCGCGGTGAAATACGGTTCGTCGAGCAGCGCAGCGAGCAGCGCCGCGTGGACGGTGCCGCGGGCGGCGAATTTGCCGCCGTCGTCGTACGGCTTGCCCAGATGGCGGGTCGCCCATGCGTCGATCAGCGCATTGGCGGGGCCGCAGTCGAAGCCGCGCACGTCGCCGCCCGCGCCGGGCAGGATCGTGATGTTGCTGATCCCGCCGAGATTGCAGACGACCCGCGTTTCGCCCGGTGCGCCGAACACCGTCGCATGGAACGCGGGCGCGAGCGGCGCGCCGTGACCGCCGGCGGCCACGTCGCGGCTGCGGAAATCGGCGATCACGTCGAGCTGCGTCAGTTCGGCGAGCAGCGCCGGATTGTTGAGCTGGCGCGTATAGCCGCGCTCGGGGCGATGGCGCACCGTCTGGCCGTGCACGCCGATCGCGCGGATCTCGTCGCGCGACAGGCCGGCCGTGCGCTGCAGTTCGTGACAGCACACCGCATAGCGCGTGACGAGCGCATTCGCCGCGAGCGATTCGCGGTCGATCTCGTTGTCGCCGGGCTGCTGCAGCGCGAACAGCGCGTCGCGCAGCGATTGCGCAAAGCCGACGAACGCTTCCGCGAGCACGACCGGCGCGCGGCCGGCCTCGAAACGCACGGCGACGCCGTCGACGCCGTCCATGCTGGTTCCCGACATCAGCCCGAAGTAGATGCCGTCTGCCGGATGGGCAGGCTGCGGCTGTCGTTGCGGCACGTTGGGTTCTCCTGGATCGTGCGGCGCGGGCCGGTGCCGCGCGCCTTGCGCCCGATTATCCGCGTAACGTGACGCGTCGTTAAGCGATGCGCGCGCAAGTTATGGGAAAATCCCTGTTTTTGCGACATTCTTCCTGGCACCGATGAGCACCGAACCCAGTTCCAAGCCCGTTTTCCCGATCACCGACGAAGTCCGGCATGCGCTCGCCGTCACGAAGCGCGGCGTCGACGAGCTGCTGATCGAGGAAGAGTTCGCGCAGAAGCTCGCGCGCAGCGCAGCCACGGGCACGCCGCTGCGCATCAAGCTCGGCCTCGATCCGACCGCACCGGACATCCACATCGGCCATACGGTCGTGCTGAACAAGATGCGCCAGCTGCAGGATCTCGGCCATACGGTGATCTTCCTGATCGGCGATTTCACGTCGCTGATCGGCGATCCGTCGGGTCGCAACGCGACGCGCCCGCCGCTCACGCGCGAGCAGATCGAATCGAACGCGAAGACCTACTTCGAGCAGGCCGCGCTCGTGCTCGATCGCGACAAGACCGAGATCCGCTACAACAGCGAATGGTCGATGCCGCTCGGCGCGGACGGGATGATCAAGCTCGCGTCGCGCTACACGGTCGCGCGGATCCTCGAGCGCGAGGATTTCACGAAGCGCTTCCAGGGCGGCGTGCCGATCTCGATCCACGAATTCCTGTACCCGCTGATGCAGGGCTACGATTCGGTCGCGCTGAACGCGGATCTCGAACTCGGCGGCACCGACCAGAAGTTCAACCTGCTGGTCGGCCGCGAACTGCAGAAGCAGTACGGCCAGGAACAGCAGTGCATCCTGACGATGCCGCTGCTCGAAGGCCTCGACGGCGTCGAGAAGATGTCGAAGTCGAAGGGCAACTACGTCGGCATCAGCGAGAAGCCGACCGACATGTTCGGCAAGCTGATGAGCATCTCGGACACGCTGATGTGGCGTTACTTCGAGCTGCTGTCGTTCCGCAGCCTCGACGAGATCGCCGGCTTCAAGCGCGAGGCCGAAGGCGGTCGCAACCCGCGCGATTTCAAGGTGCTGCTCGCGCAGGAAATCGTCGCGCGGTTCCACTCGCAGCCCGACGCCGAGCGCGCGCTCGAGGACTTCAACCACCGCGCGAAGGGCGGCGTGCCGGACGACATTCCGTCGGTCACGCTGGCCGGCGCGCCGCTGGCGATCGGGCAGTTGCTGAAGCAGGCGGGCCTCGTGCCGTCGACCAGCGAAGCGCTGCGCAACATCGAGCAGGGCGGCGTGAAGATCGACGGCGCGACCGTGTCGGACAAGGGCCTGAAGGTCGAGGCCGGCGAGTTCGTCGTGCAGGTCGGCAAGCGCCGCTTCGCACGCGTCACGCTGACCGCATGATCGCGCTGATCCAGCGTGTGACGCGCGCCGACGTGCGCGTCGGCGGCCGGACGACGGGCGAGATCGGCGCGGGCCTGCTCGCGCTGGTCTGCGCGGAGCGTGGCGATACCGAGGCCGCGGCCGACAAGCTGCTCGCGAAGCTGCTCGGCTACCGCGTGTTCAGCGACGCAGCCGGCAAGATGAACCTCCCGGTATCGAACATCGACGGCGAAGGCCGCGCGGGCGGGCTGCTGCTCGTGTCGCAGTTCACGCTGGCAGCCGATACCAACAGCGGACTGCGTCCGAGCTTCACGCCGGCCGCGCCGCCCGACGAAGGCGCGCGGCTGTTCGACTATTTCGTCGCCGCCGCGCGGGCGCGCCATCCGGTCGTCGAGACGGGCGAGTTCGGCGCCGACATGCAGGTGTCGCTCGTCAACGACGGCCCCGTGACGTTCTGGCTGCAAGTGCGGCCCTGATTCTTCCCCGGAGATTCGCCGCGATGGCCACCACGCAGATTCTTTTCATCCGCCATGGCGAGACGGCCTGGAACCGCATCAAGCGTATCCAGGGGCATATCGACATCCCGCTGGCCGACACCGGGCTCGAGCAGGCGCAGCGGCTGGCGGCGCGGCTCGCGAGAGAGGCGCGCGACGGCGCGCGGATCGACGCGGTGTATTCGAGCGACCTGATGCGCGCGCAACAGACCGCGCAACCGTTCGCCGATGCGCTCGGGTTGCCGCTGCTGCTGCGCGAAGGGTTGCGCGAGCGCTCGTACGGCGCATTCCAGGGGCACGACAGCACCGAGATCGAGGCGCTGTTTCCGGACGCGTATGCGGCCTGGCAGACGCGCGACCCGGGCTTCGCGCCGGAGGGCGGCGAGTCGCAGCGTGCGTTCTATCACCGCGTGCTGCATGCGCTCGAACCGATCGTCGCCGCGCATCCGGGCGGCCGCATCGCGTGCGTCGCGCACGGCGGCGTGCTCGATTGCGTGTATCGCTTCGCGAACGGGATCGAGCTGTCGGCGCCGCGTACCTATCAGCTACTCAACACCAGCATCAACGTCGTCGATTACGTGGATGGTCGTGCGCAGGTCGTGCGGTGGGCCGACGTGTCGCATCTCGAAGCCGCGAGCGACGACGACGGGTACCGCAAGGTGCTTTGAGCGCGCCACCCCCGTCCGGCATGGCCGGCCCGGGGTGCCCTGTCTTCCTTTCGGGTGGTGCTTACTGCGGCAGCCCGTGACGCGTCTTGTAGTCGAGCGCGTACGCGATCTTGCCGGGCTTGTCGGCCGTGATCGGCTGGCGCAGCTTGTCGAATTCCCCCTTGCTGTATTTCTTCCCGCCGTTGATCGCATCGGCGCGCCCGAGGTCGGCGCCCGTCTTGCCGTCGATCACGGGGTCGGTGGCCGCGACCATCCGCGTCGATGCGTTCCAGACCGCATTCAGGTAGCCGGTGTCGGCCTTCGCCGGGTCGGGATCGGTCGTGCCGCCGCGCGTGAGGTCGTAGCTCGCCAGCGCGAACGTGCCGGGCTGCGCGCGCAGCCAGTCGGCCCAGTAGAACTCGAGGTAGTCGGTTGCTTGTGCGGGCTTGCTGTAGCCGATGTCGCGCGTGAAATAAACGAGCGAGCGGTAGCGGTCGTTCGTCATCCCGAGTGTCAGGCCGAGGCCGGTCGGCAGTTGCGCGGTCGTGATCGGCTTGCCTTCGCCGTTCTTCAGGCGCAGGTAGCCGCGGCTTTGCATCTGCTGCCAGAACGCGTCGCCCGAGTAGTCGCTGAGGTTGTCCTTGACGACGACGTGCACGTGCAGCGCCGGGCCGCCGTCGGGCGT
The DNA here is from genome assembly GCF_015712265.1 of Burkholderia sp. 9777_1386. Lineage (NCBI taxonomy): Bacteria > Pseudomonadati > Pseudomonadota > Betaproteobacteria > Burkholderiales > Burkholderiaceae > Burkholderia > Burkholderia sp. 9777_1386. The sequence continues at coordinate 192,346 of NZ_JACCQB010000005.1, read as the reverse complement.
CTCGTAATAGGTCGACAGGCCGTGGTGGCCGTCGGTCAGGTACAGCGCGTCGCCGTTCGGGCCGATCACGACGGGGTTCAGCACCGAGCGGTCGCGGGCGTTCGCGTCGGTCGTTGCGCACGTGTAGCTGGCCGGCTCGCGCAGCGACGATCGGGCCGTGTAGCCGCTTGATGCGACGCCGCCGAGGCCTTCATCCGCGCAGAAGTCGTCGAACTTCTTGTCGGGCTGCAGTTCGTAGCGGCCGAGCTTGTAGTAGATCTGGTCGTAGCCGATCGCACCCTGCGTCGGATGGAGATCGCCGAGCGTGACGTCGATCAGGTCGCCGGCGCGGGCCGCCTTCCACTTGCCCGGTGGCGGGGTGGTCGTGGCGGGCGGCGTGGGAGCCGGCGTCGTCGTGCCGCCGGATGGCGGTTGTGCGTCCGTGAGTGCGACGGCGACGACGTCGTCGCCGCCGCACGCGGCGAGGGCGAAGAGGGTGGACAGGCTGGCGGCAAGGGCGAAACGGATCGGCAGGCGTGGCATCGCGGGCATCGGGTGTCGGTAGCGGGTGGCGGGACACCGCGCGGGCCACGGGCGTGCGTGACAGGCAGGACGTGCGACCGTGCGCGGGTGCAAGCCCGTCAGCTTGTCACAGGTATTTGACGGTAAATTGAAATGATCCGAACAAGCGGATCGTCAGGCTGGCGGAGTGTCGTCGGACGGGGTGGCCGTCGCGCGGCGGCGCGCACGCTTCGACGCGCCGTTGACGAGCGCCCAGCGCAGCACGGGGGCGACCGCGCGAATGCCGGGCCGGACCACCGCGCGCCGCAACGGCGCGAACGTCGACACGCCGAGCATGCGCTGCGCCCACGGCGGCAGCAGGTCGATCCCGGCATGCATCACCAGCGACGCGGCAGGCCGCAGCGCGGGCCTCGCGACCGGCACGTTCAGCAGGATCGACATCACGTCGAAGGTACGCGGCCCGGCTTCGAGTTCGGGCAGCATGCGCGCGAGATAGGCCGCCACCTCGGCGCGTGAACGAGGGACCTCATCGGCGCCGAGCAGCTCGGCGATCAGTGCCGTCTCCGCGTAGTAGCGGTCCTGCAGTTCGCCCGGCAGCGCCGGATTCACGTAACGCAGATGCGCGGCGAGGAAGCTCGACACTTCCGCGACGTGCACCCAGGTCAGCAACGCGGGATCGTCGGCGCGGTACGGCCGGCCATCCGGCGCGCTGCCCGTGACGCGCGCATGGATCGCTTTCACGCGCTCGATCAGCGCGAGCGCGTCCGCGCGGCTGCCGAACGTCGTCCCCGTGATGAACGTGGCGGTGCGCCGCAAGCGGCCGAAGATGTCGGTGCGGAACGACGAATGATCCCAGACGCCCGCGAGCGCGAGCGGGTGGAGCGCCTGCAGCAGCAACGCGGCGATGCCGCCCGTCATCATCGACGTGAAATCGGCATGCACGCGCCAGCAGACGGCGTCGGGGCCGAACAGCCCCGGGTCTCCGGGCGGAGACGAGAGATCGATCGACGGGCCACCGCCGCCGGCCGTCAGGTGCGTGATGCCGGCCACGAGCCGCTTGCGGATCGGCTCGGCCCAGCGCGGGCCGGGCGCGGGCGCGGTGGGGTGGCGGCTGGGCGGCGTCGTCATGGCGGTGCGGCTCGGGCGACGGATTACTTCCCGTCGGGGGTATCCCACTCGTCGCGTTCGGGGCGGCGCGCGTCGGGTACCGACAGCCCGAAGTGGCGATACGTGAGCAGCGTCGCGACGCGCCCGCGCGGCGTGCGCTGCAGGAAGCCCTGCTGGATCAGGTACGGTTCGAGCACGTCCTCGATCGTGTCGCGCTCCTCGCCGATCGCCGCCGCGAGGTTGTCGATGCCGACCGGGCCGCCATCGAACTTGTACAGGATCGCTTCCAGCAGCTTGCGGTCCATCAGGTCGAAGCCGACCGGATCGACGTCGAGCATCGCGAGCGCGGCGTCGGCAACCGCCGCGGTGATCTGGCCGTCGGCCTTCACTTCCGCGAAGTCGCGCACGCGGCGCAGCAGCCGGTTCGCGATCCGCGGCGTGCCGCGCGAGCGTTTCGCGATTTCCAGCGCGCCGTTCGGATCGATCTGCGCATTCAGCAGCGACGCCGAGCGCCGTACGATGCGCGACAGTTGATCGGCGTCGTAGAACTCAAGGCGCGCGACGATCCCGAAACGATCGCGCAGCGGGTTGGTGAGCATCCCCGCGCGGGTGGTCGCGCCGACCAGCGTGAACGGCTGCAGGTCGAGCTTCACGCTGCGCGCGGCCGGGCCTTCGCCGATCATGATGTCGATCTGGTAATCCTCGAGCGCCGGATACAGGATTTCCTCGACGACCGGCGACAACCGGTGGATTTCGTCGATGAACAGCACGTCGTTCGCTTCGAGGTTCGTCAGCAGCGCGGCGAGATCGCCCGCGCGCTCGAGCACGGGGCCCGACGTCTGGCGCAGGTTCACGCCCATCTCGCGCGCGATGATGTGTGCGAGCGTCGTCTTGCCGAGACCCGGCGGCCCGAACAGCAGCACGTGGTCGAGCGGCTCGGAGCGGCGCTTCGCGGCTTCGATGAAGATCTCGAGCTGGCCGCGCACCTTTTCCTGGCCGACGTAGTCGTCGAGCTGGCGCGGTCGCAACGCACGTTCGAACACCTCCTCGTGCGACGAGGCAGGTGTGGCGGCGATGATCCGCTGCTCGGTGGCGAGTTTGTCGGTTTCAATCATGCGGCCATTGTACCGCGCGACGCAGCCCGGGCCACCTGGCCGAACGGCCGACTGGCGAGCGCCGCGCGGCGGCGCGACACTGGCTTCGACGGCCGGATCGAGCGCGCGTTACGCCTTCGACAATGCCTTCAGCGCGAGCTTGATGCCTTCGGACACGCCGGTGCCGGCCGGTACGTTCTTGATCGCGGCAAGGCCTTCCTTCTCGGAGTAGCCGAGCGCCAGCAGTGCGTTGAGGATGTCGGTCGCGTGGTCGGACGGCGACGCGGCGCCGGCGAGCGCGCCGAGGTCGGCGCCGAGCTTGCCCTTCAGTTCGAGCAGCAGGCGCTCGGCGGTCTTCTTGCCGATGCCGGGCAGGCGCGTGAGGCGGGCGGCGTCCTGCATCGTCACGGCCTGCGCGAGTTCCTGCACGCTCATGCCGGACAGCACGGCGAGCGCCATGCGCGCGCCGATGCCGGTGATCTTCAGCAGTTCGCGGAAGGTCGTGCGCTCCTGCTGCGTCAGGAAGCCGTACAGCAGGTGCGCGTCCTCGCGGACGATCTGCTGCGTGAGCAGCACGACGCGTTCGCCCGTTTGCGGCAGGTTGTAGAAGGTGCTCATCGGCACGTCGATTTCGTAGCCGACGCCGTTGCAGTCGACGAGCAGATGAGGCGGGTTCTTTTCGAGCAGGATGCCGGCGATGCGACCGATCATGGAGGACGGGATGCGAGGAAGAAAGCGCGAGTGTAGCGCACGCGCGGCGCAATGCCGATGGGCGCGGCCGTCAGGCCGAAGCGGCGCGGGTCGCGCGCATGGCGGGCGCGGGCAAACCGGGCAAGGCGGCCAATGCAGTCGAGCCGACGTGCCGGGCCGCGGTGTGCAGCGGCGTCAGCCGACCAGTCTGCCGCGCCGCACCCGCAGCCCTTTCTGCGCGAGCGCCGGCGCGAGGCCGCCCAGCGTGCTGAGCGTGTTGCCGCCGTGCGCATGGCAGATCGCCATGCCGAGCGCGTCGGCCGCGTCGGAGCCGGGCTGGCCGGACAGGTTGAGCAGCCGTGTGACCATTTCCTGCATCTGCGTCTTGGTCGCACGGCCGTAGCCGACCACGGCCTGCTTGAGCTGCAGCGCCGTGTATTCGGCGACCGGCAGGCCACCCGCGACGAGGCCGCAGATCGCGGCGCCGCGCGCCTGGCCGAGCAGCAGCGTCGACTGCGGGTTCACGTTGACGAACACCTTTTCGATCGCGGCCTGGTCGGGCGCGTGTTCGCGCACGATCGTCGACACGCCCTGGAAGATCGTGCCGAGCCGGGTGGCCAGGTCGGCCGTCGGCGTGCGGATCACACCGCTCGTGACATAGGCGAGCCGGTGGCCGCTGACGTCGATGACGCCGAAGCCGGTGACGCGCAGGCCGGGGTCGATGCCGAGAATTCGCATGAGTGAGGAGAGTGGCGTGATGCAGCGATACTACAACGAATGGTGCGGCCAACCGGTCGCCCGGTCGTGCGCGAAGGCGTCGCGCAATAAAAAACCCGGCGGGGATGATGCCGCCGGGTTCCGGTGCAGCGGCCGCGCGGGCCGCGTGCGGCGATCAGTGACGGAAGTGGCGCACGCCCGTCAGGATCATCGCGATGTTGTGCTCGTCGGCTGCCGCGATCACTTCGTCGTCGCGCATCGAGCCGCCCGGCTGGATCACGCAGGTCGCGCCGGCCGCCACGACGACGTCGAGGCCGTCGCGGAACGGGAAGAACGCATCCGACGCGACGGCCGAGCCGGTCAGCGTCAGGCCGGCGTTCTGCGCCTTGATGCTCGCGATGCGGGCGGAATCGACGCGGCTCATCTGGCCGGCGCCGACGCCGAGCGTCATGCCATTGCCGCAGAACACGATCGCGTTCGACTTCACGTACTTCGCGACGCGCCATGCGAACAGCAGGTCGTCCATTTCCTTCGGCGTCGGGTGCCGCTTCGTGACGACGCGCAGCTCGTGCGGCTGCACGTTCTTCGAATCGAGCGACTGCACGAGCAGGCCGCCGCCGACGCGCTTCAGGTCGAATGCGTTATGGCCGTCGCCCAGCGCGATTTCGAGCAGGCGCACGTTCTGCTTCGCGGCGAACACCTGCTTCGCGGCGTCGGAGAACGACGGGGCGATCAGCACTTCGACGAACTGCTTCGCAACGGCTTGCGCGGCCGCTTCGTCGACTTCGCGGTTGAACGCGATGATGCCGCCGAATGCCGAGGTCGGGTCGGTCTGGAAGGCCTTCGCGTACGCGTCGGCCGAGTCGTTGCCGACCGCGACGCCGCACGGGTTCGCATGCTTGATGATCACGCAGGCCGGCGCGTCGAACGTCTTCACGCATTCCCACGCCGCGTCCGAATCCGCGATGTTGTTGTACGACAGTTCCTTGCCCTGCAACTGGCGGTAGTTCGCCAGCGCGCCGGCCGGCGCCGCGAGGTCGCGGTAGAACGCCGCGCTCTGGTGCGGGTTCTCGCCGTAGCGCAGGTCCTGAACCTTGTCGAACGCCAGGTTCAGCGTGGCCGGGTACGCGCTGCGCGATGCGTGCTTCAGCTCGTCGGTCAGGCTCGTCAGGTAGTTCGTGATCGCGCCGTCGTATTGCGCGGTGTGCGCGAACACCTTCGTCGCGAGGCGGAAGTTGGTCGGGTAGCCGACCGTATTGCCGTTCGCCTTCATTTCATCGAGCACGACCGCGTAGTCGGCCGGATCGACGACGACCGTCACGTCGCGGTGGTTCTTCGCGGCCGAGCGCAGCATCGTCGGGCCGCCGATGTCGATGTTCTCGATCGCGTCGGCGAGCGTGCAGTCGTCCTTCGCGATCGTCGCGACGAACGGATACAGGTTCACGACGAGCAGGTCGATCGTCGGGATGCCGTGCTGTTCGAGCGCCTGCATGTGCTCGGGCAGGTCGCGGCGCGCGAGGATGCCGCCGTGCACCTTCGGGTGGAGCGTCTTCACGCGCCCATCGAGCATTTCCGGGAAGCCCGTGTAATCGGCCACTTCGGTCACGGGCAGGCCCGCGTCGGCGAGGAGTTTCGCGGTGCCGCCCGTCGACAGCAGCTTGACGCCGAGGTCGGACAGCGACTTCGCGAAGTCGACGATGCCGGTCTTGTCGGAAACGGAAATGAGCGCTTGCTTGATCATGATGGAACCACCAATAGCCAGGGAAACGGGGACGGGACGGCCGCCTACAGCAGGCCGTGCTGCTGCAGCTTCTTGCGCAGCGTATTGCGATTGATGCCGAGGTACTCCGCGGCGAGCGACTGGTTGCCGCCGGCCTGTACGAGCACGACCTCGAGCATCGGCTTTTCGACGCAGGACATCACCATTTCATAGACGTCGTGCGGATTGGAGCCGTCTAGATCCCGGAAATACACGTCCAGGCTCTCGCGGACACATTGTTCGATGTTGTGCTTGCTCATGCTGCTAACTGGTTATGGTCGTCCGACTCGCCCTGGCCGTTTTCCTCTTCGTCGTCGACGTAGACGAGGTGGTCCGACAGCGCCTTTTGCGCCTCGAAGAATGCATTGACGGCGGCGAGTTGCTCGCGGGTGGAATCGAGCGTGTTCATTCGGTGCCGGAACCCGTTGGCACCGGAAAGGCCGCGAGTGTACCAGCCGATGTGCTTGCGCGCAGTACGGACGCCGGTGAATTCGCCATAGAAAGCGTAGTGGTCTTCCAGGTGTTCGTTCATCACGTGCTGGATCTCGTCGATCCGCGGCGGGGGCAGCAGCTCGCCGGTTTGCAGGAAATGATCGATTTCGCGGAACAGCCACGGCCGGCCTTGCGCGGCGCGACCGATCATCAGCGCGTCGGCGCCGGTTGCATCGAGCACGGCCTTCGCCTTGGCGGGCGATGTGATGTCGCCGTTCGCGACGACCGGAATCCGCACGGCCGCCTTCACGGCCGCGATCGTGTCGTACTCGGCGTCGCCCCGGTACAGGTCGGCGCGCGTGCGGCCGTGCACGGTCAGCATCGAGATGCCGGCTGCCTCGGCCAGGCGCGCGACCGTGATCGCGTTCTTGTGCTCGCGGTCCCAGCCGGTGCGGATCTTCAACGTGACGGGCACCGCATCGGGCCCGGTACCGACCGCCGCGACGACCGCCTCGACGATCCGCTGCACGAGCGGCTCGTTCTGCAGCAGCGCGGAGCCGGCCGCGACGTTGCAGACCTTCTTCGCCGGGCAGCCCATGTTGATGTCGATGATCTGCGCGCCGTTGTCGACGTTGTAGCGGGCCGCTTCGGCCATCATCGCCGGATCGGCGCCGGCGATCTGCACCGCGATCGGCTCGACTTCGCCTTCGTGGTTCGCGCGCCGCATCGTCTTCGCGCTTTTCCACAGCTGCGCGTTCGACGCGACCATCTCGGACACGGCGTAACCGGCCCCCAGCCGTTTGCACAGCTGGCGGAACGGACGATCCGTCACCCCGGCCATCGGGGCGACGAACAGGTTGTTACGCAATACGTGAGGGCCGATAACGGGCATCGCAATGGCGCCGCCCGCGGCACGCGCGGGCAGGGGAAGGGAAGACGGAAAACGGGCATTTTACCGTATTCCCATGCCCCGCCGATTTGACCCGGTTTGCCTGGAGAGGCGGTGCGGCGCGCCGCGTGTCAGTTGCGCTGGCCGAACATCATCTGGCGTGCGATCGCCTTCTTGAGCGGCGGCACGAATTCGAGCGCGGTGAGCGCCGCGCCACGCAGCAGCGGCAGCGGGCCCGCGTCGATCGTAAACAGGCGCGCCAGCGTGTCGGTCGCGCCGATCGTGAAGCGCCGGTCGAGCGCGCGGCGCGCGTTGAAGGTCGCGAGCGCGGTCGCTTCGAAGCCTTGTGCGGACAGTGTGTCGACGAGCGTGTGTGCATCGCGCAGGCCGAGGTTGAGCCCCTGGCCTGCCACCGGATGCAGCGTTTGCGCGGCATTGCCGACGATCGCGATGCGGCCGTTGACGAGCGTCTGCGCGGCGTTCAGGCCGAGCGGGAACGACGCGCGCCCGGCGATCGCGACGAATTCGCCCATGCGTTCTCCGAACACGCTGCCGAGCTCGCGCAGGAACGCATCGTCGGGCAGCGCGGCCCGTCGCGCCGCTTCGTCGGGCGTACAGCACCAGACGAGCGAGTAGTCGGCCTGACGCGGCCCGCCCAGCGGCAGCAGTGCGAGCGGGCCTTCGTGCGTGAAGCGTTCCCACGCGACGTTCGGGCGCGGCGCCGATACCGTGACCGTGCCGACGAGCGCGGTCTGGCCGTAGTCGCGGCGATGCTTGCCCGTATCGGCCTGCTGCTGGTGGAACAGCCCGCCTTCGGCGTTGATGACGATGCGCGCACGCAGCGTGCGTTCGCCTTGCGGGCCGTCGAGCGTCAGCGTGACGCCGTCGGCATCCTGCTGCGGCGTGTGCGCGGTGGTCGACGTGAGCCAGTCGACGCGCATGCCGCGTACGGCGCCCGCGAGCGCCTGCACGATCGAGCCGTAGCGCACCACGTAGCCGAGCGCCGCGAGCGCGTGTTCGTCGCGGTCGATCAGCGTGCGGCCGAAATGGCCGCGCTGCGACACGTGGATATGTTCGATCGGCGTGGCGTCGGCGGGCCATGCGAGCGTATCGAGCAGCACGCGGCTGCCGTGCGACACGGCGATCGCGCGCGGGTCGTTCGCGCTCGCGGCCGGTTCGCGTGCATCGATCAGCGCGATCGACGCGTGCTGCGTCGCGCTGCGGCGGGCGAGCCAGCCGGCGAGCGCGAGCCCGACGGGGCCCGCGCCGACGATGGCGAGGTCGTAGTCCGGCGTGGCCGGGGAGGAAGCGGTCGTCATCTTGATTCGTGAAACGGAGGGTACGGTCGGCGGCCGGTCATGCGTCCGCGCGCATCAGCGCCTCGATCTCGTCGGCCGCGACCGGCACGCCGCGCGTGATCAGTTCGCAGCCGTGCTCGCGCACGATCGCGTCGTCCTCGATGCGGATGCCGATGTTCCAGTACTCGGGCGGCACGTCGTCGGCCGCGCGCACATACAGGCCGGGCTCGACGGTGAGCGTCATGCCGGGCTTCAGCGTGCGCCACGGCAGCGCGCCGTTGGCGTCGCGCGCGGCGAGCCGCTCGCGGTAGTCGCCGCAATCGTGCACGTCCATGCCGAGCCAGTGGCCGGTGCGGTGCATGTAGAAGCGCGTGTACGCACGCTCGGCGATCACGTCGTCGACGTTCGAGAAGCGCGTTTTCGGGATGATGCCGGTGTCGAGCAGCCCCTGGGCGAGCACGCGTACGGCCGCGTCGTGCGGCGCCTCGAACGGCACGCCCGCGCGCGTCGCGTCGATCGCGGCCTGCTGCGCGGCGAGCACGATGTCGTACAGCGTGCGCTGCGCGGGCGAGAAGCGCCCGTTCGCCGGGAACGTGCGGGTGATGTCGGATGCATAGCCGTCGAGTTCGCAGGCGGCGTCGATCAGGATCAGGTCGCCGTCCCGCGCGGCCGCGTTGCCGGCCGGGTAGTGCAGCACGCACGCGTTCGCGCCGGCCGCGACGATCGAGCCGTACGCGGGCGCCTGCGCGCCGTGCTTGCGGAACAGGTACAGCAGCTCGGCCTCGAGCTCGTATTCGCGGATGCCGGGGCGGCACACCTGCATCGCGCGGCGATGCGCGAGCGCGGAGATGTGCGCGGCGCGCATCATGATCGCGAGTTCGTGTTCGTCCTTCACGAGCCGCATGTCGTCGAGCAGCGGCGTGAGATCGAGCAGCGCGTCCGGCGCGGCGACGCCCGCGCGTGCCTGCGCGCGCACCGCGTCGAGCCAGCCGGCGAGCTGGCGCTCGAAGTCGGCCGATGCGCCGAACCGGTAGTGGACGGTGCCCGCATCGGCGAGCAGGCGCGGCATCTCGGTGTCGATCACGTCGACCGCGAACGCCGCGTCGAAGCCGAACGCGTCGCGCGCGGCCTCGGGCCCGTAGTGGAAGCCTTCCCAGATCTCGCGGTCGACGTTCTTGGCGCGGCAGAACAGGATCGATTCCGGCGCGCCGTGCGGCGCGGCCGCGTTCAGCACGAGCACGGCATCCGGCTCGGTGAAGCCCGTCAGGTAATGGAAGTAGCTGTCGAACCGGTACGGGTAGGCCGTATCGCGGTTGCGCAGCATTTCCGGCGCGGTGGGGACGATGGCGACGCCGCCGCCCGCGGCACGCAGTGCGGCAAGCACGCGTTCACGGCGCTGGCGGTAGACGTCGACGGCGATGGCGGTATCGAGGGGCGCGTTCATTCGTGCGATTGTAGCGCCGCGTGACGCCGTGCGTGAGAGTGGGGCCGGAAGCCGCACCGACTGGGCCCGCGCGGCCGCTGTTGCAAACCATCCACAGGCCGGACGGGCGATTTTCTACCCGGCTGCACCGGCCGGTTATGATCGACGACAACGTATACTCTCGGCGGTTCCCTTAAAAAGGCAGATGATGAAATTAATCGGTTCGCTCAGCAGCCCGTACGTCCGAAAGGCGCGGATCGTGCTTGCTGAAAAGAAGATCGACTACAAGCTGGAGCTCGAGAACGTGTGGGCGCCGGAGACGGATATTCATGCTTCGAATCCGCTCGGCAAGGTCCCGTGCCTCGTGATGGAGGATGGTGCCGCGGTGTTCGATTCCCGCGTGATCTGCGAATACGTCGATACGCTGTCGCCGGTCGGCAAGCTGATTCCGCCGTCGGGCCGCGAGCGCGTGGAAGTGCGCTGCTGGGAAGCACTGGGCGACGGCGTGCTCGACGCGGCGGTCGCGATCCGTCTCGAACACACGCTGCGCGAAGAAGGGCAGCGCAGCCCGAGCTGGATCGCGCGCCAGCAACGCAAGATCGACGATGCGCTCGTCGCGATGTCGCAGGGGCTCGGCGGCAAGACGTGGTGCGTCGGTAATCATTACACGCTCGCCGACATCGCACTCGGCTGCGCGCTCGGCTACCTCGACTTCCGGATGCCCGAGCTCAACTGGCGCGATCGCCACCCGAACCTCGACAAGCACTTCGTGAAGCTGCAGCAGCGACCGTCGTTCGCCGATACGCTGCCGCAGAACTGAGCTGCGGCCCGGCCCGCGAGCATTCGGCAGACGAAAGAAAAGCGCCCCGCGGGGCGCTTTTCTTTTTGTCGCGTGGGCCGCCGCAGCGGAGCGGCCGCGTGCGTCACTCGATCGATGCGTACACGGCTTCGCCGAGCGTGAACGAATCGCTGCGCGCGATCGGCCACCACTTGTCGTACAGCGAGAAGCCGCAGGTCTGGCCGTCGAGCAGCGCACCGGGCTTCAGGTACTTCAGCAGTTGCGACATCAATCGCACCTCGTGCGGCGCGACCCGCTGCACGATGTGATGCGCGCGCAGCTCGGACGGATGGGCGAGTCCGGCCGCCTGCACGAGTTCCTGCAGCGCATGCAGCGTGTTGCGGTGGAAGTTGTACACGCGCTCGGCCTTGTCGGGCACGACGAGCGCGCGCTGGCGCACCGGGTCCTGCGTCGCGACGCCGGTCGGGCAGCGGTCGGTGTGGCAGTGCTGCGCCTGGATGCAGCCGACCGCGAACATGAAGCCGCGCGCCGAGTTCACCCAGTCCGCGCCGATCGCGAGCGTGCGCGCGATGTCGAACGCGGTGATGATCTTGCCGCTCGCGCCGAGCTTCACGCGATCGCGCACGCCGATTCCGACGAGCGTGTTGTGCACGAGCAGCAGCCCTTCCTGCAGCGGCACGCCGACGTGGTCGGTGAATTCGAGCGGCGCCGCGCCGGTGCCGCCTTCCGCGCCGTCGACGACGATGAAGTCGGGCACGATGCCGGTTTCGAGCATCGCCTTGGCGATCCCGAAGAATTCCCACGGATGGCCGATGCACAGCTTGAAGCCGGTCGGCTTGCCGCCGGACAGCGTGCGCAGCCGCTCGACGAATTCGAGCAGTCCGCGCGGCGTCGAGAATTCCGAATGCGTCGCGGGCGAGATGCAGTCCTTGCCCATCGGCACGCCGCGCGTCTCGGCGATCTCGGGCGTGATCTTCGCGGCCGGCAGCACGCCGCCGTGACCGGGCTTAGCGCCCTGCGACAGCTTCACCTCGATCATCTTGACCTGCGGATCGGCGGCCTGCTTCGCGAACTTGTCCGGATTGAACGTGCCGTCGTCGTTGCGGCAGCCGAAGTAGCCGGACGCGATTTCCCAGATGATGTCGCCGCCGTGCTCGCGGTGGTACTTCGACAGCGAGCCTTCGCCGGTGTCGTGCGCGAAGCCGCCTTTCTTCGCGCCGAGGTTCAGCGAGCGGATCGCGTTCGCGGACAGCGAGCCGAAGCTCATCGCCGAGATGTTGAAGATCGAAATGTCGTACGGTTGCGCGCGACTCGCGCCGACGCGGATGCGGAAATCGTGGTTCGGCAGCTTCGTCGGCGCGAGCGAATGGCTGATCCATTCGTGCGCGACGGCCTTCACGTTCAGCTCGGTGCCGTACGGGCGGTTGTCGGCGACGTTCTTCGCGCGCTGGTAGACGAGGCTGCGCTGCGCACGCGAGAACGGTTTCTCGTCGGTGTCGTCCTCGACGAAGTACTGGCGGATTTCAGGTCGGATGAATTCGAACAGGAAGCGGAAGTGGCCCCAGAGCGGGTAGTTCCGCAGGATCGCGTGGCGGTCCTGGTTCAGGTCGTACAGGCCGAGCGCGACGAGGGCGACGGGGAGGATGATCCACAGCCACGAAAGCACGTGGATCGACGCGAGTGCGGCCGCGGCGATGAGCAGCAGGACAGCACACCACATCGCGAGGTAGCGTCTTGAAAGCATGGGGACTCCGTAAGAATCTTGAAATACCGCCATGCGTACGCTGCGCGGCGGCGCGCCGGCCGCGGCGGAATCGTGTTCCGCCGGGCGCGACGTGCCGCAAGTCTAAACCGAATGGATGTCAGCGTGCTTCGGCGAGTGCCGGCGCGTGGCCCGCCGACGTGGCCTGACCGGGCTGGCCGGTGGCCGCGGATTCGATGATGCCGCCGCCGAGGCAGATCTCGCCGTCGTACAGCACGGCCGACTGGCCGGGCGTGACGGCCCACTGCGCGTCGTCGAACGCGAGCGAGAAGCGCGCTTCGCCTGCCGGGCCGGCGGCCTCGGCGCCTGTCGCGGCCCGCCCGAATACGCACGCCGCGTCGGCCTGCCGGTAGCGCGTCTTCGCGCCGCACGCGAAGCCGTCGGCCGGCGGCTCGCCGGCGACCCAGCTCACGTTGCCGGCGACGAGCTCGCGCGACAGCAGCCACGGATGATCGTGGCCCTGCGCGACGTACAGCGTGTTCGATGCGATGTCCTTCGCGGCGACGAACCACGGCTCGCCGCTGCCGCTCTTGCTGCCGCCGAGGCCGATGCCCTTGCGCTGGCCGAACGTATAGAACGCGAGGCCGATGTGCTCGCCGACCACCTTGCCGTCGGGCGTCTTCATCGGGCCCGGCTTGGTCGGCAGGTAGCGATTCAGGAAATCGCGGAACGGCCGTTCGCCGATGAAGCAGATGCCGGTCGAATCCTTCTTCTTCGCATTCGGCAGCCCGATCTGCGCGGCGATCTCGCGCACCTTCGTCTTCGGGATCTCGCCGAGCGGGAACATCGTCTTCGACAGTTGCGCCTGGTTCAGCCGGTGCAGGAAGTACGACTGGTCTTTCGTATGATCGAAAGCCTTCAGCAGTTCGAAACGCCCGTCGCGTTCGCGCACGCGTGCGTAGTGACCGGTCGCGATCATTTCCGCGTCGAGCGACATTGCGTGGTCGAGGAACGCCTTGAACTTGATCTCGGCATTGCAGAGCACGTCGGGGTTCGGCGTGCGGCCGGCCGAGTATTCGCGCAGGAACTCGGCGAACACGCGGTCCTTGTATTCCGCGGCGAAGTTGACGGCTTCCACGTCGATGCCGATCAGGTCGGCCACCGACACGACGTCGATCCAGTCCTGGCGCGTCGAGCAGTACTCGCCGTCGTCGTCGTCTTCCCAGTTCTTCATGAACAGGCCGACCACGTCGTAGCCCTGTTCCTTCAGCAGCCACGCGGTCACCGACGAATCGACGCCGCCCGACATGCCCACCACTACACGGCGCTTGCTCATTTGCTGACCGCCTGACGTTCGAATGCCTCGGGGCGCGGGGCGACCGAATGCGTGTGCACGAAATCGAGCGGGATGCGCCGCCCGGCGAGATAGTCGTCGACGCAGCGCATCACCGCGGGCGAACGATGGCGCTCGCTGCACGCGCGCAGCTCGTCCGCCGTCATCCACAGCGTGCGCACGATGCCGTCGTCGAGCACATGGCCCGCGATCGGCTCGCCGGCCGTGCCGCAGAACGTGAAGCGCAGGTAGGTCGCGCCGGCGCTGCCGGGGCGCTCGTAGTGCGCGAGATAGACGCCGACGAGCGCGTCGGGCGTGAACGGGTGCGCGGTTTCCTCGAGCGTTTCGCGGATCACGGCGTCGGCCAGCGTTTCGCCGGCTTCGAGATGACCGGCCGGCTGATTGATGCGCAGGCCCGTCGAGGTTTCTTCCTCGATCACGAGAAAGCGGCCGGCGCGCTCGACGAGCGCGGCGACCGTCACATGCGGGGTCCAGAGTTCGGGTTTCATGGTTCGGCATTTTACCGGTTGCGCCCGAACGCTGCCGGCCGTCTGGTTAGACGAATCCGACCCCGGCAGATCGTCCGTGCCGGGGATGCGTGACGGCACGGGTCAAGCGCATGTCGCATTCGAGCACGGTCGTGCGGAAAGTGCTGGCGGGGCCATCGCTTTCGGTTAAAGTGCAGCGTGAAAGCCGTTGCTCGTGAGCCGGTAAGTCAGCCTGTCCGGCTCGTTGCGCAGTAAAAATCGCAAGAAAAGAAATACTGACAATGACTGGAGGAACTGACGATGCATATTGGAGTGCCTGCTGAAACGCGGGCCAACGAGGCGCGTGTGGCTGCGACGCCGGAAACCGTGAAGAAATACGCGGCGGCCGGCCATCGCGTCAGTATCGCGAAAGGGGCCGGCAGCGCAGCCAGCTATCCCGATGAAGCCTATGTGGCCGCCGGTGCCGAATTGACCGACCAGTCGGCCGCTTTTGCCGCCGACCTCGTGCTGAAGGTCCAGGCGCCCACCGACGCCGAACTGCCGTTGCTCAAGCGCGGCGCCGTGCTGGTCGGCATGCTCGAGCCGTTCAACGGCGAGCAGGCGGCGAAACTCGCCGCGGCCGGCGTGACCGGTTTCGCGCTCGAGGCCGCGCCGCGGACCACCCGTGCGCAGAGTCTCGACGTGCTGTCGTCGCAGGCGAACATCGCCGGCTACAAGGCCGTGCTGGTGGCCGCATCGCTGTATCCGCGCTTCATGCCGATGCTGATGACGGCCGCGGGCACCGTGAAGGCGGCGCGCGTGCTGATTCTCGGCGCGGGCGTCGCGGGCCTGCAGGCGATCGCGACCGCGAAGCGGCTGGGCGCGGTGATCGAGGCATCCGACGTGCGGCCGGCCGTGAAGGAGCAGATCGAGTCGCTCGGCGCGAAATTCCTCGACGTCCCGTTCGAAACCGACGAAGAGCGCGAAGCCGCGCAGGGCGTCGGCGGCTATGCGCGCCCGATGCCGCCGTCATGGCTCGGCCGCCAGGCCGCGCTCGTGCACGAGCGCGCGAAGCAGGCCGACATCGTGATCACCACCGCATTGATTCCCGGGCGTCCGGCGCCGACGCTGATCTCGGTCGACACCGCGCAGTCGATGAAGCCCGGCTCGGTGCTCGTCGATCTCGCGGCCGGCCGCGGCCCGGAAATCGACGGCCGCAAGGGCGGCAACTGCCCGCTGACCGTCGCCGACCAGGTGATCGTGCACCACGGCGTGACGATCGCCGGCTACACGAACCTCGCATCGATGGTCGCGTCGGACGCGTCGGCGCTGTACGCGCGCAACCTGCTGGACTTCATGAAGCTGATCGTCACGAAGGAAGGCACGCTGAACATCGACCTGACCGACGACATCGTCGCCGCGACGCTGCTGTGCCGCGACGGCGAGCTCGCGCGCAAATAACGGAGGAGACCATGGAAGTCATCAATCACACGGTGATCAACGTGATCATCTTCGTGCTGGCGGTGTACGTCGGCTACCACGTCGTCTGGAACGTCACGCCGGCGCTGCATACGCCGCTGATGGCCGTGACCAACGCGATCTCGGCGATCGTGATCGTCGGCGCGATGCTCGCGGCCGCGCTCACCGTCGGCGCGACCGGCAAGTTCTTCGGCACGCTCGCGGTCGCGCTCGCGGCCGTCAACGTGTTCGGCGGCTTTCTCGTGACGAGGCGCATGCTCGAGATGTTCCGCAAGAAGGAGCCCAAGCGTGTCGAGGGCGGCAAGGAGGGCGCGCGATGAGCATGAACGTCGTTACGCTGCTGTACCTCGTCGCGTCGGTGTGCTTCATCCAGGCGCTGAAGGGCCTGTCGAACCCGAAGAGCGCGCGGCGCGGCAACCTGTTCGGGATGGTCGGGATGGCCATCGCGATCCTCACGACGATCGCGCTGATCGTCAAGCAGGCCACGTGGCTCGGCGCGAACCTGCCGCTCGGCCTCGCGCTCGTGCTCGGCGCGCTGATCGTCGGCGGGGGCGTCGGCGCATTCGTCGCCGCGCGCGTCGAGATGACCAAGATGCCGGAACTCGTCGCGGCGATGCACTCGCTGATCGGTCTCGCGGCCGTGTGCATCGCGTACGCGGTGGTGTCGGAGCCGGAAGCGTTCGGGCTCGTGCCGCAGGACGCGGTGTCGTCGAGTTTCATCCCGTACGGCAACCGCGTCGAGCTGTTCATCGGCACGTTCGTCGGCGCGATCACGTTCTCCGGTTCGGTGATCGCGTTCGGCAAGCTGTCGGGCAAGTACAAGTTCCGGCTGTTCCAGGGCGCGCCGGTCGTGTATGCCGGCCAGCACCTGATCAACCTGATGCTCGCGATCGCGATGCTCGGCTTCGGCATCCTGTTCTTCATCACGCAGGCGTGGCTGCCGTTCATCATCATGACGGCGATCGCGTTCGTGCTCGGCGTGCTGATCATCATCCCGATCGGCGGCGCGGACATGCCGGTGGTCGTGTCGATGCTGAACTCGTACTCGGGCTGGGCGGCGGCCGGCATCGGCTTCTCGCTGAACAACGCGATGCTGATCATCGCCGGTTCGCTGGTCGGCTCGTCGGGCGCGATCCTGTCGTACATCATGTGCCACGCGATGAACCGCTCGTTCTTCAACGTGATCCTCGGCGGGTTCGGCGGCGAAGCGGCGGCCGGCGGCGCGGCGGGCGCGCAGGAGCAGCGGCCGGTGAAGTCGGGTTCGGCCGACGACGCGGCGTTCATGCTCGGCAACGCGGAATCGGTCGTGATCGTGCCGGGTTACGGGCTCGCCGTCGCCCGCGCGCAGCACGCGCTGAAGGAGCTGACCGACAAGCTGGTCGAGAAGGGCATCGACGTGAAGTACGCGATCCACCCGGTTGCCGGGCGGATGCCGGGGCACATGAACGTGCTGCTCGCGGAAGCGGAAGTGCCGTACGAGATCGTGCACGAGATGGAGGACATCAACGGCGAATTCGGCCAGGTGGACGTGGTGCTCGTGCTCGGCGCGAACGACGTCGTGAACCCGGCCGCGAAGAACGATCCGAAATCGCCGATCGCGGGGATGCCGATCATCGAGGCGTACAAGGCGCGCACGGTGATCGTCAACAAGCGTTCGATGGCGGCCGGCTACGCGGGCCTCGACAACGACCTGTTCTACATGGACAAGACGATGATGGTGTTCGGCGATGCGAAGAAGGTCATCGAGGACATGGTGAAGGCCGTCGAGTAACGCCCGCCCCGGCTACGCGGCGCCCGCTTCGATGCGCGGCGCCGCGCCTCCGGACAGGCCCGACCGGTGCAAGCCGGCCGGGTCTTTTTCATGGTGTGACGAGGCGTGCGACGCAGGCGGCGATCGCGTCGCGTACGCGCACGATCGCCGGGTCGCGCTGCGTGCTCGTGCGCCAGCCGATTTCGACCGGATAGCGCGGCAGGTCGACCGGGCACGCGAGCGCGCGCAGCGAAGTCGCCTGCGCGATCGCACGCGCCGCATGCGCGGGAATCGTCGCGACCGCGTCGGAGCCGGCGAGCAGGTACGGCAGCGCGGCGAAATGCGTGGTCGACGCCGCGACGCGCCGCTTGTGGCCGAGCGCGGCCAGCGCCTCGTCGACGATGCCGATCACGCCGCCCGACGACACGAGCAGGTGGTCGCGCCGCAGGAACTCGGCGAGCGTCAGCGTGCGCGGCGTCCGTGCGCGGCCGGCCGGATCGATCAGGCACGCATAGCCGCCGGTGGCGACCGCGCGCCTGCTGAGGCCGTTCGCCGAGAATCCCCCCGACGCGATCGCGAGATCGACGCCGTGCCGCAGCAGCGCGTCGCCGGCGATGCCGCTGTGGGTCTGCCGGAAGATCAGCCGGATGCCGGCGGCTGCTTGCGCGACCGCATCGATCAGCGCGCGGCCGAGCGCGATCTCGAAATCGTCGGACAGCCCGATCGAGATCGTGCGGCCGACGCGCTCGCCGCCGTCCGCCGCGATCGCGAGGCTTTCGCGGCAGCGGTCGAGCGCGTCGGACAGGATCGGCTTCAGTTCGTCGGCGCGCGGCGTCGGCGCGAGCCCGCGGCCGGTGCGCACGAACAGCGGATCGGCGTAGATCACGCGCAGCCGCCCGAGTGCCGCGCTGACCGCCGACTGCGTGAGGTCGAGCCGCAGCGCCGCGCGGCTCGCGCCGCCTTCCTCGTACAGCGCCTCGAACACCTTCAGCAGGTTCAGGTCCAGGCTGGCGATATCATCTGCATTCATGTCAGTTATCGTTGTATCGATTTGATCGATGAAATGATATCGACAAAGATGGCGTCATCCCATTCACCGCATTCACCGGAGACGCCTTCATGTCCACCTCAGTCATCGCCGCGCTGCAGATCGGCGCATCGCCCGCCGGCACGCGCGCCACGCTCGACACGATCCTCGGCTACGAAACCGCGATCCGCGACAGCGGCGCGTCGCTGGTCGTGCTGCCCGAGGCCGTGCTCGGCGGCTATCCGAAAGGCGAAATCTTCGGCACGCGGCTCGGCTACCGGCTGCCCGAAGGGCGCGATGCGTATGCGCGCTACGCCGCGCAGGCGATCGACGTACCGGGGCCCGAAACCGACGAGCTGGCCGCGCTGTCGCAGCGCACCGGCGCGAGCCTCGTGGTCGGCGTGATCGAGCGCGGCGGCAGCACGCTGTACTGCACGGCGCTGTTCTTCGATCCGCGCGACGGGCTCGTCGCGAAGCACCGCAAGCTGATGCCGACCGGCACCGAGCGGCTGATCTGGGGGCAGGGCGACGGCTCGACGCTGCCCGTCGTCGAGACGGCCGCGGGCCGCGCGGGTGCCGCGATCTGCTGGGAGAACCACATGCCGCTGCTGCGCTGCGCGATGTACGCGAAAGGCGTGCAGATCTGGTGCGCGCCGACCGTCGACGAGCGCGACGTGTGGCAAAGCTCGATGCGGCACATCGCGCACGAAGGGCGTTGCTTCGTCGTGAGCGCGTGCCAGGTGCAGCCGTCGCCGCGCGCGCTCGGCATCGACGTGCCGGGCTGGGACCCCGAGCGGCCGCTGATCCGCGGCGGCAGCGTGATCGTCGGGCCGCTCGGCGACCCGTTGACGGAGCCGCTGATCGGCGAGGCCGGGCTCGTCACCGCCCGTATCGACACCGACGAGCTCGTGAAGGCGCGCTACGACTTCGACGTCGTCGGCCACTATGCGCGTGCGGACGTGTTTTCACTGCACGTCGACGAGCGGCCGAAGCGGCCCGTGGTGTTCGGCGGGTAGCGAAAGCGGAGGTGGGCGCCACACGGCGCGCGGAAAACGAAGGGCGGCGGCGGGTGCCCGCCGCCGCGTCGCGTCAGCGCATCGGCGCTTCCGCGATCCGCATGTAGTCGGCGATCCGCCGGCCTTCCATGTCCGGAAACTGCTCGTGCACGGTGATGTCGCCCATCCGCGCGATGTCGAAGGTGCGGAAATCGTCGCGCAGCTCGCACCACGCGCCGATCGTCCAGCGCCCGCCCCAGTAGACGAGCCCGAGCGGCCATACGCGGCGCTGCGAATGCGCGCCGAGCCGGTCGCGATAGTCGAAGCTGACGATGTGGCGCGTGTCGATCGCCTGGTGGATCGCGTCGACCTTCGCGCAAAACGTCTCGTCGATGTGGAACGACGGCGCGAACACGGGCAGGCGGTCGAGCGCCGTGCGCTTGTCGGCCGGCATCGCCGACGCGATCTTCGCGAGCGCCGAGCGTGCGCCGCTCGCGAAACGCGCCCCGCCCCAGGTCTCGAGCATGCGCGCGCCGGTGGCGAGCGCCGCCAGCTCCTCGGCCGTGAACGTGAGCGGCGGCAGGCTCGCGTTGCGGTTCAGCCGGTAGCCGATGCCGGCCTCGCCTTCGATCGGGACCCCTGACAGTTGCAGGTCGCGCACGTCGCGATAGACCGTGCGCGGCGACACCGACAGCCAGTCGGCCAGTTGCTGCGCGGTCGTGAGGCGACGCCCGCGCAACAGCTCGGCGATCTGGAACAGGCGGTCGGCACGGCGGGTCATGACAGCACCTCGATTCCTCTGGCTACGGGGACTTCGCGATGATAGCGCCGCGCCGGCCCGCTGAGCGCCGCGCTCAGTGGCATTTCGGCGCGTGCAGGCCGACGCGGTTGCCTTCCGTGTCGATCAGGTAGCCGACGTAGCCGTAGTTGTTCGGCAGCTCGACGACCGAGCCCTGCACGACGCCGCCCGCGCGCTTCGCGCGTTCGAGTGCCGCGACGACCGATTCGCCGGCGTTCAGGTAGACGAGCACGCCGTTCGCGCTCGGCTTCATCTGCTGCGGATCGAACACGATGCTGCCGCCCGTGCTCGACGCGTCGCGATCGAAGGTCGCCATCGGCACGCCGCCGATGATTTCGCGCTGCAACGTGGTTTGCAGCACGGTTTCGTAAAAGCGGATCGCGCGGTCGAAATCGAGGGACGGAATGTCGAACCAGGCGATCGCGCGTTCCAGGGTGGCAGTAGCGGTTGCTGACGTCATGACGAGCTCCTTGTTGCGTTGTTTGCGTTGTTATGCGGATTCGGTGTGGAAACCAGCCTGCATTGCGCCGGGATTGCAGTGTGATCGCGGGCTGCTGACACCGTATTGTCAGTAGAGTTGTCACCCTTGACATGCAACCATTTGGTTGCATAATGAGGTCATCGACCCGGGAGCGGCATGGACCTCGTTTTCAAGGCGCTGGCCGACGCCACGCGCCGTCAGTTGCTCGACCTGCTGCATGCGAAAAACGGCCAGACGCTGTCCGAGCTGTGCGACGGGCTCGCGATGAGCCGGCAGGCCGTCAGCAAGCACCTTGCGCTGCTCGAGGCCGCGAATCTCGTCGCGACGACGTGGCGCGGCCGGGAGAAGCTGCATTACCTGAATCCGGTGCCGATCCATGACATCGCGGAACGCTGGATCGGCAAGTTCGAGCGTCAGCGCCTGCAGGCGCTGGCGGATCTCAAGCGCGGGCTGGAAGCGCCCCGCGACACAGGAGATGACGATGGGTAATCCCGCCTTTGTGTACGTGACCTTCATCGCGGCCACGCCCGAGCGCGTGTTCGATGCGCTGACCAACGCCGAGCTGACGAAGGACTACTGGGTGCGGCATCGCAACGCGTCGCCCGACTGGCGGCCGGGGTCGCGCTGGGAACATCAGGACTACGACGACCCGTCACGGGTCGACATCGTCGGCGAAGTGGTCGAGAACGATCCGCCGCGCCGGCTGGTCGTCACGTGGCGCACGCCGTCGGGAGAGGGCGAGGAATCGCGCGTGACCTATCTGGTCGAGCCGTACGAGGGCGTCGTGAAACTGACCGTCACGCACGACGGGCTGGTGCCCGGTTCGGAGATGGATCGCGGGATTCGCGGCGGCTGGCCGGTCGTGCTGTCGAGCCTGAAGACGCTGCTCGAGACCGGGCAGGCGCTACCGTTCACGATGGCGCGCTGGTCGAAGTCGAAGCACTGACCGGTCGCGCAAAAGCACAGGGGCCGCGATGGCGGCCCCTGGACGTCGTTGCTCGTGACAGCGGACGGCTGGCTTACGCGTCGCCTTCCGCGGCCGCCGGGCGCGCCTTCACGCTGCCGGCGATCAGGTCGAAGCGGAACAACCGGCATTCGAGCGCGCCGTTGAACAACGGCGTCTTGGCCGATTCGCGCAGGCGCAACTGGCCCGGCAGCGAACGGTCGGACGTCAGCAGGAACGCCTGCCAGCCCGTGAAGCGCTGCTTCAGCGCATCGCCGAGCGCGTTGAAGAACTCGCTGTCCGGCGCGTCGGTGTGCGTGCGGCGGAATGCGTCGTCGTTGCCGCGGTTGCGGCCGGTTTCGCGCACCTCGCCGCGGGCGCTGCGGCCGCGCACTTCGATCCGCTCGCCGTACGGCGGGTTCGCGAGGAGGATGCCCGGCCCGTCGGACGGCGGCGTCATCCCGCGCGCGTCGACCTGCTTGAGCCACACCGACGGCACGCCCGCGCGTTCGAGGTTCGCGCGCGCCTTCTCGAGCATGTCGCCGGAAATGTCGCTGCCGTACACGCCGAGCGCTTCGCCGCGCCTGGCGCGCGCCGCGCGCTTCGCGTCGAGCGCCGGGACCTTCAGCCCCTGCCACGCGGTAATGTCGTACTGCTTGAGCTTTTCGAAGCCGAACCGGCGCTCGACGCCGGGCGCCACGCCGAGCGCGATCTGCGCGGCTTCCGCGAGGAACGTGCCGCTGCCGCACATCGGGTCGTACAGCGCGGTGCCGGGCGTCCAGCCCGTCAGGCGCAGGATGCCGGCAGCGAGGTTCTCGCGCAGCGGCGCCGCTCCCTTGTCGAGACGCCAGCCGCGCTTGAACAGCGGCTCGCCCGACGTGTCGAGGTACAGCGTGCATTCGTTGGCCGTCAGGAACGCGAACACGCGCACGTCCGGCGCACCGGTGTCGATACTCGGGCGCGCGCCGGTTTTCTCGCGCATCCGGTCGCAGATCGCATCCTTCACGCGCAGCGTCGTGAATTCGAGGCTCTTCAGCGGCGACTTGATCGCGGTGATGTCGATGCGCAGCGTCTGCGTCGACGCGAACCAGCGCTCCCACGGCTGCTCGAGCGCGAGCGCGTAGACGTCCTGCTCGTTGCGGTACGGGCCGTGCGCGATCTTCAGCAGAATGCGGCTCGCGATCCGCGAATGGAGGTTCGCGGCCATGCCGGCGGCCCAGCCGCCGCTGAAATGGACGCCGCCCGGCACCTGCGCGCCCGCGGTGAACGGCGCGCCGTTCAGGTGGCGGCCGGCGATTTCGGCCAGCTCGGCGGCAAGCGCCGCTTCGAGGCCGCGCGGGCAGGGGGCGAAGAATTCGAACAGGGTGGGCGAGGACATAAGGCGGGTGAGGACGTGCAAAAGTCCACTATTGTACGCGGCGCGGACGACCGGGGCCGGCGTTTCGGCGCGGTGGCGCCGGCGCGACGGTCATAGGTGCGCGCCGGAAGGGCGGCGCGGCGGCGCCCGGCCGCCTCGCACCCCGCCGCAGGTCAGTGCGCGCCCGGCTGGCCGGCGCGCGCGGCGGGGTTGCCCGCCGGCCAGAACAGCGCGAGCGGATTCGACAGCACCGTGCGGACGATCGCCGCGACGAGCGCGCGCACCTTGGTCGGGCGCAGGCTGCGCGAGCGCACGGCCATCGTGAACGCGAGCGCGAAGCTCACGAGCACGTTGAGGATCGCCATGCTCAGCACGCCGGCGCCGGCCCACCACAGTTCGGGCGTACTGAGCGCACCCTTGCCCAGCACGCCGAGCGCGATCCCGATCGAGCCGGCCGACAGCGTCACGTGCCGCACCTCGAACGGGAACATGAACACGGTGACGATCGCCGGGATCAGGCCGAGCATCAGGCCGAGGCCGACGTTCGCGACCACGCCGGCGACGTTCGAACGACAGAAGTGCGCGAGCTTCGCGGCACCGGCCGCGCCGAGCGTCAGGCGCAGCCGGCGGTTGTACGCGAGCGCATCGCCGACCCGGTGCAGCACGAACCAGTTGTCGGCCCAGCCGGCGAGCAGGCTCGACGCCCACAGCAGCACGCCGGTGAGCGCGGCGTAGAACGGCGTCGGGCCGAGCAGCGAGAACGAATGCAGCGTCGCGTGCGCCTTCTCCGGCGAGATCAGGTTCGCGTGCAGCACGTTGCTCGCGAACAGCTGCACGAGCAGGCACACCGGCAGCACGACCAGCACGTTGCCGGAAATCGCGGCCGCCTGCGTGCGGATCAGCGCGATCACCGACGCGACGAACGCCTTCACGCCTTCCTCGTGACCGGTGTCGTCGAGTTCGCGCGCGAGCGTCGGCGCGGTCATCGCGGGCTGCTTGGTCGCGAGCGTGAAGTGCAGGAAGTGCATCAGCATGAAGCTGGCCGCGTAGTTGATGCCCGCGAGCAGCCCTTCGAGCATCGACTGCAGGTGCGCGCCCGTGATCGCGAACTTCACGCACACGGTCACGACGGTGACGAGGCCGCCGCCCGCGGCCATCCGCAGCATCTTCAGGTACTCGGCGCGGCCGCGCGAGATGTAGTGCTCGCCGGTGTCCGCGTTGGTCTCGACGAGCTTGCGCGCGAACAGCGAGAAGTTGCTGCGCACGAGGTGCGCGACGCTCTGGCTGTTCTGGTTCGCGTCGACGAGCTCGGCGGTCAGGTGCGCCATCCCATGCAGGTCGTCGCGCGCCATCCATGCGTTCAGCAGCGTTTCGGCGCGCAGGATGCGCATGCGCATCCGCTCGACCTGGAACACGATGTCGACCGACACGCCGTTGCGGTACAGGTGCGCGAACACGTCGTCGACGGCGATCCGGCATTCGTCGAGCAGCACGCGCAGGTAGTTCACCTCGTGCAGCAGCTTGCTCGGGTCGCCGCCGTCCTCGACGGCCGCATGCGCGGTCTCGACCGCGAGCATCGCGCGCGTGAGGCGGTAGAACGGCTGCGATTCGAGCGGCTTGCGCGCATCGTCGTCGGACAGCCGGCTGCGCACCGTCTGCGACAGGCCCGTCGAGCTGATCTGGCAGGTCAGGTTGTGCAGCGCGGCCAGCAGGTCGCGCGAGAACGAGCCGGGCTCGTGGCGCTCTTCTTCGGTGACGTCGAACGAGATCAGCTCGGCCAGGCGTGCGAGCAGGTCGTCGGGCAGCGCGTCGATCCATTTCGCGTCCTCGGGCGTCGGGAACATCAGCGTGAACAACGCCGACAGCTCGCGGCGGTTCGGCGCGGGCGGGATCAGCGACGAGTCGATCCGCTCGAACAGCGCGCCGAAGAAGCCCGAATGCACGGGCATGCCTGCATCGCACAGCAGCGAGATGCCGTCGCACTCGCGCAGGATGCCGCGCAGGATGCGTGCGGCGTGCGCTTTCCACGCGGGATTGCGGTCGAGCACGTGGAACAGGTAGCGCAACCGCGCATGGGCCGGATACGCGCGCGTGTCGGCGTCGCGTTCGGCCTGCGCGTCCTGCACCGTGCCGTTGCGGCGCAGCCAGTGCGCGAGCTCGATCAGCCATTCGCTGCGCTCGGCGTACGACGCGTCGGCATCGGCGTGCGCGAGCAGCGCATCGAGCTGGTGACCGGCATTGCGCGACGCGCGCCACTTCTTGATCAGGGTCGTCAGGGAACGAAACATAAACGGAATAGCGAAAGCCCGGGACGGGCGGGTTCGGGATGCCGGCCGGAGCAACGGCGCGGCGCCGGTGAGAACGGGTGAGACGGGGCCGGTGCCGGACGACGGGCGGCGACCCGCGATGCGGCTGCCCCGCTGCGATGCACGCGATTCGCGTGCGGGCGCCGGGAGGCATGGCGGTCGGGCCGAACGCGGCCCGGCGCCGCTGGCTGGTGCGCACGGCGAACGGCGCGAGCCTGAAAGTGCGTAGGATCGTCAATCGGGCCGGAAAACGCAAGCCGACCGCGTTGCATGGCGCGGGTTCCGGCGGCTTTGACAAAGAATGTCAACGACCGCTTGGCCAATGACGGCGATCGGCGAAGCCGGCTGCGGCGGCGTGCGGCCGACGATACTCGGCGGGCACGGCCGAGCGGGCGGCGCCATTCGACACCGCGCAGTCGCACGTCGTGTCGAACGCTCGCCCGCGCGCCGTCCGCGTCCGCTTATGCGCCGGACTTGCCCGTCGCGCCGGCATCGCCGCCGGACGTCGGGCTGGCCGGACACGGCACGACCGGCGCGGCGGCCGTCTTGCCGCCGGCCGTGGGCGTGGCCGTCGCCGCCGTGCCGCGGCGTGCGGCCATCGCGCGCACGCCGTCCGCGGCTTGCGAGGCGATCACGTCGAGCGCGCGCCGGTGGCCGGCGACGAGCGCGTCGTAGCCGTCGGCGACCGGTTCCGCGACGCTCGTGCGGCAGGTCATCACGGCCTGAGTGGCGAGCGAGCGCACGCTCCACACGGCGTCGACCGCGGCGCGCTTGCCCGGCCACGACTCGAAGCGCTGCACGTTCACGCTGATGCGGTACACGGGCACGCCGGGCGGGTAAGCGGAATTCGCGACGTCGATCGTGCCGAGCTGCGCGGCGAGATCGTCCGACAGCGCGCGGCGGATCTCGTCGGCGGGCGGCGACGCCCAGCGTTCCTGCTCGAGCACGTCGACCTGCGCGGCGTTCTTCTGCACGACCAGCTGGCTCTTCGCGACCTGCTCGGGCACGCCGACCGACGGCACCTCGATCAGGAACGCCGGATTGGCCGGCGCGGTGCGCAGCGGCGCCGCGGCGTCGGCCGGGCTGAGCGTGTAGAACCGTGCGGGCGGCGAGCTGCACGCGGCGAGCGCGAGTACGGCGAGCGCCGTCGCCGCGCCGCTCGCGAAACCGTTCACGCGTGTCGTCATTGTTTATCTCCTGGCTTGCCCTTGAGCAGCGATTCGGGGTGGCGCTCCAGATAGTCGGCGAGCGCGTTCAGCGATTGCAGCGTGCGCGTGAGTTCCTTCAGCGCGCCGCGCACGTCGGACTGCAGCGGCGAATCCTGCTGCAGCGTCGCCTCGGCGGTCGAGAAGGTCTGCTTCGCGGCCGACAGCGTGTCGCGCGCTTCCGGCGCGACCTGCGTGTCGAGCTGCTTGAACAGCTTGTCGGCGTTCGCGAGCGCGCTGTTCAGGTTCGCGCCGATCTGGTCGAACGGCACCTTGTCGAGCTTCTTCGCGATGTCGGCGACCTGCAGCTGCAACTCGTCGAGCGTATTCGGCACGGTCGGCAGTTCGAGCGGCAGGCGGCTCGTGTCGATCTTCACGGCCGGCGCCTTCGGGAAGAAGTCGAGCGCGACGTACAGCTGGCTCGTCAGCAGGTTGCCGGTGCGCAACTGGCCGCGCAGCCCGTGCTGGACGAGCCGCTCGACGATCTCGCGGCGCGCCGGTTCGCCCTTGCTCTCGATCGTCTCGCGGAAGCGGCGGCCGAGGCGTTCCGGATACACGTTGATCGTCACCGGCATCAGGAAGTTCTTCGTCTTGGGATCGAAGTCGATGCCGATGTTCGTCACTTCGCCGAGCACGATGCCGCGGAAGTCGACCGGCGCGCCGACGGCGAGCCCGCGCAGCGACTGGCTGAAGTTCATCACGACCTGCAGCGGCTGGCCGTCCGGGTCGCGCATCGCGTCGCCCTCGTCGGAGCCGAGGCGGAACGTCGTGTTGTTCGGTGCGGTCGCGCCGCTGCCCTGGTTCGGCGGCGTCTGGAACGCGATGCCGCCGAGGATCACCGTCGCGAGCGATTGCGTGTTCAGCTTCAGGCCGCTCGAATCGAGCCGCAGGTCGACGCCGCTCGCCTGCCACCAGCGCGAGTTCAGGCCGACGTACTGGTCGTACGGCGCATTCACGAACACGTTGAACGTGACGCCCGTGCCGTCCTTGTCGAGCGAGAAGCCGACCACCTGGCCGACCTGGACGCGGCGGTAGTAGACCGGCGAGCCGATGTCGACCGAGCCGAGCGAATCGCCGCGCAGCACGTATTGCGTGCCTTTCTGGTCGCCGGTGACGGCGGGTGGCGTCTCCAGGCCGGTGAAGTCGGTCAGCGTGTCCTGGCCGTGACCGGCGTCGACGCCGATGTACGCGCCGGACAGCAGCGTGCCGAGCCCCGACACGCCGGTCGCGCCGACGCGGGGCCGCACGATCCAGAAGCGCGAACCCTGGACCGCGAAGTCCTCGGCTTCCTTCTTGAGCTGCACCTGGACCAGCACGCGCGACAGGTCCTTCGACAGCTTGATCGTCTTGACCATGCCGATCTCGACGTCCTTGTACTTGACCTGGGTCTTGCCCGGCTCGAGCCCTTCGGCGCTGTGGAAGCTGATCGTGATTTCCGGGCCGCGCTCGCGCACGGACTTGATCACGAGGCCGATGCCGATCAGCGCGGCGATCAGCGGCACGAGCCAGACGAGCGACGGCAGCCAGCCGCTTTTCGTCGAGATCGCCGGATCGGGCGGCCGGGGCGCGTCGTGCTGCGGGCCTTGTGGACTATTCATGGTGATTCCCTGAGGTTTCGACTGGATCCCAGATCAGGCGGGGATCGAACTGCATCGACGCGAGCATCGTCAGGATCACGACCGAGCCGAACGCGAGCGCGCCGGGGCCGGCCGTGATGACGGCGAGCGAACGGAAATGGACGAGCGCGACGGTCAGCGTCACGACGAAGATGTCGAGCATCGACCAGCGGCCGATGCGCTCGACGATCCGGTAGAGGCGCGTGCGCTGCAGCGGTCGCCACGCGGCGCGACGCTGCGCGCTGGTGACGAGGATCGTCAGCACGCCGAGCTTGAGCATCGGCACGAGAATGCTGGCGACGAACACGACCACGGCGAGCGGCCAGTCGCCGGACGTCCAGAAATAGATGACGCCGCTCATGATCGTGTCCTGCTGCGACCCGACGATCGACGACGTGCGCATGATCGGCAGCAGGTTCGCCGGAATGTAGAGGATCGCGGCCGCGAGCAGCAGCGCCCACGTGCGCATGATGCTGTTCGGCGTGCGCACGTGCAGCGCGCTGCCGCAGCGCGCGCAGTGCGCGTGCGGCTGGTCGATCGTCTGCACGAGCCCGCACGCGTGGCAGCTGGCGTAACCCTCGCGGGCGGCGGTCGGCATGGGCCTCGTCATCGGCGGGGTGCGTCCGGCAGCGGCGCGGCGGCGTCGGGCCGCTCCGGCGCGCGGCCGGCGCGTAGGTCGTCGGCGATGTCCCACAGCGTGCGCGGGTCGAACATCAGCACGACGGCGGTCATCAGCGTGAGCGCGCCGAACGCGAACAGCGCCGCGTCGGGCACGACGCGCGCGAGGCTCACCATCTTCACGATCGTGACCAGGATGCCGAGCATGAACACCTCGATCATCCCCCACGGCCGCACGAGCTGGATCGTGCGCAGCACGAGGTTCAGGCCGGGCGGCACGATGCCGCGCCGGATCGGCAGCAGCACGTACAGCAGCGCGGCCATCTCGACGAGCGGGAACAGCACGGTCGAGCAGAACACCATCACGCCGACGATCGCCATGTCCTGACGCCACAGCGCGTCGATCGCGCCGATCAGCGTCGTCTGCACGCGCGTGCCGTTCAGGTCCATTTCCAGGATCGGGAACGTCTGCGCGATGATGAACGTGACGAGCGCGGCGACCGCGAGCGCGGTGATGCGCTCGATCTGCGTGGTGCTGTTGCGATAAAGCAGCGCGTCGCAGCGCGGACAGCGCGCGATCTCGCGGCCGCTCAGGCGCGGTTTATGCAACAGTGCGTCGCATTCGTGGCAGGCAATCAGGTCGTATCGTTGCATGGAAAAGGCGGTGTCGCGACGGCTGGGGGAACGCGTCGACGGGGCCGGAACCCGCGCCAATCTTACCAAAAGGGCTTTTTCGATGCGTCAAGGATCGTGAGTTTCGTGACCGGTCGGTAACATGGCGGGAAGCCGTCAGCCGGCTGGCGCGCCTGTTCTCGGAGTCCGCGCACGTCAAAAGGTTGCGGTAGCATGGCGCCCTTGACATGCGTCGGACGAATTTACCGGCGCAGCCGTTCGCTGAACTGAGGAATCCAAGATGGCATCGAAATCGCCGCCGGCCGCGCCGGCACGGTACGCACACACTGCGATCGCCTTGCACTGGCTGATCGCGCTGCTGATCGTCTGCGGCTTCGCGCTCGGCTGGGTGATGACGGACATCCCCGGCTTCACGCCGACCAAGCTGAAGTACTTCTCGTGGCACAAGTGGATCGGCGTGACGGTGTTCGCGCTGGCCGTCGTGCGCGTGCTGTGGCGGGCGACCCACGTGCCGCCGCCGCTGCCGGGCGACACGCCGGCGTGGCAGCGCGCGGCGTCGCACGGCGTGCACATGTTGCTGTACGTGCTGATGATCGTGATCCCGGTGACGGGCTACCTGTACAGCTCGGCGTCGAACATTCCGGTCGTCTATCTCGGCATCGTGCCGCTGCCGCGCCTGATCGACCCCGATCCGGCGCTCAAGGAAACCTTCAAGACGCTGCACGTGTCTTTGAATTACATTCTGCTTGCGCTCGTCGCGATGCACGTGCTCGCGGCGCTCAAGCACCAGCTGTTGGACCGCGACGGCCTGCTGTCGCGCATGCTTCCCTTTGCCAAATGAAGGATCCCATGAAAGTGTCTTTCTCCCGCTCCATGCTGACCGCGTTCGCCGCGGCGGCGCTTGTCGCGTCGGGCGCGGCGCATGCCGACGTCGATCTCGCGAAGAGCAAGGTGTCCGCCGTGTCGAAGCAGATGAACGTGCCGACCGAAGGCGCGTTCAAGAAGTTCTCCGCGCAGGTGAAGTTCGACCCGGCGAAAGCCGCGCAGGGCAGCGCGCAGATGACGATCGACGTCGCGAGCTTCGACCTCGGCGACAAGATGTACAACGACCAGGTCGCCGGCAAGGACTGGTTCGACGCGAAGACCTATCCGCAGGCGACCTTCGTGTCGTCGGCGATCGCGCCGGCCGGCGGCAACAAGTACAACGTGACCGGCAAGCTGACGATCAAGGGCAAGGCCGAGACCGTCACGGTGCCCGTCACGGTCGCGCAAAACGGCGCGACGCAGACGTTCGACGGCGTGCTGCCGATCAAGCGTTCGGCCTTCAACGTCGGCACCGGCGAGTGGAAGGACACGTCGATCGTCGCGGACGAAGTGCAGATCAAGTTCCATCTCGTCGCCACGAAGTAGGCGGCGGGTTGTTGCCTCAACTGAATGCCGCGCGAGGGCGCGGCGCCGTTTCCAGGAGAAAAGGTTTGAAAAAGCATCTGATCATCGCCGCCGGCGCGCTGGCCGCTTCGCTGTCGTTCTCGGCCTTCGCCGAAAGCGCCACCTACCAGTTCGACCCGAGCCACACGTACCCGAGCTTCGAGGCCGACCACTTCGGCGGCCTGTCGGTCTGGCGCGGCAAGTTCGACAAGTCGAGCGGCACCGTGACGCTCGACCGTGCGGCGAAGACCGGCACGGTCGACGTGACGACCGACATCGCGTCGATCCACACGGGCAGCGCGAAGCTCGACGAGCACCTGCAGACGGCCGAGTTCTTCGATGCGGCGAAGTTCCCGCAGGCGAACTACAAGGGCACGATCAAGTTCGACGGCGACAAGCCGGTGTCGGTGGTCGGCAACCTGACGCTGCATGGCGTCACGAAGCCGCTCACGCTGAAGATCGATTCGTTCAAGTGCATGCCGCACCCGATGCTCAAGCGTGAAGTGTGCGGCGTCGACGCGGTCGGCGAATTCAGCCGCGACGATTTCGGCCTCGACTACGGCAAGCAGTACGGCTTCAAGATGAAGACGAAGCTGCTGATCACGGCCGAAGCGGTCAAGCAGCAGTAAGGCTTCCCGGCACGGCCGGCCATCGTGCCGGCCGCCGCGGATCAACCGCCGCGTTCCCGTTACCGGGGCGCGGCGGTTTTTTTGCGCGCCTATAATCGCCCGAGCGCCGCATGTGGCCATGCGGCGCTCGGGCAGGCCGACGGCGCGACGGCGGCCGCCTCGAACAGAACGTACAACGACAAGGAGATCGCCGATGCATGCCGTCACGCAGTCCAGCTCCATTGCCTCGTCGCCGCGCGTCTGGCGCGCGGTGGTCGCCGCGTCGATCGGCAACGCGCTCGAGTGGTTCGATCTCGTCGTCTACGGCTTTTTCGCGGTGACGATCTCGAAGCTGTTCTTCCCGGCCGGCAACGACACCGTGTCGCTGCTGCTCACGCTCGGCACGTTCGGCGTGTCGTTCTTCATGCGGCCGCTCGGCGCGATCGTGCTTGGCGCGTATGCGGACCGCGCCGGTCGCAAGGCCGCGCTGACGCTGTCGATCCTGCTGATGATGGCCGGCACGCTGATCATCGCGGTGCTGCCGACCTACGAGACGATCGGTGTCGCCGCGCCGGTGATCCTCGTCGCCGCGCGGCTGATGCAGGGCTTCTCGGCCGGCGGCGAGTTCGGCAGCGCGACCGCGTTCCTCGCCGAGCACGTGCCCGGCCGGCGCGGCTTCTTCGCCAGCTGGCAGGTCGCGAGCCAGGGGCTCACGACGCTGCTCGCCGCGGGCTTCGGCACCGTGTTGAACGCGCAGCTGTCGGCCGCGCAGATGGCGTCGTGGGGCTGGCGCGTGCCGTTCTTCTTCGGGCTGCTGCTCGGGCCGGTCGCGTACTACATCCGCACCAAGGTCGACGAGACGCCCGAATTCCTCGCGGCCGAAGGCACCGCCAACCCGCTGCGCGATACGTTCGCGTCGCACAAGGCGCGCCTCGTCGCGGCCATGGGCGTGGTCGTGCTCGGCACCGTCGCCACCTACCTCGTGCTGTTCATGCCGACCTACGGCGTGAAGCAGCTCGGCCTCGCGCCGTCCGCCGCATTCGCCGCGATCCTCGTGGTCGGCGTGATCCAGATGGCGTTCGCGCCGCTCGTCGGCCACTGGTCGGATCGCTACGGCCGCGTGCGCGTGATGGTCGCGCCGGCCGTCGGCATCCTCGTGCTGATCTATCCGGCGTTCGCGTATCTTGTCGCGCATCCGGGCTTCGGCACGCTGATCGCGCTGCAGGTGCTGCTCGCGTTCCTGATGACCGGCTACTTCGCGGCGCTGCCGGGGCTGTTGTCCGAGGTGTTTCCGGTGCAGACGCGCACGACCGGGATGTCGCTCGCGTACAACGTCGCGGTGACGATCTTCGGCGGCTTCGGGCCGTTCATCATCGCGTGGCTGATCCGCGAGACCGGGATGAAGACCGCGCCGAGCTTCTACCTGATGTTCGCGGCCGTGTTGAGCCTCGCGGCGCTGGTCGTGCTGCGGCGGCGGTTCGGATTCCGCTGAAACGGGGCGGGCGGCGGCTCAGTTGCCGCCGCGCTCGCAGACCGGCTGCGCCGGCATCAGTTGCGCGGGCGCGGCGATGGTCTGCACCGGGCGGCCGGCGAGGGCATCGAGCGCCTGCCGGAGCTGCCAGTCGGCCGCCGTGCCGAATGCGCGCTGCGGCAGCGCCGCGCTCCGCGCCGTATCGGCCTTCGCGCGCACGCGCTCGTCGCGCAGCTTCTGGCGGGCCTTGCGCACCTGCGCGAACGGGTCGGGCGCCTGCCGGTCCGCATACGGGGCGCGGGCGAGATCGACTTCCCGGTACCACAGCAGCACGCCGTCGACGTCCGCATCGCGGCGCGGCGGCACGAGCCAGTCCGGCACGACGCCGTAGCCGTCCATCGGGCAGCCGTTCGGCCGCAGATTGCGCGCGAACGTGAAATTCAGGCGCGTGCCGTCGATCAGGTCGACGCCCGTCTGCGCGAGCCCTTTCCCGTAGGTCGGCATGCCGAGCAATTTGGCGCGGCCGAGATCCTTCAGCGCCGCCGCGGTCGCTTCTGCAGCCGACGCGCTTTGCCCGTCGACGAGCACGACGAGCGGCACGGTGCGCCACCAGTCGTCGGCCTGCAGCGGCGCGAGCGGATCCTGGCCGTGCATGACGGGCAGTTCGTAGTCGGGCCAGTTGGTCGTGTAGCGGCGGCGATGCGTGTCGCCGCGCTCGACCGTCACCATCGCGGTGCGGTCGCGTCCCGCGAAC
This sequence comes from Burkholderia sp. 9777_1386, assembly GCF_015712265.1. Classification (NCBI taxonomy): domain Bacteria; kingdom Pseudomonadati; phylum Pseudomonadota; class Betaproteobacteria; order Burkholderiales; family Burkholderiaceae; genus Burkholderia; species Burkholderia sp. 9777_1386. Next base: position 158,665 of record NZ_JACCQB010000005.1, on the reverse strand, counting down.
AGCGCGGTGATGCCGATCGCCGCATTGAGCGCGCCGCCGCCATTGATGCGCAGGTCGAGGATCATCTGCTTGACCGGCGGCCCCGCGCGACGCGCGGCCTGCACCGCATCGATATAGTCGCCGACCGCCGGCTCCGGAAAACTCGACAGCCGCGTGTACAGGATGTCGCCGTCGAGCCGCTTCACGGTTGCCGGGCGCGGCTTGACGATCGCCCGCACCGGCGCGAAGGTCAGCACCGCATGCTTCGGGCCGCGCTGCACCGTGAGCTTCAGCGGCACGCCCGCGTCGCCCTTCGCGAGTTTCATCAGTTCGCCGCCGTCGATGCCGACGACGCTCCGGTCGTTCATCGCGACGACGAGATCGTCGGGCCGCACGCCGGCCTTTTCCGCCGGCGCATCGGGAACCACGTCGATGATGTGCAGCCCGTCGGGCCGCGTCTCGAACACGATCCCGATGCCCGGCGTGCCGTCGCGGGCGCGCCGCTCGTCGTCGCGCCGTTCCTGCTCTTCCTTCGCGTTGAAGAAGCGCGCGTACGGCAGCGTCTTGATCCCGTCGTGGGTCGCGGCGTCGAGCAGCGCGCCGATGTCGACGTCGGTCAGGTGCTGTTGCTTCAGCACATCGACGGCCGCCTTCAGTTCGCAGATCTGCGGCTCCCAGTCGGGCGGGCAGGGCGATGGCGCTGGGGCGGCGGGCACCGAAGCGGCGGCGGGTGAAACGGCTGGCAGCGCTGCGGCGGCCGGCGCGGATGCCGGTTGCGCACCGACGAGCGGCGCATACGGGAACGCGGCCGCGACGGCTGCGCAGACGGCGAGGCGACGAACGACACGCATGGGAGGCATCATCGGGACCGCACGTTCGGACGGGTGAAGAGGGGAGCTTGCCCGGTCCACGCGCGCGGCCGGCAGGCGGCGGGGCAGGGCGGTGACGATTGTAGCTGACACCCGTGACGATGCAGGTCGGCCCGTTGGCATGCCGCATCGTGGCGGCCCGCGCATAAAAAAAGCCGGCCCAGAGGGCCGGCTTTGCTTCGATGCCGAAACGGCGTCGCGCTCAAACCTGCGCGCCGGCGTTCGGATCGTCCGGATCGTGCGCGGTCTTCTTTTCCTTGATCAGGTCTTCGCGCTTGATGCCGAGCCACATCGCGAGCGAGCCCGCGACGAACACCGACGAGTAGATGCCGAACATGATGCCGACCGTCAGCGCGAGCGCGAAGTAGTGCAGCGTCGGGCCGCCGAAGAAGAACATCGACAGCACCATCATTTCCGTCGACGTGTGCGTGATGATCGTGCGCGACATCGTGGTCGTGATCGCGTGGTTGATCACTTCCTGCACGCTCATCTTGCGTTCGCGGCGGAACGTTTCGCGGATCCGGTCGAAGATGACGACCGACTCGTTGACCGAGTAGCCGAGCACCGCGAGGATCGCCGCGAGCACCGCCAGCGAGAACTCCCACTGGAAGAACGCGAAGAAGCCGAGAATGATCACGACGTCGTGCAGGTTGGCGATGATGCCCGCCACCGCGTACTTCCATTCGAAGCGGAACGACAGGTAGATCACGATGCCGATCACGACGCACGCGAGCGCGAGCAGACCGTCGGTCGCGAGCTCGCGGCCGACCTGCGGGCCGACGAACTCGACGCGCTGCAGCGTGACGTCCGGGCTCTGCGCCTTCAGCGCGCCCATCACCTGGTCGCTCTGCTGCGCGGACGTGAGGCCTTCCTTCAGCTGCAGGCGGATCAGCACGTTACGCGACGTGCCGAAGTTCTGCACCTGCGCGTCGGCATAGCCGAGCTTGCCGAGCGTCGCGCGCACGGGTTCGAGCTCCGCGGCCTGCTGGTACTGCACCTCGATCACCGTGCCGCCGGTGAATTCGACGGACAGGTGCAGCCCGCGGTGGAACAGGAAGAACACGGCGGCGAGGAACGTGACCAGCGAGATCACGTTGAACACCAGCGCGTGCCGCATGAACGGAATATCTTTACGGATGCGGAAAAATTCCATGGCTTCGTCTCCGGGGCCTTATTGGGTCGAGCCCGGTTTCTTCGGCGACACGCCTTGCTGCGCGCGGTTGCGCAGCTGCGGCTTGCCGGCGCGCGGCGCGTTGCCCTTCGCCGGGGCGGCGAGCTTCGCGGCGCGCGCGGTGTCGGTCGATTCGTCCGCGTCGGTGAACGACGCGGCGGCAGCGGCGCCTTCCGGCTTCCACACCTGGCCGATCGCGAGCGACTTCAGCTTCTTGCGGCCGCCGTACCAGAGGTTGACGATCCCGCGCGAGAAGAACACCGCGGAGAACATCGACGTCAGGATACCGAGGCAGTGCACGATCGCGAACGCGCGAACCGGGCCCGAGCCGAACGCGAGCAGCGCGAGGCCGGCGATCAGCGTCGTGACGTTCGAGTCGAGAATCGTCGCCCACGCGTGTGCGTAGCCGGCCTGGATCGCGAGCTGCGGCGGCTGGCCGGCGCGCAGTTCTTCACGCACGCGCTCGTTGATCAGCACGTTCGAGTCGATCGCCATACCGAGCGCGAGCGCGATGGCCGCGATACCCGGCAGCGTCAGCGTCGCCTGCATCAGCGACAGCACGGCGACGAGCAGCAGCAGGTTCACCGACAGGCCGATCACCGACACCACGCCGAACAGCATGTAGTACGCGATCATGAACACGGCGATCGCACAGAAGCCCCAGATCACCGAGTGCACGCCCATCTTGATGTTGTCGGCGCCGAGGCTCGGGCCGATCGTGCGTTCCTCGATGATGTCCATCGGTGCGGCGAGCGAACCGGCGCGCAGCAGCAGCGCGAGGTCGGCCGCGGCCTGCGGCGTCGGCTGGCCCGTGATCTGGAAGCGGTCGCCGAGTTCGGACTGGATCGTCGCGACCGTCAGCACTTCGCCCTTGCCCTTCTCGAACAGCACCATCGCCATCGGCTTGCCGATGTTGTCGCGCGACACCGTGCGCACCGCGCGGCCGCCCGCCGAATCGAGGCGGATGTTGACCGACGGACGCTGGTGTTCGTCGAAACCGGCCGATGCGTCGATGATGCGGTCGCCGGTGAAGATCACGTCCTTCTTCAGCAGCACGGGCGCCTGGATGCCCTGCGTGAACAGCTCCTCGCCCGGCGGCACGGGGTCGTTCGGGTTCGGGTGCGTGTTGATCGGGTCGGCGAGGCGCGCCTCGAGCGTCGCGGTGCGGCCGATGATGTCCTTCGCCTTCGCGGTGTCCTGCACGCCCGGCAGTTCGACGACGATGCGGTCGCTGCCTTGCTGCTGCAGGATCGGCTCGGACACGCCGAGTTCGTTCACGCGGTTGTGGAGCGTCGTCAGGTTCTGCTTGAGCGCGGCGTCCTCGACGGCCTTCTGCACGGCCGGCGTAAACGTGCCGACCACCTGCGTGCCGCCGCCGCCGGGCTGGGTCGCCCATTGCAGCTCGGTGATCGACGCGGCGAGCACCTTGCGGGCGTCTTCCGCCGTCTGCGCATCGCTGAAGTTGACGACCACGGACTGCTCGACGCGGCTCACGCCGCCGTCGCGGATGTTCTTGTCGCGCAGCAGCGAGCGCGCGTCGGAGGCGTCGGAGTCGAGCTTCTTCGTGAGCGCGCCCGTCATGTCGACCTGGAGCAGGAAGTGCACACCGCCGCGCAGGTCGAGGCCGAGATACATCGGCAGCGCGTGCAGGGCGGTCAGCCAGCGCGGCGACGCGCTCTGCAGGTTCAGTGCGACGACGTACTGCGGATCGTTCGGGTCGGCGTTCAGCGACTTCTGCAGCAGGTCCTTGACGCGCAGCTGCGTATCGGTGTCCTTCAGGCGCACGCGGATGTTCGCGTTGGTCGCCGTGTTCTCGAAGGTGACGTCGTCCGGCTTGATCTGCGCGGATGCGAGCGCCGATTCGACCTGGGTCAGCGTGGTCGAGTCGAGCTTGACCGTGGCCTTGCCGCTCGACACCTGCACCGCCGGCGCTTCGCCGAAGAAGTTGGGCAATGTGTACAGAAGGCCGATGGCGAGCGCCACGACCATCACGACATATTTCCAGAGTGGATAACGATTCATGAGGGGGCCGAACGGGTGGTTGGCGTGAAAGCGTCGCGTCCGGCGCCGCGGCGGCCCGCTCTCTCAGGCGGGCACGGCGCGGGAAGCCGGACGCTCGGTGAAAGCCTTACAGCGACTTGATCGTGCCCTTCGGCAGAATGGTCGTGACGGCAGCCTTCTGCACGGTGATTTCGGTGCCTTCGGCGATTTCGACGCCGATGTAGCCTTCGGTGACCTTCGTCACCTTGCCGACGAGGCCGCCGCTCGTGACGACTTCGTCGCCCTTCGCCATGGCCGCGAGCATGTTGCGGTGTTCCTTCTGACGCTTCATCTGCGGACGGATCATGATGAAGTACAGCACCGCGAACATCAGGATGAGCGGCAGGAAGCTCATCAGGCTCGATTCGGCGCCACCGGCACCTTGCGCGAAGGCATTGGAAATGAACGGCACGTTGGTCTCTCCGTAGGGGAAGATCGAAAAATAAGCCGGTTATTCTACCACCGGCCCCATGCGCAGACGGATCGGCAAATGCGCTTTCGGATCAAGCTGTTAAAGCGCGAACCGACACCGTTGCGACTTGTTTGGAAAGGTAATTGTAATGTTTGGCGGTCGCGACCGGTGATTTGATCAGGCCAATTAGTACACGTCCTATGTGACTGGCCGCGATGCGGGCCGCCGGCCCGTCAGTCGACCCCTCTCGCGCGATCCTCCGCGAAGCGTTGCCGGAATGCGTCGAACGTGTGCGTCTCGATTGCCTCGCGGATCTCGCTCATCAGCTGCAGGTAGTAGTGCAGGTTGTGGATCGTGTTCAGCTGCGCGCCGAGGATTTCGCCGACCCGGTGCAGGTGATGCAGGTAGCCGCGCGAGAAGTTCTGGCACGTGTAGCAGGTGCAGGTCGAATCGAGCGGCTTCAGCGAGTTCTTGTGCGTCGCGTTGCGGATCTTCACGTCGCCGAAGCGCGTGAACAGCCAGCCGTTGCGCGCGTTGCGGGTCGGCATCACGCAGTCGAACATGTCGACGCCGTTCGCGACGCCTTCGACCAGGTCCTCCGGCGTGCCGACGCCCATCAGGTAGTGCGGCTTGTTGGCCGGCAGCTTCGGGCCCACGTGGCGCAGCACGCGCATCATGTCTTCCTTCGGCTCGCCGACCGACAGCCCGCCGATCGCGAGGCCGTGGAAACCGAGTTCCGCGAGGCCCGCGAGCGATTCGTCGCGCAGGTCCTCGAACATCCCGCCCTGGACGATCCCGAACAGCGCGTTCGGGTTGCCGAGCCGGTTGAACTCGTCGAGCGAGCGCTTCGCCCAGCGCAGCGACATGCGCATCGAGTCGGCCGCTTCCTGGTGCGTCGTCGGCACGCCGTTGGTCGCGTACGGCGTGCATTCGTCGAACTGCATCACCACGTCGGAGTTCAGCACCTTCTGGATCTGCATCGACACTTCCGGCGACAGGAACAGCTTGTCGCCGTTGATCGGCGACGCGAACGTGACGCCGTCCTCGGTGATCTTGCGCAGGTCGCCGAGCGAGAACACCTGGAAGCCGCCCGAGTCGGTCAGGATCGGCTTGTTCCAGCCCATGAAGCCGTGCAGGCCGCCGTGCGCGTCGATCGTGTCGAGGCCCGGGCGCAGCCACAGGTGGAACGTGTTGCCGAGGATGATCTGGGCCTTGATCTCGTGCAGCTCGCGCGGCTGGATCGCCTTCACGGTGCCGTACGTGCCGACCGGCATGAAGATCGGCGTTTCGACCGTGCCGTGGTTGAGCTTCACGCGGCCGCGGCGCGCGTGGCCGTCGGTCGTCAGCAGTTCGAATTCGAGCCCGTTGGCCGGGCGGTCCTGCACGGGGGCGTGCGTATCGTGGGATGAACCTTCGGTCATCGTGTCGTGCTCCTCGCTACCGGAAAACAGTCCGGCGCATGTTGGAAACGCCGCCGGGAAGCCCGGCGGCGGTGAAAAAACGGGTGACGCACCAGGCGGACGAGCCGCCCGCGGAGCTTACGCGCCCGGCGCCTCCGGCGTGTCGCGCCGCGTGAGCAGCATCGCGTCGCCGTAGCTGAAGAACCGGTAGCGTTCTTCGATCGCGTGCCGGTACGCGGCGCGGATCGTCTCGACGCCCGCGAACGCGGACACCAGCATCAGCAGCGTCGATTTCGGCAGGTGGAAGTTCGTCACGAGCCGGTCGACCACGCGGAAACGGTAGCCGGGCGTGATGAAGATGTCGGTCTCGGCCTGCGTCGCCGCGAGCGGGCGGCCGGCTTCGTCGGCCGAGCGCGCCGCGGCTTCGAGCGCGCGCATCGACGTCGTGCCGACCGCGATCACGTTGCCGCCGCGCGCGCGGGTCGCGGCGATCTTGTCGACGAGCGACTGCGGCAGGTCGTACCACTCGCTGTGCATCTTGTGCTCGGCGATGTTGTCGACGCGCACCGGCTGGAACGTGCCGGCGCCGACGTGCAGCGTGAGCGTCGCGCGCTCGACGCCCAGCGCATCGAGCTGCTCCAGCAGCGGCTGGTCGAAATGGAGCCCGGCCGTCGGCGCGGCGACCGCGCCCGGGTTGCTCGCATAGACGGTCTGGTAGCGCGTCTCGTCGGTCGCATCGGGATCGTGCTCGATATACGGCGGCAGCGGCAGGCGGCCGTACTGTTCGATCAGGTCGAGGCACGGCGCGGGGAAGTGCAGCGTGAAGAACGGCTCGACGCGCTCGCCGACCGTCACGTCGAACGCGTCGGCCAGACGCAGCGTCGTGCCGGCGCCCGGCGACTTGCTCGCGCGGATCTGCGCGAGCGCCGTGTGCGTGCCGGTCACGCGCTCGATCAGCACCTCGATCTTGCCGCCGCTGGCCTTCTGGCCGAAGAAACGCGCCTTCAGCACCTTGGTATCGTTGAACACGAGCAGGTCGCCGGGCGCGATGCACGACGGCAATTCGGCGAAATGGCGGTCGACGAGGCGTGCGGGCTCGACGCTGCGGTCGACCTCGAGCAGGCGGCTCGCGGTGCGATCGGGCAGCGCGGTTTGTGCAATCAGCTCGGGCGGCAGATTGAAATCGAAATCGGAAAGCGTGAACATGCGGGCTGGTTCGAAGCGGCCGGCGGGCGTCGCCGGCAGGGCGGAAACGCGTAATCGGGGCGCGCGAGCCGCTATGATGACGGGATGCGCGGCCTGGCCGGCGTCGTTCGTTCGGACGACGTGAAAGCCGCTATTGTACTTGCCTTGCGAAGCACCCAGACGATCCGATGCCTGTGTCACCACGCCGTTCTCCCGCCGCCGTTGCCGATTCCGCCGATCCGTTCGACGCGGACGATGCCGCGTCGCCCGTGCCGTCCGCATCGGGCGCCGGTACGCGTCGCGCCGGCCCGAAGCGCGGCGCCGACGGCCGGCTCGCGCAGCCCGCGGCCGCCGCGCCCGACGCCGACGGCGCCGCCGCGAGCGACGAGGCAGGCGCGGCCGGTGCGAAGCGCAAGAAGAAGCCGGCCGCCGACAAGCCGGTGAAAACCGCCGACAAGCTCGCGAAGCTCGGGCTTACGCGTTCGATCGATCTCGTGCTGCATCTGCCGATGCGCTACGAGGACGAGACCACGCTCACGCCAATCGGCGAATTGCTGCCGGGCGGCATCGCGCAGACCGAAGGCGTCGTGTTCGACAACGAGGTCGCGTACCGGCCGCGCCGCCAGCTCGTCGTGAAGATCCGGGACGACGACGGCGAGCAGCTCGTGCTGCGCTTCCTGAATTTCTACGGGTCGCAGGTCAAGCAGATGGCCGTCGGCCAGCGGCTGCGCGTGCGCGGCGACGTGCGCGGCGGCTTTTTCGGGATGGAGATGGTGCATCCGGCCGTGCGCGTCGTCGAAGCGGATGCGCCGCTGCCGCAGGTGCTCACGCCCGTCTACCCGAGCACGGCCGGCGTGTCGCAGGCGTATCTGCGCAAGGCGATCGAGAACGCGGTCGAGCGCACGCCGCTGCCCGAACTGCTGCCGCCGGAGATCCAGCGCGATTACCTGAAGCCGCTCGACGTGCCGACGCTCGAGCAGGCGGTGCGCATCCTGCACCACCCGCGCGTCGATTCCGACGAAGCCGCGCTGATGGACGGCTCGCATCCGGCGTGGACGCGTATCAAGTTCGAGGAACTGCTCGCGCAGCAGCTGTCGCTCAAGCGTGCGCACGAGGAGCGCCGCACGCGCGCCGCGCCCGCGATGCCGCGCCGCACCGCGCGCGATGCCGACGCGCTGACCACGCGCCTTTACGCGGCGCTGCCGTTCACGCTGACGGGCGCGCAGGCGCGCGTCGTCGACGAGATCGCGCACGACCTCACGCTCGCGCACCCGATGCAGCGGCTGCTGCAGGGCGACGTCGGCAGCGGCAAGACGGTCGTCGCGGCGCTGGCCGCCACGCAGGCGATCGACGCCGGCTACCAGGCCGCGCTGATGGCGCCCACCGAAATCCTCGCGGAACAGCACGCGCGCAAGCTGCGCGCATGGCTCGAGCCGCTCGGCGTCACGGTCGCGTGGCTCGCGGGCAGCCTGAAGGCGAAGGAGAAGCGCGCGGCGATCGAGGCGGCCGCGCTCGGCACCGCGCAGCTCGTGATCGGTACGCACGCGATCATCCAGGACACGGTCGAATTCGCGCGGCTCGGCCTCGTGATCGTCGACGAGCAGCACCGCTTCGGCGTCGAGCAGCGTCTCGCGCTGCGTGCGAAGGCCGCGAACGCGGCCAACGGCGCGCGCGACTTTCAGCCGCACCAGCTGATGATGTCGGCCACGCCGATTCCGCGCACGCTCGCGATGACGTACTACGCGGATCTCGAAGTGTCGACGATCGACGAGTTGCCGCCCGGCCGCACGCCGGTGCTGACGCGCGTCGTCGGCGACGCGCGGCGCGACGAGGTGATCGCCCGCGTGCGCGAGGCCGCGCTCACCGGGCGCCAGGTGTACTGGGTGTGCCCGCTGATCGAGGAGAGCGAGACGCTGCAGCTGCAGACGGCCGTCGAAACCTACGAGACGCTGGCCGCGGCGCTGCCCGAGCTGAAGGTCGGGCTCGTGCACGGCCGGCTGTCGCCGGCCGACAAGGCGGCCGTGATGGAGGCGTTCACGCGCAACGAAGTGCAGCTGCTGGTCGCGACGACGGTGATCGAGGTGGGCGTCGACGTGCCGAACGCGTCGCTGATGGTGATCGAGCACGCGGAACGTTTCGGCCTCGCGCAGTTGCACCAGCTGCGCGGCCGGGTCGGGCGCGGCACCGCGGCGTCGGTGTGCGTGCTGCTGTACAGCGGGCCGCTGTCGCTCACCGGCCGCGAGCGGCTGAAGACGATGCGCGAGACGACCGACGGCTTCGAGATCGCGCGGCGCGACCTCGAAATCCGCGGCCCGGGCGAATTCCTCGGCGCGCGCCAGTCGGGCGCGGCGATGCTGCGTTTCGCGAACCTCGAGACCGACGGCTGGCTGATCGACCCGGCCCGCGAGGCCGCGGCGCGGCTGATTGCCGCGTACCCGGAGGTCGTCACGCAGCATCTCGCGCGCTGGCTCGGCGCGCGCGAACAGTACCTGAAGGCCTGATCGAGCGGCTCGGGGCCGGATCGAAAGCCGCCGATCGACGCCAATCGACGCCAATCGACGCCTCGCGATGCAGAGAAACTTGGCGAACCGGTGCCAACAGGTGTATAAATTAAACCTATCGCCTGTATATCTCTGATTGACCCACAATGACGCTGACTGAATTGAAATACATCGTCGCGGTTGCGCGCGAGCGGCATTTCGGCCGCGCGGCCGAAGCGTGCTTCGTGAGCCAGCCGACGCTCTCGGTGGCGATCAAGAAGCTCGAAGACGAGCTCAACGTGCAGATTTTCGAGCGCGGCGCGAGCGAAGTGAGCGTGACGCCGATCGGCGACCAGATCGTCACCCAGGCGCAGCGCGTGCTGGAGCAGACCTTCGCGATCAAGGAGATCGCGAAGCAGGGCAAGGACCCGCTCGTCGGCCCGTTCCGCCTCGGCGTGATCTACACGATCGGGCCGTACCTGCTGCCGACGCTCGTCAAGCAGATGATCCAGCGTGTCCCGCAGATGCCGCTGATGCTGCAGGAGAACTACACGCTGAAGCTGCTCGAACTGCTGAAGCAGGGCGAGATCGACGCCGCGATCATGGCGCTGCCGTTCCCCGAAACCGGCCTGATGGTGCGGCCGCTGTACGACGAGCCGTTCGTCGTCGCGCTGCCGGCGGGCCACCCGTGGGAGAAGCGCGACGAGATCGACGCCGAGGACCTGAAGCAGGAAACCATGCTGCTGCTCGGCAACGGCCACTGCTTCCGCGATCACGTGCTCGGCGTGTGTCCGGAACTGATGCGCTTCTCGCAGACGGCCGACGGCATCCAGAAGACCTTCGAGGGCTCGTCGCTCGAAACCATTCGCCACATGGTCGCGAGCGGCGTCGGCATCACGGTGCTACCGCGAATGTCGGTCGCCGAGATCGGCCCGCGCGCGAACGGTCCCGATGCCGAACTGCTGTCGTACGTGCCGTTCAACGAACCGGTGCCCGATCGGCGTGTGGTGCTCGTATGGCGCAAGAGCTTCACGCGGATGCCCGCGATCGACGCGATCAGCGACGCCATCTCTGCCTGCGAGCTGCCCGGCGTCGCGAAGCTCGACATGCCGGCCACGATGAATTGACGCACCCGCGCATGCGGGTGTGGCGGCATGATGAACGGGGCCTTGCGGCCCCGTTTATTTTTCCCTATCGCATAGATGAAATTTATCAAATTCAAATAATTGATAGATGTAGATAGAATCCTCTACATGGATCGGCGTCGTAGCCGACGTGCGGGATGCACGTTGAATGCAAACGTCAAAGGAGGATGTCATGATGCGGTCGGTATTGCAGCACGCGCAACGGAACATCCCGTCGCGCGACATGGTCGTACATCGCGCCAGGGCGGCGGTTCGCGGCCTGCGTCCGATTGCGTTCGCGTACCTGGCGGACCGTGTGTATGGCGGATGAGTGCCGCCGCGCACCGGTTCTGTGTTCCCCCGATTCACCCGCCGTCAAGCCATGAGGGAGCATTGCATGTCCGATACACGAAAAACCACCCGCCGCGCCGGCATGACGACTGCCGGCCGCCGCGTCCCCGAGCGCCCCGCCTGCGGCGCGTTGCAGCGGGAACGCGTGCCGAAGGCCGCGCACGACATCCCGTAGTACGACAGGAGAAGCCGCCTGTTCCGTTTCTTACCCCCCGCAATGCTCCACGAACCGCGCCCGGCACGTGGGGGCCTACGAGCAAGTAAAGGAGAAAAAGCATGTCGAACGAAACCAAGTGCCCGTTCAACCACACCGCAGGCAGCGGCACGACGAACAAGGACTGGTGGCCGAATCAGCTGAACCTCAACGTCCTGCATCGGCATTCGGCGCTGTCCGATCCGATGGACCCGGATTTCGACTACGCCGAGGCGTTCAAGAAGCTGGATCTCGCCGCGGTGAAGCACGACCTGCACGCGCTGATGACGACGTCGCAGGACTGGTGGCCGGCCGACTTCGGCCACTACGGCGGCCTGTTCGTGCGCATGGCGTGGCATAGCGCGGGCACGTACCGCACGGCCGACGGCCGTGGCGGCGCGGGCGGCGGGCAGCAGCGCTTCGCGCCGCTCAACAGCTGGCCGGACAACGTGAGCCTCGACAAGGCGCGCCGCCTGCTGTGGCCGATCAAGCAGAAGTACGGCCGCAACATCTCGTGGGCCGACCTGCTGATCCTGACCGGCAACGTCGCGCTCGAATCGATGGGCTTCAAGACGTTCGGCTATGCCGGCGGCCGCGTCGACACGTGGGAACCGGACGACGTCTACTGGGGCTCGGAAAAGATCTGGCTGGAACTGAGCGGCGGCCCGAACAGCCGCTACACGGGCAAGCGCGAGCTCGAAAGCCCGCTCGCCGCGGTGCAGATGGGCCTGATCTACGTGAACCCGGAAGGTCCGGACGGCAACCCCGACCCGGTCGCCGCCGCGCACGACATCCGCGAGACGTTCGCGCGGATGGCGATGAACGACGAGGAAACGGTCGCGCTGATCGCGGGCGGTCACACGTTCGGCAAGACGCACGGCGCCGGCCCGGCCTCGAACGTCGGCCCCGAGCCGGAAGCCGCGGGCCTCGAGGAGCAGGGTCTCGGCTGGAAGAGCACGTTCGGCACCGGCAAGGGCAAGGACACGATCACGAGCGGCCTCGAAGTCACGTGGACCTCGACGCCGACGAAGTGGAGCAACGACTTCTTCAAGCACCTGTTCAGCTACGAGTGGGAGCTCACGAAGAGCCCGGCCGGCGCGCACCAGTGGGTCGCGAAGGATGCGGACGAGGTGATTCCCGATGCGTACGACGCGTCGAAGAAGCATCGCCCGACGATGCTGACGACCGACCTGTCGCTGCGTTTCGACCCGGCCTACGAAAAGATCTCGCGTCGCTTCTACGAGAACCCGGCCGAATTCGCCGACGCATTCGCACGAGCGTGGTTCAAGCTGACGCACCGTGACATGGGTCCGCGCTCGCGCTACCTCGGCCCGGAAGTGCCGGCGGAACACCTGCTGTGGCAGGACCCGATCCCGGCCGTCGATCATCCGCTGATCGACGACGCCGACGTCGCCGCGCTGAAGGCGAAGGTGCTGGCCACGGGCCTGTCGGTGTCGCAGCTCGTGTCGACCGCCTGGGCGTCCGCGGCGACGTTCCGCGGGTCGGACAAGCGCGGTGGCGCGAACGGCGCGCGCATCCGCCTCGCGCCGCAGAAGGACTGGGAAGTGAACCAGCCGGCGGCGCTCGCGGCGGTACTCGAAGCGCTCGAAGGCGTGCAGAAGGCGTTCAACGATGCGCAGACGGGCGGCAAGAAGGTGTCGCTGGCCGACCTGATCGTGCTGGCCGGTGCTGCCGGCGTCGAGCAGGCGGCGAAGAACGCGGGCGTCGCGATCACGGTGCCGTTCGCGCCGGGCCGGATGGATGCGTCGCAGGAAGAAACCGACGTCGACGCGATGGCCGTGCTCGAGCCGCTCGCCGACGGGTTCCGCAACTACCTGAAGCACCCGTACAAGACGCCGGCCGAGGCGCTGCTGGTCGACAAGGCGCAACTGCTGACGTTGACGGCGCCGGAGATGACCGTGCTGGTCGGCGGCTTGCGCGTGCTCGGCGCGAACGTCGGCGACTCGAAGCACGGCGTGTTCACCGATCGTCCGGGCACGCTGTCGAACGACTTCTTCGCGAACCTGCTCGACATGCGCACGGAATGGAAGCCGGTGTCGGCCGCGAACGACGTGTTCGAAGGGCGCGATCGCGCGACGGGCGCGGTCAAGTGGACGGGCACGCGCGTCGACCTGATCTTCGGCTCGCACTCGCAACTGCGCGCGCTGGCCGAGGTGTACGGCAGCGCGGATGCGCAGGAGAAGTTCGTGCGCGACTTCGTCGCCGCCTGGAACAAGGTGATGAACCTCGACCGCTTCGACCTCGCATGAACCCGGCCGTGATGCGGTGATGCAGTAAAGCAGTGATGCAGTAACCTGAAACGGCCGGTCGAACGACCGGCCGTTTCTTCTCTGAACGATGTCTTGTCGAAGGAGTGACCATGACGCAAATGATGCTCAACATGCGTGCCGCCGCGTCGCCCATTCTGCGCTCGCCGGTCGAACTGGCGCGCTACGCCGTCGGCTTCGCGATCGTCGTCGGCGGGGCGGTGGAGCTGGTCTCGCAGGCGCTGCACGCGCTCGCGCCGGTCGTGTCGGCCGCAGGCGGCTGACGACAACGATGGCAGCGAGGGCAGCGACGATTTCGCGACGCTAGACTGGCGAGTCGCGAACGGATGCCGCGCGACGCGGCATGCGGATTGCTCGACGCATTTTCGCCGGTTCAACATTTCGAATGAGGAGTCCCGAAGATGGCCAAGAAAGGCAACGCCACGCAGATCAACATCGGTATCAGCGACAAGGACCGCAAGAACATCGCGGACGGCCTGTCGCGCCTGCTCGCCGATACGTTTTCGCTGTACCTGAAGACCCACAATTTCCACTGGAACGTGACCGGACCGATGTTCAACACACTGCACCTGATGTTCGAGGAGCAGTACAACGAACTGTGGCTCGCGGTCGATTCCGTCGCGGAACGCATTCGCACGCTGGGCGTCGTCGCGCCCGGCACGTTCGGCGAGTTCGCGCAACTGTCGTCGGTGCCGGAAGCGAAGGGCGTGCCGGCCGCCGAGGAAATGATCCGTCAGCTCGTCGAAGGGCACGAGGCGGTCGTGCGCACCGCGCGTGAAATCTTCCCCATCGCCGATGCGGCGAGCGACGAGCCGACCGCGGACCTGCTGACCCAGCGCCTGCAGACGCATGAAAAGACCGCATGGATGCTGCGGTCGCTGCTCGCGTAAGCCGCACGCGGCCGGGGACGGCAGGCCGGCCTGCTTCTGAGCGGCTTTGCATCTGTCCCCGGATTGATGCGCGCCGCTGCGTGGCCGCGCGTAGCGGGTCGCGGCGGCCCGCCGGCCCGCTGCGGTCACCGGCCGCGCGGCGCGCCGACATGACGCGAAGCACCGCTCGGCTCTAAAATGCCGGGATTCTCTTCCCGGTGCTTCGCCATGCTTGCCCGCTTTCCCCTGTATCTGCGGCTCGTCCGGATGGACAAGCCGATCGGCAGCCTGCTGCTGCTGTGGCCGACGCTCAACGCGCTGTGGATCGCGTCGGACGGCCACCCGCGCTGGCCGCTGCTCGTGATCTTCACGCTCGGCACGCTGCTGATGCGCTCGGCCGGCTGCGCGATGAACGACTACGCCGACCGCGATTTCGACCGTCACGTGAAGCGCACGGCCGACCGGCCGCTGACGTCGGGCAAGATCCACGCATGGGAAGCCGTCGCGATCGCGGTCGGGCTGTCGTTCATCGCGTTTTTGCTGATCCTGCCGCTCAATACGCTGACGAAACAATTGTCGGTCGTCGCGCTGTTCGTCGCCGGCTCCTATCCGTTCATGAAGCGCTTCTTCGCGATTCCGCAGGCGTATCTCGGCATCGCGTTCGGCTTCGGCATCCCGATGGCGTTCGCGGCCGTGCAGGATACGGTGCCGATGCTGGCGTGGGTGATGCTGGTCGCGAACATCTTCTGGTCGGTCGCGTACGACACCGAATATGCGATGGTCGATCGCGACGACGACATCAAGATCGGCATCCGCACGTCCGCGCTGACGTTCGGTCGTTTCGACGTCGCGGCCGTGATGGCGTGCTATGCGATGACGCTCGGCATCTACGTGTGGATCGGCGTGACGCTCGGCTTCGGTCCCGCGTACTGGGTGGGCTGGGCGGCGGCGCTCGGCTGCGCGTTGTATCACTACACGCTGATCAAGGACCGCGAACGGATGCCGTGCTTCGCGGCGTTCCGCCACAACAACTGGCTGGGCGGCGTGCTGTTCGCGGGCATCGCCGCGCATTACCTGCTGGCGGGCAACTGAACGACACACCGCGCGCTTTTTCTCGCGGCGCCAACGAAAAAGCGACCTGACGGTCGCTTTTTTTACATCCGGCGCCGGCATGACCGGTGCCGCCGTCACGCTTACGCGCGGCCGAGCTCGTCGCCCATTTCCTTCGCGCGTGCTTCGGCCGCGAGCGCGCCGCGCACGATCGCGTCCTTCACGCCCTGCGCGTCGAACGCCGCGAGCGCGGCGGCCGTCGTGCCGCCCTTCGACGTCACGCGTTCGCGCAGCACGCTGGCCGGCTCGCCCGACTGCGCGGCCAGTTGCGCGGCGCCGGTGAACGTCGCGACCGCGAGCGCGCGGCCCTGCTCGTCGTTCATGCCGAGGCGGCGCGCGGCTTCCTGCAGCGCTTCGATGAAATAGAACACGTACGCGGGGCCGCTGCCCGAAATCGCGGTGACCGCATCGAGCTGCGCTTCGTCGTCGAACCACACGATCTCGCCGACCGCGCCGAGCACGTTCGACGCGAGTTCGCGGCCGGCGGCGTCGACGCCCGGCAGCGCGGCCAGGCCCGTCACGCCCATGCCGACCAGCGCGGGCGTGTTCGGCATCGTGCGCACGACGCGCGCGTAGCCGCCGAGCCAGCGGGCGAGATCCGTGCCGCGGATGCCGGCCGCGATGCTGATCACGAGCTGCGACTTCAGGTGCGGCGCCAGCGCCTGCGCGACGTCGTGCAGCACCTGCGGCTTCACCGCGAGCACGATCGCGTCGTAATCGGCGAGCGTCGCGTCGATCGCCGCGCCGGTGTGCACGCCGAATTGCTGTGCCGCGCGCGCGCGGACTTCTTCGTTGACGTCGATGGCATACAGGCCGTCCGCGGCGACGCCGCGCTTGATCAGGCCGCCGATCAGGGCCGCGGCCATGTTGCCGCCGCCGATGAATGCGATTTTCATGATGTCGGGAATGAGCGAGTGAGTGAACGGAAAGGCGGAAAAGGGCGCGGCGTTCAGTGCGAGTAATCGCGCGCGCCGAAGATCGCGGTGCCGACGCGCACGATCGTCGCGCCTTCGAGCACGGCGGCATCGAGATCGGCGGACATGCCCATCGACAGCGTGTCGAGCGGCAGGCCGCCGGCGCGCAACGTGTCGAACAACGCGCGCAGCGCGCGATGCGGCGCGCGTTGCGCGTCGGGGTCGTCGGCCGGTTCGGGAATCGCCATCAGGCCGCGCAGCCGCAGCGACGGCAGCGCGGCGACCGCCCGCGCGACTTCGGCCACGTCGGCCGGCGCGACGCCGCTCTTCGACGCCTCGCCGCTGATGTTCACCTGCACGCACACGTTGAGCGGCGGCAGGTGCGCGGGGCGCTGTTCCGACAGGCGCTGCGCGATCTTCAGCCGGTCGACCGAATGGACCCAGTCGAAGCGCTCGGCGACGGGGCGCGTCTTGTTCGATTGCAGCGGGCCGATGAAATGCCATTCGAGGCTCGCGCGCAGGTCGGCGAGCGCGTCGATCTTGTCGATCGATTCCTGCACGTAGTTTTCGCCGAAGGCGCGCTGGCCGGCCGCATGCGCGGCGCGCACGTCGTCGGCCGGAAACGTCTTCGACACGGCGAGCAGCGCGACGGTGGCGGGATCGCGGCCGGCCGCGCGGGCGGCGTCGGCGATGCGGCGGTGAACGGAGTCGAGACGGGCGGCGAGATCGGACATGACGGGCACGGAAGCAGGCACGGGAGCGGCACGGAAGCGGGCATGAAGCCGATGCGTCGCGATCCGCGGCGCATCGATCCGCTCATTATACGGACGCCGCGCGCGCCCGTTATGGGCGCGAACAGCCCCTAGCCGTACAGCAGATGCTCGACGAGCTGGACCCAGTGGGCGACCGGCACCTGCGTGCCGCTTTGCAGGTGCGCGATGCAGCCGACGTTGCCGGACACGATCATCTGCGGCTCGAGCGCCTGGAGCTTCAGCAGCTTCTGCTTGCGCAACCGGTACGACAGCGACGGCTGCGTCAGCGAGTAGGTGCCGGCCGAGCCGCAGCACAGGTGGCTGTCGGCCGGCAGCCGCACGTCGATGCCGAGCGTCTCCAGCAGGCGCTCGACCTTGCCGCGCGATTGTTGACCGTGCTGCAGCGTGCACGGCGGGTGGTAGGCGACCGTATGGATCGCGCGGCGCCGCGCGATCGTCGCGAGTTCGGCCTCGAACGCGAGCAGCACGTCGGAGATGTCGCGCGTCAGCGACACGATGCGCTGCGCCTTCTCCGCGTAGGCCGGATCGTCGCGCAGCAGGTGCGCGTACTCGAGCACCGTCGCGCCGCAGCCCGACGCGTTCATCACGATCGCCTCGGCGCCCTGTTCGACGTGGGGCCACCACGCGTCGATGTTGCGACGTGCGTCGTCGAGCGCTTCGTCGTGATAGTTCAGGTGCAGGCGGATCGCGCCGCAGCAGCCCGCGTCCGGCGCGACGACCGTCTCGATGCCGAGCGCGTCCAGCACGCGCGCGGTCGCGATGTTGATGTTCGGCAGCATGGACGGCTGCACGCAGCCGCCGAGCATCAGCATCTTGCGCGGATGCGTGCGGTGCGGCCATTCGAGCAGCCGCGTGCGCGGCGGCACCTTGTCGCGCAGCCGCTTCGGCAGCAGCGGCCGCACGTGCTGGCCGAGCCGCATCATCGGCGAGAACAGCGCGGCGTTCGGCACGACGCTCGCGAGCATGCGGCGCATCAGCCGCTGCTGCGCGGGGCGCTCCACCTGCGCTTCGACGTGCTTGCGGCCGATCTCGACGAGCCGGCCGTACTGGACGCCGGACGGGCAGGTCGTCTCGCAACTGCGGCACGTGAGGCAGCGGTCGAGATGCTGTTGCGTGCTGCGCGTGACGGGTGCGCCTTCGACCATCTGCTTGATCAGGTAGATGCGGCCGCGCGGGCCGTCGAGTTCGTCGCCGAGCAGTTGATAGGTCGGGCAGGTCGCGGTGCAGAACCCGCAGTGCACGCACTTGCGCAGGATCGCGTCGGCCTCGTCGCCGTCGGGCGTATTGCGGATGAAATCGGCGAGATTCGTTTGCATCCAGCCCTCAGAGCTCAGGGTAAAGCCGGCCGCGATTGAAGATGCGCGCGGGATCGAACGCGCTTTTCAGCCCGCGGTGGATCTTCATCATTGGCGCCGGCAGCGGCGTGAACACGCCCGCGCTGCGGTCGTAGGTGTCGCCCGCGCGGAACAGCGTCGCATGGCCGCCGGCCTGCTTCGCGCTCATGCGCACGGTTTGCGCGTCGGCGTCGGTGATCCACCAGCGCTGCGCGCCGCCCCATTCCATCAACTGGGTGCCCGGCAGGTGCATCGGTTCGGTGATCGACGGCAGCGACAGGCGCCACAGCGCGTAGCCGGGCGGGATGCCGTTGAAGAACGGGTCGGTGTGCTCGCGCAGGCCGGACCAGAAGCGCTCGGCCTCGACCGCGTCGACGACTTCGCCGCCGAGCAGCGTTTTCGCGGATTTGACGGCGGCTTCCGCGCCCGACAGGCGCAGCACGAGCGTGCCGTTGCGCCACGCGCTCGCGCTGACCGGCAGCGGATGGCCGCCCCATTCGTTGAGCTTGCGCACCGCGTCGGTCGCGGTCATCTCGAACTTCAGCGTGACTTCGGCGACGGGCATCGGCAGCACCTTGATCGACAGGTCGAGCATCAGCCCGAGCGTACCGAGCGCGCCGGCCATCAGCCGCGACACGTCGTAGCCGGCGACGTTCTTCACCACCTGCCCGCCGAAGCGCAGCATCTCGCCGCGGCCGTTCATCAGCGTAGTGCCGAGCACGAAATCGCGCGGAGCGCCGCAGGTGGCGCGGCGCGGGCCCGCGAGACCGGCTGCGACGCAGCCGCCGACGGTGGCCGCGCGCCCGAAATGCGGCGGTTCGAACGGCAGCATCTGGCCGCACTCGGCGAGGACGGTTTCAAGCTGCGCGAGCGGCGTGCCCGCGCGGACCGTGACGACGAGTTCGGCCGGGTCGTACGACACGACGCCCTGAAACGCGCGCGTGTCGAGTATTTCGCCCTCGAGCGCCTGGCCGTACCAGTCCTTGGTGCCGCCGCCGCGAATCCGCAGCGGCCGGCCGTCGGCACTGGCGGCGCGGATGCGCTCGGCCCATCCGGCGACGATGTCGTCCTCTTCCATGTTCCGTTGCTTTCTCGTCTCGTTGTCCGGTCGATTGTACCGGGGTGGCGCGATTCCACATCGCGACTATCCCTAAGCCCCGTATCGCGTGCGGCAGGCTCGCGCCGGCGCGCGAACGCGCCGCGCGGGCGCGGCAGACCCGCGGACCGCGGCCACCGGTGCGGGCCACGGCCCGCACGCCGCTCAGAAGCGCGGCAGGTCGGGGCGTGGCAGCAGCCCGCCGCGCACGTGCTGGCGACCGTATTCCGCGCAGCGCGCACGGGTCGGGATGCCCTTGTCCGGGTTCAGCAGCCCGGCCGGATCGAACGCGCGCTTGACCGCGAAGAACGCGTCGCGCTCCTGCGGCGAGAACTGCACGCACATCGAATTGAGTTTTTCGATGCCGACACCGTGCTCGCCCGTCACGCTGCCGCCGAATTCCACGCAGCATTCGAGGATTTCCGCGCCGAACTGCTCGGCGCGGTGCAGCTCGTCCGGATCGTTCGCGTTGTACAGGATCAGCGGATGCATGTTGCCGTCGCCCGCATGGAACACGTTGATGCAGCGCAGCCCGTAGCGCGTTTCGAGCTGCTCGATGCGCGCGAGCAGCGGGCCGATCGCGCGGCGCGGCACGGTGCCGTCCATGCAGTAGTAATCGGCGGAAATGCGCCCGGCGGCCGGGAACGCGTTCTTGCGGCCGGACCAGAAGCGCAGCCGTTCATGTTCGTTGCGCGACACCTGGATGCGCGTCGCGCCGTGTTCGCGCAGCACGGCCGTCATCCGCACGATTTCCTCGGCGACTTCTTCCGGCGTGCCGTCCGATTCGCACAGCAGGATCGCCTTCGCGTCGAGGTCGTAGCCCGCGTGCGTGAACGCCTCGACGGCCTGCGTGGCCGGCTTGTCCATCATCTCGAGCCCGGCCGGGATGATGCCCGACGCGATGATCGCTGCCACCGCCTCGCCGCCCTTGACGACGTCGTCGAAGCTCGCCATCACGAGCTGCGCGGTCTGCGGCTTGGGGATCAGCCGCACCGTGACCTCGGTGACGATCGCGAACATCCCTTCGCTGCCGATCATCACCGCGAGCAGGTCGAGGCCCGGCATGTCGAGCGCGAGCGAGCCGAATTCGACGACCTCGCCGTCGATCGTCACCGCGCGCACGCGCATCACGTTGTGCACGGTCAGCCCGTATTTCAGGCAGTGGACGCCGCCGGAGTTTTCCGCGACGTTGCCGCCGATCGTGCACGCGATCTGCGACGACGGATCGGGCGCGTAATACAGGCCGTACGGCGCGGCCGCTTCCGAGATCGCGAGGTTGCGCACGCCGGGCTGCACGGTCGCCGTGCGCGCGTACGGGTCGACTTCGACGATGCGCGTGAAGCGCGCGAGCGACAGCACGACGCCGAGCGCGATCGGCAGCGCGCCGCCCGACAGGCTCGTGCCGGCGCCGCGCGGCACGATCGGCACTTCCATGCGGCGGCAGATCTGCACGATCCGCTGCACTTGCGATTCCGTCTCGGGCAGCGCGACCGCGAGCGGCAGCCGGCGGTACGCGGACAGGCCGTCGCATTCGTACGGCGCCGTGTCCTCGTCGCGGTACAGCAGGCAGTGCGTCGGCAGCACGGCCATCAGCGCCTGCACGACTTCGCGCTGGCGCTGCGCGCGTGCGGCGCTCGACAGTTCGACGGGAGCGTTCATGAAGTCTCCTGCGTGAGGCGCGAGCTCGCGCCGCCGGTCAGCACGTGAAAATCTTGCCTGGATTCATCAGGTTGCGTGGATCGAGCGCGAGCTTGATCGCGCGCATCGTGTCGATCGCGTTGTCGCCGTGCTCCTTCGGCAGGAAGCGCATCTTGTGCAGCCCGACGCCGTGCTCGCCCGTGCAGGTGCCGCCCAGGCGCAGCGCGCGCTCGACGATCCGGTCGTTGATGTGTTCGGCTTCGGCGAGTTCCTCGGGCTTGTCGGGATCGATCAGGATCGCGACGTGGAAATTGCCGTCGCCGACGTGGCCGACGATCGGGCAGGGCAGCGACGACGCGCGCAGGTCGATCTCGGTCTCCTCGACGCACGCGGCGAGCTGCGAGATCGGCACGCACACGTCGGTCGTCACCGCGCGGCAGCCGGGCTTCAACTGCAGCATCGCGAAGTACGCGTTGTGGCGTGCGGACCAGAGCCGCGTGCGATCCTCGGGACGGGTCGCCCATTCGAAGCCCTGGCCGGCGTTCTGGCCGGCGAGCGCCTGCACGAGTTCGGCCTGTTCCTTCACGCCGGCATCGGTGCCGTGGAACTCGAAGAACAGCGTCGGCGCCTCGGTCAGCGTCAGGTTCGAGTGACGGTTGATCGAGCGCACCGCGAGCGCATCGACGAATTCGACGCGCGCGATCGGCACGCCGATCTGGATCGTCTCGATCACCGTGCGCACCGCGTCGCCCATCGTCGGGAACGTGCAGATCGCGGCCGACACGGCCTCGGGCAGCGGGTGCAGGCGCAGCGTGATCTCGGTGATCACGCCGAGCGTGCCTTCGGACCCGACGAACAGGCGCGTGAGGTCGTAGCCGGCCGACGACTTGCGCGCGCGCGAGCCGGTTTTCACCACGCGGCCGTCCGCGAGCACCGCGGTCAGGCCGAGCACGTTCTCGCGCATCGTGCCGTAGCGTACGGCGTTGGTGCCCGATGCGCGGGTCGCGGTCATCCCGCCGATGCTGGCGTCGGCGCCCGGATCGATCGGGAAGAACAGGCCGGTGTCGCGCAGCGCTTCGTTGAGCGCCTTGCGCGTGATGCCCGGCTCGACCGTCACGGTCAGGTCTTCGGCGTTGATCGACAGCACGCGGTTCATTTCGGACAGGTCGAGCGACACGCCGCCGCGCACCGCGAGCAGGTGGCCTTCGAGCGACGAGCCGGCGCCGTACGGAATCAGCGGCACGCTGTAGAGCGAGCACAGCGACACGACCTCGCGCACGTCGTCGGTGCTGTGCGCGAACACGACGGCGTCGGGCAGTTGCGGATCGAACGGGGATTCGTCGCGGCCGTGATGGGCGCGGACCGCGTCGGCGGTCGACACGCGCTCGCCGAAGGCGGCGCGCAGTGCATCGAGCATGGCGGGGGGCAGCGGGCGGCGCGTGGCGGCCGGCGGGGCAGGGTGATTCACGAATGTCTCCTGACTGCTTGTCGAACTGTCGGCCCATTCTACGCTGTAACGTCCGCTGCGCCTGCCGCCGCGGGCTGCGATAATCGCGTTCCAGCCAACCGGGCCGCGTGGCGGCCGCGCACGAGAGGACATTCGCATGGGCAACCGCTTGAGCAAGATCGCGACGCGCACGGGCGACGACGGCACCACCGGCCTCGGCGACGGGCGGCGCATCGGCAAGGACGACGCGCGGATCGCCGCGATCGGCGACGTCGACGAACTGAACTCGAATCTCGGCGTGCTGCTGGCCGAGACGCTGCCGGACGACGTCCGCACGGCGCTCGTCACGATCCAGCACGACCTGTTCGATCTCGGCGGCGAGCTGTGCATTCCCGGCCACGCGGTGCTCGACGACACGCATCTCGCCCGGCTCGACCAATGGCTCGCCGACTACAACGCGACGCTGCCGCCGCTGAAGGAATTCATCCTGCCGGCCGGCTCGCGCGCGGCGTCGCTCGCGCACGTCTGCCGCACCGTGTGCCGCCGTGCGGAGCGCTCGATCGTCGCGCTCGGGCGTAGCGACACGCTCAATGACGCACCGCGGCGGTACGTGAACCGGCTGTCCGACCTGCTGTTCGTGCTGGCGCGCGTGCTGAACCGCGCGGGCGGCGGCGCCGACGTGCTGTGGGAGCGCGGGCGCGTCCGCTAGCCCGCCGTCGCGTTTTTGCGCACTGCGACAATTTGCCCGGGGGACGTCCGTTTTTAAACATGTATTGTTTGTGCATGTTTAACGGAGAACGAACATGACCCACATCACCGCTGACCAGATGGCCCGTGTGAAGGCCACCGCCCCCGTCCTCGCCGAGCACGGCGCGACGATCACGAAGCACTTCTACCAGCGCATGTTCGCGCGTCATCCGGAACTGAAGAACCTGTTCAACCAGACGCACCAGAAGACCGGCAGCCAGCCCGAGACGCTCGCGAAGGCCGTCTACGCGTATGCGGCGAACATCGACAACCTCGGCGCGCTGGGCGGCGCGGTGTCGCGCATCTCGCACAAGCACGCGAGCCTGAACATCCGCCCCGAGCATTACCCGATCGTCGGCGAGAACCTGCTCGCATCGATCGTCGAGGTGCTCGGCGACGCGGTCGATGCCGACACGCTCGAAGCCTGGCGCGTCGCATACGGCCAGCTCGCGCAGATCATGATCGGCGCCGAGGCCGATCTGTACGCGAACGCCGCGTGGAGCGGCTTCCGTCCGTTCAAGGTCGCGCGCAAGGTGCGTGAAAGCGACGAGATCACGTCGTTCTACCTGACGCCCGCCGACGGCGGCGAAGCGCCGACGTTCGAGCCGGGCCAGTACGTCACGGTGAAGCGCTTCGTCGGCGAGCTCGGCGTCGACCAGCCGCGCCAGTACAGCCTGTCCGATGCGCCGCACGGCCAGTGGCTGCGCATCTCGGTGAAGCGCGAGGCCGGCAAGCCGGAAGCGATTCCGGCCGGCAAGGTGTCGACGCTGATGCACGATGGCGTTGAAGAGGGCGCGATCGTCGAAGTCACCGCGCCGATGGGCGACTTTTCGCTGAAGCGCGACGTGGATACGCCGGTCGTGCTGATCTCGGGCGGCGTCGGCATCACGCCGATGATGTCGATGGTGTCGGCGCTGATCGCGGCGGGCAGCCCGCGCGACGTGCGGTTCATCCACGCCTGCCGTTCGGGCGCGGTGCACGCGTTCCGCGACTGGCTGAACGACACCGTCGGCGAGCACGCGAACGTGAAGCGCACGGTGTTGTACGAACTGGTCGGCCCGAACGATCGCGTCGGCATCGACCACGACCTCGAAGGGCGCCTCACGCCGGAGCGCGTGCAGCAGTACGCGCTGGTGGCGGACGCCGATTACTACATCTGCGGGCCGGTCGCGTTCATGAAGGCCCAGCGCGACGCGCTCGTCGCGCTGGGCGTCGCGCCGGAGCGCGTGAACACCGAGATCTTCGGTTCGGGCGCGCTCGAGTGATGCGCGTACCGATGGTCTCCGGTCAATAAAAAAGCCCGGCGCGAGCCGGGCTTCTTCGTTGCGGATGGCGCGTCAGGCGCGCAGCATCAAGGTGGGGTGATAGCGCCACACCTTGGCATCGGCGCTGATCAGCGGTATCCCTTCATGGAGTGCCTGCGCGACCATCATGCGGTCGAATGGATCGGCATGATCCGGAAAGTCGGGCAGTACGGCGACGCCTTCGACGTGATCGCTGCTGATCGGCAACTCCGCAAAACCCGCAAGCCGAAAGGCCGAACGTGCATCTCTCGGATGGACGGGCAGATTGCCTGTGCGGTACTTGATCGCGATTTCCCAAATTGATGCGGCGCTGACGTACAGCGTGTTTTCGGGATGTTCGATCAACGCGGCCGCGGTTGCCGACAGTTGCGGTGCGCCTTCAGCCGCCCAGAGCGCGATGTGCGTGTCGAGCAGCAGCTTCACGGCGCGAGCCCGTGATCCGAGCTGGCATCGAAGTCGGCGGCGATCGATTCATCGCCGGCATTGAATGCGTCGACGCTTGTCGGGATATTCAATCCGGCCAGCAGCTGACGGGCTGCGCCGATCCGCTTCGGCGCGGCGTAAGGAACGATCCGGGCGACCGGATGCCCATTGCGGGCGATCACGACTTCGGACTCCCGCCCCAATTCAAGCGCTTCGACGAGGCTCGAAAGCCGCGACTTGGCATCGTGCATGTTGACGGTCGGCATGGTCGGCCTCTGATTAGCTAGGTAGTGTTAGCTAGTCTGGCAGGGCGACGCGCCGACCGCAGGCTGGCCGGGTGGCCAATCTGCCGCCAGGCGAGGCCGTACGCGTCCTTCAGTTGCCGCTGCCGCGCGCGACGCGGCGCGCCTTCACCGATTCCGCGAGGCCTTCGAGCACCTTCACGCTGTCGTCCCACGCGATGCACGCGTCGGTGATGCTCTGGCCGTAGGTCAGCGCGCAGCCTTCCTTCAGGTCCTGACGGCCCTCGACCAGGTGCGACTCGATCATCACGCCGACGATGCGTTCGTCGCCGGCCGCGACCTGGCGGCCGATGTCGGCGCACACGGGAATCTGGTTCTCGTGCTTCTTCGAGCTGTTCGCATGGCTCGCGTCGATCATCAGACGCGCGGCGAGGCCGGCCTTGCCGATGTCCGCGCACGCGGCATTCACGCTGTCCGCGTCGTAGTTCGGCGCCTTGCCGCCGCGCAGGATCACGTGGCAGTCCTCGTTGCCGGCCGTCGACACGATCGCCGAATGGCCGCCCTTCGTCACCGACAGGAAATGGTGCGGCTGCGACGCGGCCTTGATCGCGTCGACCGCGATCTTCACGTTGCCGTCGGTGCCGTTCTTGAAGCCGACCGGGCACGACAGCCCCGACGCGAGTTCGCGGTGCACCTGCGACTCGGTCGTGCGCGCGCCGATCGCGCCCCACGAGATCAAGTCGGCGATGTACTGCGGGCTGATCATGTCGAGGTATTCGGTCGCGGCCGGCAGCCCCATTTCGTTGATCTGCAGCAGCAGCTCGCGCGCGGTGCGCAGCCCTTCGTTGATCTTGAAGCTATTGTCGAGGTGCGGATCGTTGATGAGCCCCTTCCAGCCGACCGTCGTGCGCGGCTTCTCGAAGTACACGCGCATCACGATTTCGAGTTCGCCCTTGAAGCGCTCGCGTTCCTTCACGAGCCGGCCCGCGTATTCGATCGCCGCCTTCGTGTCATGGATCGAGCACGGCCCGATCACGACGATCAGCCGGTCGTCCATCCCGTGCAGGATGCGGTGCATCGACTGGCGCGAGTGGTAGATCAGCTCGGACGCGGCTTCGGAGCACGCGAATTCGCGGATCAGGTGGGCGGGCGGCGTCAGTTCCTTGAGTTCGCGGATGCGGACGTCGTCGGTGTTGTGCGGGGGCATGCTGTTTCTCCTCATTTTCCGGGCGCCGTTCGGTCAGTGGGCGTGCGGCAGATTCATCGATTCGGGCGATTCAGTGGTGTCGGTCGGGGCTGCTGAACGGCTGCGGCGGCGACCGGCTGGCGAAGGGCGAAAAAAAACCGCCGGGTTCGCCGGCGGTTTTTTCGGGAATTTCGGTTGCGCTTTACGCGCCATCAACCCTCTCGATCCGCCAGCGGTCTGAGATACCAAAAAAAGTAAAAGTAAAACTTGGCGGACATGACGGAAATTCGGCTCGTCAAAAAAGTTGATTCGGAATTTATACCCCGTCCCCGGCCGGCTGGCAACCGGGAACCGTCGAAAATGCGGACAATCCGCGCGTTTTCGTCAAACTGCGCGGATTGTCTGCGCCGCGATGCGGTTATGCCGTACCGCCGACCGTCATCTTGTCGATCCGCAGGGTCGGCTGGCCGACGCCGACCGGCACGCTCTGGCCTTCCTTGCCACATACGCCGACGCCCGTGTCGAGCGACATGTCGTTGCCGATCATGCTCACGTACTTCAGCGATTCCGGGCCGCTGCCGATCAGCGTCGCGCCCTTCACCGGGTAGGTGATCTTGCCGTTCTCGATCATGTACGCCTCGGACGCCGAGAACACGAACTTGCCGTTCGTGATGTCGACCTGGCCGCCGCCGAAGTTCACCGCGTACAGGCCGTTCTTCACCGACGCGATGATTTCCTGCGGATCCTTGTCGCCGTTCAGCATGTAGGTGTTCGTCATGCGCGGCATCGGCAGCGCCGCGTACGACTCGCGCCGCGCGTTGCCCGTGACCGGCATCTTCATCAGGCGCGCGTTCAGCGTGTCCTGGATGTAGCCCTTCAGGATGCCGTCCTCGATCAGCGTCGTGCACTGCGTCGGGTTACCCTCGTCGTCGATGTTCAGCGAGCCGCGGCGGTTCGGCAGCGTGCCGTCGTCGACCACCGTCACGCCCTTCGCGGCGACCTGCTCGCCGATCCGGCCCGCGAACGCGGACGAGCCCTTGCGGTTGAAGTCGCCTTCGAGGCCGTGGCCGATCGCCTCGTGCAGCAGCACGCCCGGCCAGCCCGGCCCGAGCACGACCGTCATCGCGCCGGCCGGCGCGGGACGTGCATCGAGGTTGACGAGCGCCGCGTGCACGGCGTCGTCGACGTAGCGCGACAGCACGTCGTCGGTGAAGTAGCCGTAGTCGAAGCGGCCGCCGCCGCCGCCCGAGCCGATCTCGCGACGGCCGTTCTGCTCGGCGATCACCGTCACCGACACGCGCACGAGCGGCCGGATGTCGGCCGCGAGCGCGCCGTCGCTGCGCGCGACCAGCACGACGTCGTATTCGCCGGCGAGGCCCGCCATCACCTGCGTGATGCGCGGATCGCGCCCGCGCGCCATCTGCTCGATGCGTTCGAGCAGCTTGACCTTGGCCGTCGCGTCGAGCGACGCGAGCGGGTCGGACGGCAGGTACAGGTCGCGGCCCGAGATGCCCGTCAGCGACGTGGCTGCCTTGATCTTCTGGCGGCCGCCGCCGGCCGCCGCGATCGCCTTGGTGGCGGCGGCGGCTTGCGCGATCGCTTCGGGCGACAGGTCGTCCGAGTACGCGAACGCGGTGCGGTCGCCCGCGACCGCGCGCACGCCGACGCCCTGGTCGATGCTGAAGCTGCCCGATTTGACGATGCCTTCCTCGAGGCTCCACGCTTCGCTGCGGGTTGCCTGGAAGTACAGGTCCGCGTAGTCGACGCGATGCGTGAAGATGTCGGCGATCGTGCGCGTGAGCAGGCTTTCGTCGAGGCCGTACGGCGTGAGCAGGATGTCCTTCGCCAGCGCGAGGTTGCGGATGCCGGGTTCGATGATGTTCATGCGGATATCGGGGTTTCTCAAAAAGTTGTCGGGTGCTGCCGGGCAGATGGGTGGGCCGCGCGGCGTTTCAAGCGGTGCGGCGGATTCAGGTCAGCACGCGGTGCCGCCACGCAGGCAGGCTCTGGCGTACGTCGGCGATGCGTTGCGGATCGATCGCGCCGAGCACGACGCTGGCGCCCTCGTCGCGCACCGCGACGATCTCGCCCCACGGGTCGATCAGCATGCTGTGGCCCCACGTGCGCCGGCCGTTCTCGTGCTTGCCGCCCTGCGCGGCCGCGAGCACGTAGCACTGGTTCTCGACGGCCCGCGCGCGCAGCAGCGTTTCCCAGTGTGCGCGGCCCGTCGTATACGTAAACGCCGACGGCACGACCATCAGCGCGCAGTCGCCCATGCGGCGATACAGCTCCGGAAAGCGGAGATCGTAACAGACCGACAGGCCGACCTGCCCGAACGGCGCGTCGAACGCGACGACCGTGTCGCCCGCGCGGATCGTGCGCGCCTCGTCGAACGATTCGTCGCCTTTCTCGAAGTTGAACAGGTGGATCTTGTCGTAGCGCGCGGCTTCGTTGCCGGACGGATCGAACACGAGCGTCGTGTTCAGCACGCGATCGGGTTCGGGCGCCTTCAGCGGCAGCGTGCCGCCGATCACCCAGATGCCGTGGCGGCGCGCGGCGTCGGCGAGGAACTGCTGGATCGGGCCGTCCCGGTACGGTTCGGCGAGCGCGAGCTTGTCGGTGTCACGGTGGCCCATGAAGCAGAAATACTCGGGCAGCAGCACGAGCTGCGCGCCTTCGCCGGCGGCTTCCGCGATCAGGCGGCGCGCTTCGGCGAGATTGCGTGTGACGTCCGGCGTGCTCACCATCTGCAGCGCGGCGACCTGGAAGGGCGTGGCGGAATGGGCGTGGTCGGTCATCGCGGAATCGGTTGCGTCATAAATGGGGTGCGGCCCGGCGCCCTGCGTGGTGCGATGCGCGCTCAATGGCTCGCCGCATCGGCCGGACCGTGATTCATCTTACCCTGATCGCTCCGCACCCGCTCGATGTGCGGGTGCGCCCACGAGCCGGTGATCGCGTAGTCGAGCGCGAACGCGCGCGACAGCGTCTCGGACAGCGCGTAGTTCGCGGCCAGTACGCCGACGCCGAGCAGTGGGTTGATGATGGCCGCGCCGATCGCGGCCGCGCCCGCGCTGATTTTCGGCGCGACGTGCGCATGCAGGTCCTGTGTCTCGGTGCCGAGATCGACCGCGCCGCGCACGGTGACGTTCGCGGGCCCCGTCATCATCGAGAAATCGTCGGTGCGCGCGATCCCGTTCGAGATTCGGCCGGTGCCGGTGATCTTGTCGAACGGCAGCCCCTTGCCGACCACGTCGCGGAAGTTCAGCGTCAGGAAGCGCGCGAGGCTCTGCAGGCTCAGCACGCCGAGGAGTTTCGCCGCGCCCGGATCGACCTTCAGGATCTGCCCGTGTTCGAGGTCGAGCGCGACCTGCCCGCCGAGCGACGGGAAGTCGAGCGCGGTCGGGCCGCCGCGCCAGCCGACCTTGCCCGTGACCGAGCCGTGACCGTCCGCGAGCGTGCGCGGCAGGCCGACGCGGTCGAGCAGCGCGCCCGCGTTGTCGATGTCGAGCTTGAAGTCGAACACGGTCCGGCGCGGCGCGTCGTTTTCGTCGACGCCGCGGGCCAGTGCGCGGCGCGAGGTGCGCCAGTTGCCGGTCGCCGTGAGCTTCGCGGCCGGGTTCGACAGTTCCAGCTTGTCGAGCTGCCACACCGGCGTGCCGTCTTCGTCAATGTTGCGCGCGTTGACGACGAGCCGGCCGATGTCGTGATCGCGCGCGACGACCTGGTCGACGATCAGGTCGATCGACGGCATCGGCCGGTCGGTCGGCGTCGGCAGGTTCATCGCGCGGCCGACGAGGTCGTGCTGCGAGCTCTGCGGCACGACCAGCTTCGCGAGCCGCGCGTTCAGCACGCCCGCGCCGTTGTGACCGCCGCCCGGCGCCCACGACAGGTAGCCCGACACCTGGTTCGACGCGATGTTGGCCTGCCACAGGTCGTCGACGTGCGACGCGCCGACGATCACGTTCTCCCAGTTGCGCTTGAGCAGCTTCAGCGTGCCGAAGTGGAACGCGAAGCGCTTCGGCGCGAAGCTCGCGAAATCGACGCGCGGCGCGGCTTGCGGTTCCGGCGCCCGCGGCGTGTCGGGCTGCAGCGTGTGGGCGAGGGCGAGCCACGCGTCGGCGTCCAGCTCGGTGACGTCGACGGCCGCGCTCACGCCGTCCTGCGGCATGTCGGGCATCCGGTGGATGCCCATCGCGCCGCGCACCGCGCGCAGCGGCTGGCCGCGCGTCGCGTCGAGCAGGTAGGTCGCGGACACGGGGCCGAGCGTCAGGTCGGCATGTTCGAGGCGTTTGCCGTCCGCCTGCGGCGCCGGCTGCAGCGTGAAGCGGAACGGCATCGGCGTGCCGGCCGGTTTCGCGAACGGCGCCGGGAAGTTCAGCGCGACGCCGGTCAGGTCGGATTGCGCGCTGACGTCGGGCAGGCGGCCCGGCGCGCCGCGCACCGCGACCTTGTACGGCGCGTCGCCGACCACGTGTTCGAGCAGCGCGGCGGCCGCGCCGTGCAGGTTCAGGCCGCGCGCGGCGTCGAGCGCGAGCCGGCCGTCGACGTCCACCGCGTACGGGCCGTGTGACTGGAAGGTGCCGTTCGCGCGCACCGGGCCGCCGAGGAAGCGCCCCGACAGCGCGTGCAGCGACGCGCCCGCCTCGGTGAAACGGACGCTGCCGCGCAGCGCCGACAGCGGCGGCACGCCGCTCGTGGACAGCGTGTTGCCGCCGAACCCGAGCGCGCCTTCGATGTGCGTGTGCGGATGGGCGACGTGCTGCGGAATCGTGATCTTGAGCGCGAGCGACGCGGGGCCCTGCGCGTCGATCCGCTGGCCGATGTGGTTGCTCATCGTGCCGAGCGAGCTGTTGTCCGCGTAGTCGATCAGGTCGGCGAGCGGGCCCTGCGCATGGCCGTCGATGATCAGCGGCGAGTGCGACGGATTGCCGAGGTCGTCTATGCGGCCCGCGACCTTCGTCAGCGCGACGCGCTTGTAGTGTGCACGGTCGATGTCGAAACGCAGCTTGTTCTGCGCGAGCTCGAACACGCCGTCGATTCCGTCGAGCGCCGGCCAGACGCTCGGCGTGCCGTTCGCAAGCTTGCGCGGCGGGTACGGCGTCGGCTCGAAGCGGCCGCCGGTGAACGGCGCGACGATGTGGAACACGCCGGCGTCCGGCTCGTGTTCGAACGGGAATTTCTCGAGCGGGCCGCGCGCGACGATCGATGCGCCCTTGGTCACCTTGCCGTCCTGCAGCGCGTGGCCGAGATAGTCGCGCAGGTGCTCGGACATCCCGGTCGGCAGGTAGCGCGGAATGCGCGCGACCGACGCGCGCGCGAAATCGGCGCGCAGGTCGAGCGAGCCGCGGCCGTGGCCGGGGTTCGTGTACGACCCCGACACCGCGATTTCGGCATCCGGGTTCGACACGAGCAGGTCGGGCAGCGACACGTCGACGCGCGCGTGCTTGTCGCCGGGCGCGGGCGTGATCGTCCATTTGGCATTGCCGCGCAGCCGGTCGAACGTCAGGCGCGGCTCGTCGAATTCGCCGGGCACGGTGACGGCCGCGTTGACCGTGTCGATATGCGCGGCGCCGCCGGTCTCGTTCGCATCGACGCGGCCCCACAGGTTCTCGACGCCCGGCCAGCCGGCGCGCGGGTGGCCGCGCGGAGAGAGCCCGGGCGGCGGCTCCTGCGCGGCGAAGCTGATGCCTTGCAGATCGCCGAGGAAGCGGTAGCGGACGATCGGTGCGGCGCCCATGCGCCGCTCCTCGTCGGCGAGATCGGGGTGCGCGGGTTTCGCGCGCTCGACCTCGATGTGATAGTTCGACACCATCCCGCGCGGGTCGATCTTGATCAGCTCGTTGCGCAGGCGCGCCGGCAGCGGCAGCCCGCGGATGAATTCGCTGAGGATGCCGAGATCGACGCGGTCGCCGACCACGCTGAGCAGTTGCCCCTGGTTCGCGGTCGGCACGCGGTAGCGCGCCGTCAGCGTCGACAGCGCGAGCGAGCGCGCGAGCGGCGTGCCGTCCGGCAGCGGCGGCTGGCCGAGTTCCGCATTGAAGCGCGTCAGGTGCAGCGTGTAGTCGTGGCCCGCGTCGAGCACCATGTCCCAGCCGAAGCCGACCGTCGGCACGTCGAGCCGCGGTTGCGTCGGGCGCACGCGCAGCGCGACGTCGGCGCCTTGCAGGTCGCCGCCCGCCGAGCGCAAGTGGCCGTCGCCGAAGGTCGCCCAGATCGCGTTGTCGATCCGCCCCGCGTGGATCGTGAGCGGCACGTCGAGATAGCGCGTGAGCGTCTGCAGGTCGACGGGGCCGGTCGACAGGTACGCGTCGCCGGTCCAGTTCGCCGGCTTGCCGATCGGCGCGAGCGGCTTGTGTCTGAAGCGTGCGCGGAAATCGAGCGGGCCGAGCAGCAGCGTGCCGTTGGCGGGCGCCTGCAGCGCCGCCTTGTGCACGCGGCCGTCGTTGAGCACCGCGAGCCGGATGCCCGACAGCACGAGCTCCGGTGCGTCGTGCTGCGCGTCGCGCCAGCGCAGCGTGCCGCCGCGCAGCACGATCGCCTCCTGCTTCAGCAGCCAGGTGCCGAACGTGTCGTTGCCGCCGTGGGTGGTGGCCACGCCGACGCCCGCGACGCTCAGCGAGCCGTCGGCCGCCCGCGCGACGACCAGGTCGGGCTGGTCGACGATCAGGCTCGACAGGGCGGGCGACAGCCGCAGCAGCGACATCCACGACAGCGCGGCGGTCGCATGCGGCACCGACAGCGCGACCTTGCCGTCACGGCCGCGGATCGTCAGGTTCGTGAGTTCGACGCCCGGCTGCATGCCGGACCAGTTCGGGGAAAGCTTGC
The DNA here is from genome assembly GCF_015712265.1 of Burkholderia sp. 9777_1386. Classification (NCBI taxonomy): domain Bacteria; kingdom Pseudomonadati; phylum Pseudomonadota; class Betaproteobacteria; order Burkholderiales; family Burkholderiaceae; genus Burkholderia; species Burkholderia sp. 9777_1386. Next base: position 125,265 of record NZ_JACCQB010000005.1, on the reverse strand, counting down.
CGATCGAAAGCTGCGCGTGGAGCTTGTCGGACACCGCGCGCTCGATGCGCGGGCGGAATTCGTCGATGCGGGGCAGCAGCACGTAGCGCAGCCCGAGGAAGGCGCCGGACGCGACGAAGTAGGTGCCGATCCCGACTGCCAGCGTCACCCTGAACACGCGACGCAGGACCGGATGATCGTGCTTCGGAGGTCCCGCTTCGGGCGCAGCTACGGCGGATTCCTGACGGTCGGACATGCGGCGGACGGGCGGCGATATGGTAGTTTTGCAGACTGACGTTGAAATGTATCACACGGGTTCGTGCCGGCGGCCGTTGGGGCAGCACGGCACGGGCTTTCCGGCGCGCGGTGTCGCGACGGGCGCGCGCGCGTCCGGCGGGTGCCGCGCCGAGTCCATGGGGCCGGTCGGCAGCGGGGCGCGCACGCGCCGGCCCGCAGCCTGCCGGCCTTTTCGCCAGGCCCGCTTCTCGATGACCGACGCTTCCGCCCTGATCAGCACGTCCTATTCCCGATACCTTGCCCGCGCCGCTGCCGCGCGGCCCGCGCTGGCCGAGCAGATCGCCGCGTGGGCGGCCGCGCCGCTCGGCCGCGCGCAGCTCGACGCGCGCCTCACCGAGCTGCTCGCGACACCCGCCGGCACGGCGGCGCCGGGCGAGGAACAACTGAAGCGCGCGCTGCGGCAGTTGCGCGCCGAGGCGTTCGGCGCGGTCGCGGAGCGCGACCTGCGCGGGCTGGCCGACGTCGCCGAGGTGACGGGCGCGATGACCGACCTCGCCGAAGTGGCCGTGCAGCGCTCGCTCGCGCTGCTGTCGGCCGAACTCGAGGCGCTGTACGGCGAGCCGCGCGGCGCCGACGGCCAGCGCGTCGTGCTCGGCGTGGTCGGGATGGGCAAGCTCGGCGGCCGGGAGCTCAACGTGTCGTCGGACATCGACCTGATCTTCGTCTACGAGGACGACGGCGAGACCACCGGCGGCGCGCGTTCGCCGCTGTCCACGCAGGAATACTTCACGCGGCTCGGCCGGCGCCTGATCGGCGTGCTGTCCGAGGTCACGGCCGACGGTTACGTGTTTCGCGTCGACATGCGGTTGCGGCCGAACGGCGATTCGGGGCCGCTCGTCTGCAGCATCGGGATGCTCGAGGAATATTTCTACGTGCAGGGGCGCGAATGGGAGCGCTATGCGTGGATCAAGGGGCGGCTCGTGTCGGAAGGCGACAGCGACGCCGCGCAGCGGCTCGCGGCGCAGCTCGAATCGATCGTCAAGCCGTTCGTGTACCGCCGCTATCTCGATTTCGGCGTGATCGGCGCGATCCGTTCGCTGCACCAGCAGATCCGGCAAGAAGCCGCGCGCCGCGCGTCGATGCGGCCCGACAAGGCCGACGACATCAAGCTCGGGCGCGGCGGGATCCGCGAGATCGAGTTCAGCGCGCAGGTGTTCCAGTTGATCCGTGGCGGCCAGGATGCGGAATTCCGCGTGCGGCCGACGCTCGCGGTGCTGCGACATGCGCACGCGCGCGGGTTGATCGGTGACGACGTATGCGCGCGGCTGACCGACGCCTACAACTTCCTGCGCACGCTCGAGCACCGGTTGCAATACCGCAACGACGCGCAGACGCATGCGATGCCGGTCGAGCCCGACGAACGTGCGGCGCTTGCCGCGTCGCTCGGGTTTGCCGACTATGCGGCGCTGATGACGGTGCTGGACGGCCACCGCACGTTCGTCGAAACGCAGTTCGACCAGATTTTTGCCGACAAGGCGAACGGCGCGCCGTGCGCGGCCGGCGACGACACGGCCGCCGCGTGGATCTGGAGCGGCGCGCTGGCCGACGACGGCGAGGACGACGCGCTGGTCGCGCGCCTCGACGGCCTGGGTTTCACCGATCCGGCCGCCGTGCTCGCGCGGCTGCGCGCGATCTGGCAATCGTCGCGCTACACCGGGCTGCCGGAAAAGAGCCGGCAGCGCTTCGACAGCGTCGCGCAGCGGGCGCTCGACGCCGCGCCGAAGATCGACGCCGCGCGCCGCGACGACACGATCGTGCGCCTGTTCGACCTGCTGGAGACGGTGAGCCGGCGCGGCGTCTATCTCGCGCTGCTGACCGAATACCCGGCCGCGCTCGACCGCGTGCTGTCGGTGCTCGGCGCGACGCGCTGGGGCGGCGGCTACCTGATCCGCCACCCGCAACTGCTCGACGAACTGCTCGACGACGAGGCGATCGCGAGCCCGTTCGACTGGCCCGCGTTCAAGGATGCGCTGCGCGCGCGGCTCGCGGCGGCCGACGGCCCCGAGCAGCAGATGGACCTGCTGCGCCACGCGCAGCACGCCGAGGTGTTCCGGATTCTCCTGATCGATCTGGCCGGCCAACTGTCGGTCGAGCATGTGAGCGACCGGCTGTCCGAGCTGGCCGACGCGGTGCTCGACGTGACGATCGAAGTCGTCTGGTCGCAGCTCGCGAAGCGCCATCGCGACGTGCCGAAGTTCGCGGTGATCGCGTACGGCAAGCTGGGCGGCAAGGAGCTCGGCTACGCGTCGGATCTCGACCTGATCTTCCTGTACGACGATCCGGACGAACGCGCGGCGGACGTCTACACCACCTTTACGCGGCGCCTGATCACCTGGCTCACGACGGCGACCGGCGCGGGCGCACTGTTCGACATCGACCTGCGGCTGCGGCCGAACGGCGAGGCCGGGCTGCTCGTCACCGATCTCGACGCGTTTCGCCGCTATCAGCTGCGCGAGGGCGATGCGGCGAATACCGCGTGGGTGTGGGAGCACCAGGCGCTGACGCGCGCCCGCTACAGCGCGGGCGACGCGCAGATCGGCGCGGATTTCGAGGCGATCCGCCAGCAGGTGCTGACGACGCCGCGCGACGGCGGCGTGCTCGCGAAGGAGATCGTCGACATGCGCGGCAAGGTATTTGCCGGCCACCCGAACCAGACCGAGCTGTTCGACCTGAAGCACGATCGCGGCGGGATGGTCGACATCGAGTTCATCGTCCAGTACTGGGTGCTGCTGCATGCGTCGAGCGACGCCGAGCTGATCCGCAACACCGGCAACATCGCGCTGCTGCGCGAGGTCGCGCGCTTCGGGCTGATGGGCGAGGACGAGGCCGAGCGTGTCGGCGCGGCGTACCGCAAGTACCGGAAGCTGCAGCACAAGCTGCGGCTCGACGGGATGGAGAAGGCGCGCGTCGACCCGGCGGTGGTGGCCGACGAGCGGGCGGCCGTGACGGCGTTGTGGACACGCGTATTCGGCGCGGTTGAAACGGGCGTTTGAAGAAAGCAGGGCGGAGCGCGGCATCGATCCGCGTACCGCCCTGAATCGAAGGGGCGAGCCCGTTCGGCTTGCGCGGGACGGGCCGCTCCCGCCGCGCGTCAGGCCGCCAGCATTTCCTTCGCGTGCTTGCGTGTGGTGGCCGTGATTTCGAGCCCGCCGAGCATCCGCGCGACTTCCTCGATCCGGTTCGCGCGGTCGAGCGCAACAACGGTCGATACCGTGCCGCCGCGCTCGTCGGCGCCCTTCGCCACCTGGAAATGATGGTCGCCGCGCGCGGCGACCTGCGGCAGGTGCGTCACGCACAACACCTGGCGGTCGCGCCCGAGCTGGTGCAGCAGGCGGCCGACCACTTCGGCGACGCCGCCGCCGATCCCCGTGTCGACTTCGTCGAAGATCAGCGTCGGCGTCGGGCTCGCCGCGCTGGCGATCACCGCGAGCGCGAGGCTGATCCGCGCGAGCTCGCCGCCCGACGCGACCTTCGCGAGCGGCCGCAGCGGCACGCCCGGGTGCCCGGCCACGCGGAATTCGACCTGTTCGAGCCCGTGCGGGCCGCCGTCGGCGAGCGGCACGAGCGCGACCTCGAAGCTTCCGCCCGCCATCGACAGTTCCTGCATGCCGGCCGTGACGGCCGTGCCGAGCGCCTTCGCGGCCTGCGCGCGCGCTTTCGACAGGCGTTTGGCGTCGGCGAGATAGGCTTCCCGCGCCTTCGCCTGCGCGGCCTCGAGCGCGCCGAGATCGGCGGCCGCGTCGAGCGCGGCGAGCTGCGCGCGGCGCGCCGCATGCTCTTCGTGCAGCGTATCGGGCGGCAGCCGGAACTTGCGGGCGGTCGAGTGCAGCGCGTCGAGCCGCGCTTCGACCTGCGCGAGCCGCTCCGGGTCGAGATCGACGCGCTGCGCGTAGTGCGACAGCGAATAGACGGCTTCCTGCAACTGGATCTCGGCCGGCTCCAGCGACGCGAGCGCATCGCCGAGCGCGGTGTCGTAGTCGGCCAGGCTGCGCAGCTTCGACACGATCGCGCCGAGCTGCGCGAGCATCGCGTCGTCGGACTCGGACAGCGCGTTGAGCGCGCCGCGCACGCCTTCGATCAGGTTCGCCGAATGCGACAGGCGCTTGTGTTCGTTGCTGACTTCGTCCCATTCGCCGGCTTGCGGCGCGAGCTTGTCGAGCTCGGCGAGCTGCCACGCGAGCTTTTCGCGTTCGAGCTGCAATTCGCGCTCGTGCGCCTTCGCGGCGTCGATCGCCTGCGTCGCGTCGCGCCACACGCGCCATGCGCGCGCGACGTTCGCGGCATCGGCGACGAGCCCCGCATGCGTGTCGAACAGCTCGCGCTGCGCGTCGGGCCGCATCAGCAGCTGGTGCGCGTGCTGGCCGTGGATGTCGACGAGCATCTCGCCGAGCTCGCGCAGTTGCGCGAGCGTCGCGCTGGTGCCGTTGATGAACGCGCGCGAGCGGCCGTTCGCGTCGATCACGCGGCGCAGCATCACGGTGTCCTCGGCGTCGAACGCGTGTTCGTCGAGCCAGCGCGCGACGCGGTCATGCGGCGTGAATTCGGCCGTGATGTCGGCGCGGCCGCAGCCGGTGCGCACGACGCTCGCGTCGGCGCGTTCGCCGAGCGCGAGGGCGAGAGCGTCGATCAGGATCGATTTGCCGGCGCCGGTTTCGCCGGAAAAGACGGAAAAGCCGCTGTCGAATTCGAGATCGAGCGCGGCGACGATGACGAAGTCGCGGATCGAGAGGTGGCGGAGCATGGTGTCGGGAGCAGCGGCGTCAGGACGCCTTGTCGTCTTCGTTCGATGCGTGTTCGTTCCAGTGCAGCTTCTTGCGCAGCGTCGTGTAGTAGCTGTAGCCGATCGGGTGCAGGAACGGCACCGTGTGCTTCGAGCGGCGCACCTCGATCGTATCGTTCAGTTCGAGCGACGTGAACGACTGCATGTCGAAGTTCACGTTGACGTCGCGGCCGCCGACGATCTGGATCGCGATCTTCGAATCGTCGGGCAGCACGATCGGCCGGTTCGACAGCGCGTGCGGCGCGATCGGCACGAGCACGATGCCCGCCAGCTGCGGATGGAGGATCGGGCCAGCCGACGACAGCGCATACGCGGTCGAGCCAGTGGGCGTCGCGACGATCAGCCCGTCCGAGCGCTGGTTGTACATGTAGCGGCCGTCGACCGACGCGCGCAGCTCGACCATCCCGGAGAAGCCGCTGCGGTTCACGACGACGTCGTTGAAGGCGAGCGCGTGGTAGATCGGTTCGCCGTCGCGCACGATCCGCGCCTCGAGCAGCGAGCGCTCCTCGCGCTCGAACTTGCCGGCCAGCATCACGGGGACGAGCGCCTGCATGTCGGATGCCGCGATGTCGGTGATGAAGCCGAGCCGCCCGTGGTTGATCCCGATCAGCGGTGTCCGGTACGGCGCGAGCTGGCGGCCGATGCCGAGCATCGTGCCGTCGCCGCCGAGCACGATCGCCACGTCCGCTCGCGCCCCGATTTCGGCCGGGGTGAGCGCCGGGTAGCCGGCGATGCCGATTTCCCGCGCGGTATCGCCTTCGAAGACGACCTCGAAGCCGAGCGTGGCGATGCTGTCCGCCAGCGTGGCGAGCGGCTCGGCGATGCCGGGCGTGTTGCTCCGGCCGACGAGCGCGACAGTATTGAACTGATTACCGGTTTTCATGCCGGCATTACACCATAGCTCGTTGACGAAAAGAACCGGCTGTGCGCCGACGGGGCCGGATCGGGCCGCCCCGCGCAACGGTGGCGGACGGTACTCGCCGCGGTCGCGCGGTTGCGCTAAAATTTTCCACCATGCTAGATCCTCGCGCACGAACCCTCCTGAAAACCCTGATCGAACGGTATATCGCCGACGGTCAGCCAGTCGGATCGCGCACGTTGTCCCGTTACTCCGGGCTCGAGCTGAGCCCGGCGACGATCCGCAACGTGATGTCCGACCTGGAGGAGCTCGGCCTCGTGTCGAGCCCGCACACGTCGGCCGGACGCATTCCGACGCCGCGCGGCTACCGGCTGTTCGTCGATACGATGCTGACGGTCGAGGCGCCGATCGACGCCGAGGCCGTCGCGCGCCAGGTGCAGAACACGCTGCAGGCCGGCGAGCCGCAGCAGCGGGTGGTCGCGGCCGCCGCGAGCGTGCTGTCGAACCTGTCGCAGTTCGCGGGCGTCGTGCTGACGCCGCGCCGCAGCCACGTGTTCAAGCAGATCGAGTTCATGCGCCTGTCCGACAAGCGCATCCTGCTGATCATCGTCACGCCCGAGGGCGACGTGCAGAACCGCATGCTCGCGACGCCGCGCGACTATTCGCCGTCGCAGCTGACCGAGGCGTCCAACTACATCAATGCGCATTTCGCCGGCCTGTCGTTCGACGAGGTGCGCCGCCGCCTGCGCGACGAGATCGACCAGTTGCGCGGCGACATGACGACGCTGATGCACGCGGCCGTGACGGCCAGCACCGAGGTGCCCGACACCGAGGACACCGTGCTGATTTCCGGCGAGCGCAACCTGCTCGAAGTGGCGGACCTTTCGTCCGACATGGCGCGGCTGCGCAAGCTGTTCGACGTATTCGACCAAAAGACGGGCCTCCTGCAACTGCTCGACGTATCGAGCCACGCCCAGGGCGTGCAGATCTTCATCGGCGGCGAATCGACGCTCGTGCCGATCGAGGAAATGAGCGTCGTGACCGCACCATACGAGGTGAACGGCAAGATCGTCGGCACGCTCGGCGTGATCGGCCCGACCCGCATGGCGTACAACCGCGTGATACCGATCGTCGACATCACCGCGCGCCTGCTGTCGCTCACGCTGAGCCAGCAATAACCCGCGATCGCCGGCGATTGCAGGCAATCACCGGCCCGATCCCGCCCCGCTATCGTGCCGCGGCGCTGCTCGCGGCGACAGTCGGCCGAACGGCACGGGGCGGCCCGCTATAATTGAGGGCCGTCCGGTCCCGTGCCCCGAGCACGTTCTTGCCCATGCGTTTCGATCTTGAGCCGCCTTCGAGCGTCGCGGCCGCCCACCGCATCGGTGTGTTGCTGATCAATCTCGGCACGCCCGACGCGCCCACGCCGCGCGCGGTGCGGCGCTATCTGGCCGAATTCCTGTCGGATCCGCGGGTCGTCGAAATCCCGCAGGCCGTCTGGCAGGTGCTGCTGCGCACGCTGATCCTGCCGCTGCGCGGCCGCGCGTCCGCGAAGAAGTACGCGGCCGTCTGGATGCCCGAGGGTTCGCCGCTGCGCGTGTACACCGAGCGCCAGACCGACAGCGTGCGGCATCTGCTCACGTCGAACGGCTATCACGTGACGGTCGACTACGCGATGCGCTACGGCAGCCCGAACATTTCGCACGCGCTTGCCCAGTTCAAGCGCGCGGGCGTCGAGCGCGTGCTGTTGATGCCGATGTATCCGCAATACTCGGCGTCGACCACGGCCACCGCATTCGATGCCGCGTTCGACGCGCTCGCGCGCATGCGCAATCAGCCGGAAGTGCGCACGGTGCGGCACTATGCCGACCATCCGGCCTATATCCACGCGCTGGCCGAGCAGGTGCGCCAGTACTGGGCGCAGCACGGCCGGCCCGATTTCGCGGCCGGTGACAAGCTGGTGCTGAGCTTCCACGGCGTGCCGAAGCGCACGCTCGACCTCGGCGATCCGTATCACGACCAGTGCCAGCAAACGGGCGCGTTGCTGATGGCCGCGCTCGGGCTGTCGACCACCGAGTGCCGCGTCACGTTCCAGTCGCGCTTCGGCAAGGCCGAATGGCTGCAGCCGTACACCGCGCCGACGCTGCGCGAATTCGGCGAGGCCGGCGTGCGGCGGGCCGACGTGTTCTGTCCCGGCTTCACGGCCGATTGCCTGGAGACGATCGAGGAAATCGGCATGGAAGTGCGCGACGAGTTCCTTGCGGGCGGCGGCAAGACCTTCCACCGCATTCCGTGCCTGAACGGCGCGTCCGCATGGATCGGCGCGCTCGGCGAAATCGTCGCGGAGAATCTGCAGGGCTGGCCCGTCAAGGCTGCGCAGCCCGAACCGGTCAACTGATCATGAACTACAAGATTTCCACCGAGCCGGGCGCGAAGCTGCGCATCGACAAATGGCTGTGGGCGGCCCGGTTCTTCAAGACGCGCTCGCTCGCGACCGACGCGGTCGACAAGGGCCACGTGAAGATCGGCGGCGCGGCGGTCAAGCCGGCGAAGGACGTGCGGGTGGGCGACGAGGTCGAGATTGCGATCGACGGCATCGTCTGGCACATTGCCGTGCTGGGCGTATGCGACGTGCGCGGGCCCGCGAGCGTCGCGCAGACGCTCTACGAGGAAACGGAAGCGGGGCGGGCCGCGCGGCTCGCCGAACTGGAGCGGCGCCGCACGTATCGCGAGCCGGCGGCCGAACTGCACGGCCGGCCGACGAAGCGCGACCGGCGCATCATCGACAGATTTTCTGGTGGGAGCTGAACATCTGGTCGAACGTCGCCCGCGCGCTTCCGTACTCGGTCGTGCGGTCGGTGACGGCTCCCGACAGGCAGATGGTGGTGGTGCCGGCAATGAGTACCAGCGCGACCACCGATATCGCAAAGGTCAGTTTCACGGTACTCCCCTCGAGAACAAGGGTGAAAACGGCGCCAGGTGGATGTCAGGCGGCGGTCAGCTCAGGGTAAACACGCTTTCCGACGCTTGAATGGAGTGTAGTGCAGCCGGCCTGTGCGGAGCTAGTCCTTGCCGGGTAAGCGTTGTTACAGGCCGTTTCGCCCGATCCGGCGGACTATGCGACGCCTGCACCGGAAAATGCGCGGTTGTTTCGCGGCATTGGCGAATGCCGGCGAATGACCCTCTTGAAATCGCAGTTTTCGCCCTTATTTGCACCAGTAATGTGCGGTGCCGCCGGGTATACGTCCGGCGGTTGCCGATTTGGCTTCAACCTCTAATCGACTTTCAGCGACATGGAAAACACGCAAGAGAACCCGGCTACCCCATCGGCCGAAGACATCGGCAGCGAGAAGCAGGCGGCGCAAGGCGCCGCACCCGCCGCCGAAGCCGCCGACGCGGCGCTCGCGGAGGCTCAAGCCAAGGTCGCCGAGCTCCAGGAAAGCTTCCTGCGGGCGAAGGCCGAGACCGAGAACGTGCGCCGCCGCGCGCAGGACGACGTGTCGAAGGCGCACAAGTTCGCGATCGAGAGCTTCGCGGAACACCTGCTGCCCGTGCTGGACAGCCTGGAAGCGGCCGTCAGCGATACCTCCGGCGACATCGCGAAGGTGCGCGAAGGCGTCGAGCTGACGCTGCGCCAGTTGACGAGCGCGCTCGAGAAGGGCCGCGTCGTCGCGATCAACCCGGTCGGCGAGAAGTTCGATCCGCACCAGCACCAAGCCATTTCGATGGTGCCGGCCGAGCAGGAGCCGAACACCGTCGTCACCGTGCTGCAAAAGGGTTACATGATCGCCGACCGCGTGCTGCGCCCGGCGCTCGTCACCGTCGCGCAGTCGAAATAAGGCAGCGGAAATGGTGCCCGCCGGCGTCGATCCGGCCGCGTTCGACGCGTTCGACATGCAGGCGCTCGACGCCGGCACGTTCGACGCGGCCATCGATGGCGCGGGCGATGCGCTGGCGGTGGTGTTCTTCTGGGGCGTCGACTGCTTCAACTGCGAGATCGCGAAGAAGGCGATGCTCGCGCAGCCCGATGCCATCCGTGCGCTCGGCCTGAAGTGGTTCCATTGCAACGTGTACGAACATCGCGAGCTGGGGCGCCGCTTCGGGCTGCACGGTGTGCCGACGTGGTTCTTCTTCCACCGCGGCAAGCGGCTCGGCCGCGCGACGGGCTGGCATGGCCTCGCGCAGTTCCAGGCAGCCGTCGCGGCGGCACGCGCGAAGATCGCCGCGGCGGCCGGTGCGCCGGCCGGCGACGGCACCGATGGCCCACACGATCCGCTAGCCGGCGGCGATTGAAAAAATTTAATATCCGCATCGCTCGTCCGGTCTTGAAAACGGATCGGACGGACGCATTTCGGGAACAGAGTTGAATTCTGGCGTGCGAAACCGCCCAAAAACGCGGCGTTTCGCGCAGCAAACAAGCATTTCTGGAGATTAGGAAAAAATGGGAAAGATCATCGGTATTGACCTCGGCACCACGAACTCGTGCGTCGCCATCATGGAAGGCAACCAGGTCAAGGTCATCGAGAACTCGGAAGGTGCGCGCACCACGCCGTCGATCATCGCGTACATGGACGACAACGAAGTGCTCGTCGGCGCGCCGGCCAAGCGCCAGTCGGTGACCAACCCTAAGAACACGCTGTTCGCGGTGAAGCGCCTGATCGGCCGCCGCTTCGAAGAGAAGGAAGTCCAGAAGGACATCGGCCTGATGCCGTACTCGATCATCAAGGCCGACAACGGCGACGCATGGGTCGAGGCGCACGGCGAAAAGCTCGCGCCGCCGCAGGTCTCGGCCGAAGTGCTGCGCAAGATGAAGAAGACCGCCGAAGACTACCTCGGCGAGCCGGTCACGGAAGCCGTGATCACGGTGCCGGCGTACTTCAACGACAGCCAGCGCCAGGCGACCAAGGACGCCGGCCGCATCGCGGGCCTCGAAGTCAAGCGGATCATCAACGAGCCGACCGCGGCGGCGCTCGCGTTCGGCCTCGACAAGGCCGAGAAGGGCGACCGCAAGATCGCCGTGTATGACCTCGGCGGCGGTACGTTCGACGTGTCGATCATCGAGATCGCGGACGTCGACGGCGAAATGCAGTTCGAAGTGCTGTCGACCAACGGCGACACGTTCCTCGGCGGCGAAGACTTCGACCAGCGCATCATCGATTACATCATCGGCGAGTTCAAGAAGGAGCAGGGCGTCGACCTGTCGAAGGACGTGCTCGCGCTGCAGCGCCTGAAGGAAGCCGCCGAAAAGGCGAAGATCGAGCTGTCGTCGGGTCAGCAGACCGAAATCAACCTGCCGTACATCACGGCGGACGCGTCGGGCCCGAAGCACTTGAACCTGAAGATCACCCGCGCGAAGCTGGAGGCGCTGGTGGAAGATCTCGTCGAGCGCACGATCGAACCGTGCCGTATCGCGATCAAGGACGCAGGCGTCAAGGTGTCGGACATCGACGACGTGATCCTGGTCGGCGGCCAGACGCGCATGCCGAAGGTCATGGAGAAGGTGAAGGAGTTCTTCGGCAAGGATCCGCGCCGTGACGTGAACCCGGACGAAGCCGTCGCGGTCGGCGCGGCGATCCAGGGCCAGGTGCTGTCGGGCGACCGCAAGGACGTGCTGCTGCTCGACGTGACCCCGCTGTCGCTCGGTATCGAGACGCTCGGCGGCGTGATGACGAAGATGATCAACAAGAACACGACGATCCCGACGAAGCACGCCCAGGTGTACTCGACGGCGGACGACAACCAGGGCGCCGTGACGATCAAGGTGTTCCAGGGCGAACGCGAAATGGCAGCGGGCAACAAGCTGCTCGGCGAGTTCAACCTCGAAGGCATCCCGCCGGCACCGCGCGGCGTGCCGCAGATCGAAGTGACCTTCGACATCGACGCGAACGGCATCCTGCACGTCGGCGCGAAGGACAAGGCGACCGGCAAGGAAAACAAGATCACGATCAAGGCGAACTCGGGCCTGTCCGAGGCTGAAATCGACCAGATGATCAAGGACGCGGAAGCGAACGCAGCGGAAGATCACAAGCTGCGCGAGCTGGCCGATTCGCGCAACCAGGGCGACGCGCTGGTGCACAGCACGAAGAAGGCGCTGACCGAGTACGGCGACAAGCTGGACGCGGGCGAGAAGGAAGCGATCGAAGCCGCGCTGAAGTCGCTCGAGGACGTGTTGAAGGACACGTCGGCCGACAAGGCGGCGATCGACGCGAAGGTCGAGGAGCTCGGCAAGGTCTCGCAGAAGCTCGGCGAGAAGATGTACGCCGACATGCAGGCCCAGCAGGCAGGTGCCGCCGGCGCGGCCGGTGCAGCGGAAGGCGCGGCCCATGCGGGCGGTGCGCAACAGGCTGCCGACGACGTCGTCGACGCCGAGTTCAAGGAAGTGAAGAAGGACTAAGCCGGGTTGCAATGGCACCGTACGCCGCGCGCGAAACGCGCGCGGCGCGGCTGACAAGCGGTCTGTCTTTCCTTCCGGATGGCCGGATCGACTCCACGCCTGGCGGGCCTTGCGGCCCTCCGGGCACATTTGTTTTTTGGCGGGTGCTGCGCGAGCCGTCCGCGGACGGTGCAGCGCCAGACGAGTCGAGAGACTTTACTGCGGGCGAAAGGAGCCGCCGCGTGCACGATGCGTGGCGGCACAGTGAATCGATATGGCGAAACGGGATTACTACGAGGTTCTGGGCGTCGCGAAGAATGCGAGCGACGACGAAATCAAGAAGGCATATCGCAAGCTTGCGATGAAGTATCACCCTGACCGCAATCCGGACAGCAAGGATGCGGAAGAGCATTTCAAGGAGGCGAAGGAAGCCTATGAAATGCTGTCGGACGGCCAGAAGCGGGCTGCGTACGACCAGTACGGCCACGCGGGCGTCGATCCGAACATGGGCGGTGCGGGCGCACAGGGCTTCGGCGGCTTCGCGGATGCCTTCGGCGACATCTTCGGCGACATCTTCGGCCAGGCCGCGGGTGGCGCCGCGCGCGGCGGCCGCGGCGGCCCGCAGGTGTATCGCGGCGCCGACCTGCGCTACAGCATGGAAATCACGCTCGAGCAGGCCGCGCACGGCTACGACACGCAGATCCGCGTGCCGAGCTGGGTGTCGTGCGAAGTCTGTCACGGGTCGGGGGCGAAGGCCGGCACGAAGCCGGAAACCTGCCCGACCTGTCACGGCCAGGGCACGGTGCGCATGTCGCAGGGCTTCTTCAGCATCCAGCAGACCTGCCCGAAGTGCCACGGCACGGGTACCTACATCCCCGAGCCGTGCGCGCATTGCCACGGGTCGGGCAAGGTGAAGGAAACCAAGACGCTCGAAGTGAAGATCCCGGCCGGGATCGACGACGGGATGCGGATCCGTTCGGCCGGCAACGGCGAGCCGGGCATCAACGGCGGGCCGCCGGGCGACCTGTACGTCGAGATCCACATCAAGCCGCACTCGGTGTTCGAGCGCGACGGCGACGATCTCCATTGCCAGATGCCGATCCCGTTCACGACCGCCGCGCTCGGCGGCGAGATCGAGGTGCCGACGCTGGCCGGCCGTGCGTCGTTCCCGGTGCCGGAAGGCACGCAGTCGGGCAAGACGTTCCGCCTGCGCGGCAAGGGCATCAAGGGGCTGCGCTCGAGCATTGCGGGCGATCTGTATGTGCACGTGCAGGTCGAGACGCCCGTGAAGCTGACCGACCAGCAGCGCGATCTGCTCAAGCAGTTCGAGAAGTCGCTGGCCGAGGGCGGCGCGCGTCACAGCCCGCAGAGCAAGAGCTGGTTCGACCGTGTGAAGAGCTTCTTCGAGTAAAGCATGACTGAAGGCAACGAGAGCGCGTCGTTCGCGCTCTTGGACGATTGCGACTCGACCGCGTCCGCGCGGTCGAGTCGTTTGTATTCGGGCTTCGTGCGCGAGCGCGTGTGCACGGACCCGGCGCAGCTCGACGCGGTCGATGCGGCGCTCGCGCAGGATCTGCGCGACGGGCTGCATGCGGTCGTCGTCGGCGATTACGCATTCGGACGCAACCTGCAACGGGCGCAGCCGGGCGATGCCCCGCTGCGCTTTTTGCTGTATGCGCGCTGCGAGCGGCTGTCGCGCGACGAAGTCGATGCGTGGCTCGCGCAGCAGGACGGCGGCGGCACGCCGTCGATCGCCGGTGTCGCGCATGTCGCGAAGAGTGTGTCGCGCGATGCATTCGACGCGGCGATCGCCGCGGTGCACGACGCGTTGCGCGCAGGCGATTCGTATCAGGTCAATTACACGTACCGGCTGAATTTCGACGTGTTCGGCACGCCGCTCGCGCTGTACCGGCGGCTGCGCGCGCGTCAGCCGGTGCGCTACGGCGCGCTGATCGCGCTGCCGGGCGGCGCATGGGTCGTATCGTGCTCGCCCGAACTGTTCGTCGAGAAGCACGGCGACGTGCTGCGTGCGCGACCGATGAAGGGTACCGCGCCGCGTTCGGCCGATCCACGTGAAGACACGGCGGCCGCCGCGTTCCTCGCGAGCGATCCGAAGAACCGCGCGGAAAACGTGATGATCGTCGACCTGCTGCGCAACGACGTGTCGCGGATCGCGCGCACGGGCACCGTCAAGGTGCCGGCGCTGTTCTCCGTCGAGCCTTATGCGTCGGTGTGGCAGATGACGTCGACGGTCGAAGCCGGCTGGCGCGACGGCACGACGTTCGCGCAGATGCTGCGCGCGCTGTTTCCGTGTGGGTCGATCACCGGTGCGCCGAAGTACAAGACGATGCAGCTGATCGACACGATCGAGTCGACGCCGCGCGGGCTCTATACGGGCGCGATCGGCTGGCTCGATGCGCCGCAGGACGAGGCCGCGCCGGCGGGCGCTGCAGCATCCGACGGCGCGGCCGGTTGCGGCGATTTCTGCCTGTCGGTCGCGATCCGGACGCTGACGCTCGAGGCGGCCGCAGTCGATGCCGTCGCGACGAGCGCCACGCGCGACGCGGCAACGGCGATTGCCGGCCGGCGGCGTGGCACGATGGGCGTCGGCGCGGGCATCGTGCTCGACAGTGTCGCGGCCGACGAATATGCGGAGTGCGAATTGAAAGCGCGATTCCTGACGGATGCCGATCCCGGCTTCCAGCTGTTCGAAACGACGGCCGCCACGCGGGCGGACGGCATCCGCCACCTCGATCGTCATCTTGCGCGGCTGCAGCGCAGCGCCGATGCGTTCGGCTTCCGCTTCGACGCCGACGCGTTGCGTCGCGAGATCGATGCACGCTGCGCGGCGCTCGACGGCAACGGCGCGTACCGGATGAAGCTCGCGCTGGCGAAGGACGGCACGATCGAGATCGTCGCCGCGCCGCTCAAGCCGCTGCCGGCGGGGCCGGTCGGCGTGATGCTCGCGTCGGCCCACGGCTTCGCGCCGACCCGCGCGAGCGATGCGCTGCTGCTGCACAAGACCACGCGCCGCGCCGAATACGACCGCGCGTGGCAGGCGGCGGAGGCGCTCGGCGGGTTCGACATGCTGTTCGTCAACGAGCGCGGCGAGGTGACGGAAGGCGGGCGCTCGAACCTGTTCGTGAAGCTCGATGGCCAGTGGGTGACGCCGCCGCTGGCGTCCGGCGTGCTGCCGGGCGTGATGCGCGGCGTGCTGCTCGACGATCCCGCATTCGGGGCGGTCGAGCGCGTCGTGACCCGCGATGATCTGGCGCGCGCGCAGGGGCTGCTGCTGACCAATGCACTGCGCGGTGCGCTCGACGCGGTGCTGAAGTAACGACGCGACGGGGCAGGCGCTGGACGGGGCGGGCGCTGGAGCCGCGAGCCGGTCGTCCATGCCGCACGCAAAAAAAGCGCGGCGCCCCGCAAAGGGCGCCGCGCTTTTTTACATCCGGGCTTCTACGTCAGAACGAGTGTTCGGGGCCGGGGAACGACCGATCCTTCACCGCGCGCACGTAGGCTTCGACGGCCGCCTGAATGTTCGGCTGCCCCTGCATGAAATCCTTCACGAAACGCGGCCGCTTGCCGGGGAACACGCCGAGCATGTCGTGCAGCACGAGCACCTGCCCCGAGCAGTCGACGCCCGCGCCGATGCCGATCGTCGGAATCTTCAGCATGTGCGTGACTTCGGACGCAACGAGCGTCGGCACGGCTTCGAGCACGACGAGTTGCGCGCCGGCATCCTCGATCGCGCGCGCATCGCGCAGCAGCTGCGCGGCGCCGGCTTCGGTCTTGCCCTGGACCTTGAAGCCGCCGAACGCATGCACCGATTGCGGCGTGAGGCCGAGGTGCGCGCAGACGGGCACCGAGCGCTCGACGAGGAAGCGGATCGTATCGGCGAGCCATTCGCCGCCTTCGAGCTTGACCATCTGCGCGCCCGCGCGCATCAGCTTGACCGCATTCGCGAACGCCTCGGCCGGCGTGCCGTACGTGCCGAACGGCAGATCGGCGACGACGAGCGCGCGCGGCTGGGCCCGCGCGACGCACGCGGTGTGGTACGCGATGTCGTCGAGCGACACCGGCAGCGTGGTCGTGTGGCCCTGCAGCACGTTGCCGAGCGAATCGCCGATCAGCAGCACGTCGGTGCCGGCGCGATCGAGCAGCGCGGAGAAGCTCGCGTCGTAGCAGGTGAGCATCGCGATCTTCTCGCCGGCGTCGCGCATTGCCTGCAGCTTGGGTACCGTCACGGCAGGCCGGCTCGATTCCTGGAGATAGGTCATGGGAAATCCGGGTCGATGGGTGAAGAGCGACAGGCGGGACGCGTCAGCGCGTCGTCTCGCCCTTGACGAAGAATTCCTTGCGGCCGCGCATCGTCTCGATGCGCTCGACCAGCAGGGCGAGATCTTCGGGGGAATCCAGCGGGTTCAGGTGTTCGGCTGCGACCGTCAGCACCGGCGTGCGGTCGTAGTGGTAGAAGAATTCGTTGTACGCGTCGACGAGCGAGCGCAGGTACGCGTCGCTGATCTGCAGTTCCATCGGCAGCCCGCGCTTCTGGATGCGCGAGAACAGCACTTCGGGGCTCGCCTGCAGATAGACGACGAGATCGGGCGACGGCGCCTGCGGCACGTCGACGTGCGTGGCGACCGAGCGGTACAACTGCCACTCGTCTTCCTGCAGGTTCAGCCGCGCGAAGATGTCGTTCTTCTGCGGCATGAAATCGGCGATGACGGGGCGGCCCGTGTCGAGCGCGCCGATCAACTCGCGCGCCTGCTGCGCGCGCTGCAGCGCGAACGACAGCTGGACCGGCAGCGCGTAGCGCGCGGTGTCGCGGTAGAAGCGTTCGAGGAACGGGTTGTCCTGCGGGCGCTCGAGCAGCGTCTGCATCGACCAGCGCTCGCCGAGCAGGCGCGCGAGCGTCGTCTTGCCGACGCCGATCGGGCCTTCGATCACGAGATAGCGGTGTGGGGCGCGCAGGTCGGGCGCGGTGACGGTCAGCGGAGTGGCGTTCATCGGCAGCGGGTCTTGTCGGCGTCTTCGCCGGCAGCGAGCGCCTTTTGCATCAGGCACTGGCAGGTCTGCACCTTTTCGACGCGCTGATCCGCGACGGCGGCGAGAAAGGCGTCGGCCCGGCCGCGCGCGGGGATGTCGAGCGCCGGCTCGATTTCGACGAGCGGCACGAGCGCGAACGCGCGGTCGGTAAGGCGCGGGTGCGGGACGATCAGGTCGGGTTCGTCGATCGAATCGGCGCCGAACAGCAGGATGTCGAGGTCGAGCGTGCGCGGCGCATTGCGATACGGGCGCTCGCGGCCGAAGTGATGTTCGATCTTCTGGCAGAGCGCGAGCAGCTCGCGAGCCGACAGCGTCGTGTCGAGCTTGACGACGCAGTTGTAGTAATCGTCGCCGCCCGCTTCGAAGGGCGCCGTGCGATACAGGCTCGATTTGCCGAGGATCGAGATGGTGCGCTGCTGCGCGAGGCACACCACCGCGTCCTTCAGGGTCTGGCGCGCATCGCCGAGATTCGCCCCCAGTCCGATATATGCAACCGTCATGGCATCACTTCCTACGTCGTTCGCCGGCGCGCGCGTCAGTCGTCGGAACCGCTCGCGGTATCGCCCGCGGTATCCGGTGCCTGCTCGGCGGCACCTTCACCCGGCTTGCGGTTGCGCGCCCCGCCGCGGCGGCGCCGCTTGCGGGGCGATTTTTCCTTCGAGCCGCCCTGCGTGAGCAATGCCTCGCGAGCGGCCGCGTCGCCTTCGATGAAATCCGTCCACCACTGTCCGACTTCCGCATCGAGCTCGCCGGATTCGCAGCGTAACAGGAGGAAATCATACCCCGCTCTAAACCTTTGGTGTTCCAGCAGCCGCATCGCGCTGCGGCCCGAGCGTTTCTCGAGGCGCAGCTGCAGGCCCCAGATCTCGCGCATGTCGGCCGAGTAGCGCTTGTGGATCGCGAGCTTCTCGGTCTGCATGTCGAGCACGTCGTCCATCGCGCGATGGAGCGCCGGCACCGGGATCTCGCCCGCGGCGGTGTATTGCTCGAAGCGCTGGCGCATGTCGTGCCACAGCAGCGTCGCGAACAGGAAGCCCGGCGACACCGGCTTGCCGGCGCGCACGCGCGCGTCGGTGTTGTTCAGCGCGAGCGTGATGAACTTCTCGCCCTGCGGCTGTTCCAGCACGACGTCGAGCAGCGGCAGCAGCCCGTGGTGCAGCCCTTCCTTGCGCAGCCGCTGCAGGCACGCGAGCGCGTGGCCCGACAGCAGCAGCTTCAGCATTTCGTCGAACAGGCGCGCGGCCGGCACGTTGTTGATCAGGTCGGCGAGCGCGTGGATCGGCTCGCGCGTATGCGGTTCGATCTCGAAGCCGAGCTTCGCCGCGAAGCGCACGACGCGCAGCATCCGCACCGGATCCTCGCGGAAGCGCGTGGCCGGATCGCCGATCATCCGCAACAGGCGGGCGCGCACGTCGGCCATCCCGTCGTGGTAGTCGAGCACCGTCTGCGTCGACGGGTCGTAGTACATCGCGTTGATCGTGAAGTCGCGGCGCGCGGCGTCCTCGTGCTGCTCGCCCCACACGTTGTCGCGCAGCACGCGGCCGCTCGCGTCGACCGCGTGCGTGCGGCGATCGAGTTCGTCGCGCTTCAGGCGCTTCGGCGGTTCGGCCGTGGCCGCCTCGGGCGGCGCGTCGACCAGCGCGCGGAACGTCGACACCTCGATCAGTTCCTGGCCGAACTGCACGTGCACGATCTGGAAGCGGCGGCCGATCAGGCGCGCGCGGCGGAACAGGCGCTGCACTTCGGTCGGCGTCGCGTCGGTCGCGACGTCGAAGTCCTTCGGCGCGATGCCGAGCAGCAGGTCGCGCACGGCGCCGCCGACGATGAACGCGCGAAAGCCCGCCTGCTGCAGCGTGTCGGTCACGCGCACCGCGTTCTTCGAGATCAGCGCCGGGTTGATGCCGTGCACGCTGGCCGGCACGACGGTCGGCTCATGGTTGCTGCGCGGTTTCTTCGCGCCGCCGCCGCGGGCGCCCTTCGGGGTGCGCGGGGCAGCAGGGGCCGCTGCGTCGGCCGGGGCCGCGGCGGGAGGCGTTTGCTCGGTTTCGTCCTGGCCGAGCAGCTTGCGGATGAATTTTTTGATCACGACGTTCAGAAGAGATCGAGGATACGCCAGCCGCGGTTGCTTGCATGCGCGCGCAGCGTGTCGTCAGGGTTGGTCGCGATCGGGTCGGTGACTTTCTCGAGCAACGGGATGTCGTTGTGCGAGTCGCTGTAGAAGTAGCTGTGTTCGAAGTCGTCCCAGTGCTTGCCGAGCGACGCGAGCCACGCTTCGGTCCGCACGATCTTGCCTTCGCGATAGCTCGGCGTGCCGGTCGGGCGGCCCGTGTACGGGGAATCGGGGTGGCCGTCGGTCGTCTCGACCTCGCAGGCGATCAGCGTGTCGACGCCGAACGCGGTCGCGATCGGGCGCGTGATGAATTCGTTGGTCGCCGTCACGACGCAGCACAGGTCGCCCGCATCGAGGTGCCGGCGCACGAGTTCGAGCGCGGCGGGCGTCATCGCGGGCCGGATCACCTCGTGCATGTACTGCTCGTGCCATTGCGCGAGCTGCGCGCGCGAATACTTCGCGAGCGGCGTGAGCATCGCGCACAGGTACGCGTGGATGTCGAGCTGGCCGGCCTTGTAGTCGGCGAAGAACTGGTCGTTCTGACGCGAGAAGCTTTCCGCGTCGACGATGCCGAGCTTCACCATGAAGCGACCCCATTCGTGGTCGCTATCGGTCGGGATCAGCGTGTGATCGAGGTCAAAGAGTGCCAGATTAGTCATGGAAGCGCATTTTACTCGAAGCGGTTCGGGCCCGTGCCCGGTGGTGTGATGTCGTCGCCGGGACGCGCGAGCATCCGGCGCAGCAGTGGCAGCGTGACCGCGCGTTTCTGCTCGAGCGAGAAGCGGTCGAGCGCGTCGAGCAAGGCCATCAGGCTCGGCATGTCGCGGCGGAAATGGGTCAGCAGGTACGCGGCGATGTCGTCGGTCAGCGCGATCCCGCGCTCCTTCGCCGCGAGCTTGAGCACCGCGATCTTGCCGGCGTCGGACGGCGGCGACAGGTGGAACACGAGCCCCCAGCCGAGCCGCGTGCGCAGGTCCTCGCGCACGTCGAGCGCGAGCGGCGCGGCCGGGCCCGCGGCGACGAACGCGCTCGACGGGTGCGCGCGCACTTCGTTGAACAGGTTGAATAGCGCGACCTGCTGCGTGTCGCTCATCCGGTCGCAGTCGTCGATCGCATAGATGCCGATGCGCGGGTCGAACGTGAACGCGCCGAGCGGGCTCTGCGGCGTCAGGTAGCGCGCATAGCCGTACGACGCGTCGCTCACGAGCGCCTGCAGCAGGTGGGTGCGGCCGCTGCCGGGCTCGCCCCAGATATAGAACGACCGGTCCGGCACGGGGCCGGCCGCGAGCGCGAGATCGAGCTTCTGCAGGCGCGAGACGAGCTCGTCGTTCTCCTCGTTCATGATGAAGTTGTCGAACGTGGCGGGCGGCGGCGTGCCGAGATCGAGCGTCAGTTGACGGGACACAACAGTCACAATGCAGATCGGTTGGAAAAACGCGTGCCGTACGCCGGGCGCGCGCGGGGGAGGGCTCCGGTGCTCGACCACGCGGCCGCACGCACGGCGGCGCGCGGGTTCCGGCGCGGCTCGCGTGGCGAAGAAAACGGGGACGTGTCGACCAAGATGCAATCCCTGACGATTCGGTGCTGGGAATTCCGGCCAACGGGCCGGCTTCGGGTAAAATCGCATTTTACCGACCTTCTCGCATTCCCCCATGAATCCTCCGAAATCCGCTCCCGACGCTCAGGGTCTGTCCTATCGCGACGCAGGTGTCGACATCGACGCCGGCGACGCGCTCATCGACAAGATCAAGCCTTTTGCGAAGAAAACCCTGCGCGACGGCGTGCTCGGCGGCATCGGCGGGTTCGGCGCGCTGTTCGAAGTGCCGAAGAAATACAAGGAGCCGGTGCTCGTGTCGGGCACCGACGGCGTGGGCACCAAGCTCAAGCTGGCGTTTCATCTGAACAAACACGATACGGTCGGCCAGGATCTCGTCGCGATGAGCGTGAACGACATCCTCGTGCAGGGCGCCGAGCCGCTGTTCTTCCTCGACTACTTTGCGTGCGGCAAGCTCGACGTCGACACGGCCGCCACCGTCGTCAAGGGCATCGCGCAGGGCTGCGAACTGTCGGGCTGCGCGCTGATCGGCGGTGAAACGGCCGAAATGCCGGGCATGTACCCGGACGGCGAATACGACCTGGCCGGCTTCGCGGTCGGCGCGGTCGAGAAGAGCAAGATCATCGACGGCAGCACGATCGCCGAAGGCGACGTGGTGCTCGGCCTCGCATCGAGCGGCATCCACTCGAACGGCTTCTCGCTCGTGCGCAAGATCATCGAGCGCGCGAACCCCGACCTGTCGGCCGATTTCCACGGCCGCTCGCTCGCCGACGCGCTGATGGCGCCCACGCGCATCTACGTGAAGCCGCTGCTCGCGCTGATGCAGAAGCTGTCGGTGAAGGGCATGGCGCACATCACCGGTGGCGGCCTCGTCGAGAACATCCCGCGCGTGCTGCGCGAGGGCCTCACCGCCGAGCTCGACCAGCACGCCTGGCCGCTGCCGCCGCTGTTCAAGTGGCTGCAGGAGCACGGCGGCGTCGCCGACGCGGAAATGCACCGCGTGTTCAACTGCGGGATCGGCATGGCCGTGATCGTGTCGGCGGCCGATGCCGACGCGGCGATCGCCGACCTGACCGCCGCCGGCGAACAGGTGTGGAAGATCGGCACCGTGCGTGCGACCCGCGAAGGCGAGGCGCAGACGGTCGTGGTCTGACGCGCATCGCAGCAGCAGAATGCAGCACGGAAAGCCGCCCGGTATCGCACCGGGCGGCTTTTTTTTCGGGCGCCGCGTCTGTATGGACGCAGGCCGACGAAGGAGGGGCGAGGATGACCGAAGACGAACGCGCGATCCGCGAACTCGTGGACAACTGGTTCGTGTCGAGCCGGCGTGGCGATCTGGCGACGGTGCTGGACCTGATCGCAGACGACGCGATCTTCATGGTGGCCGGCAAGCCGCCGTTCGACAAGGCGGCGTTCGCGGCCGCGTCGCGCGACGCGAACGCCGGCGCGGAGCACGCGCCAAAGATCGACGGCCGCTACCGGATCGACGAGCTGCGTGTGATCGGCGACTGGGCGTACCTGCGCAATTTCATCGAGATCGACGCGACGCCGCCGGGCGGCGAGACGATCCGCCGCTCGGGCCACACGCTGACGATCTTCCGCAAGGCCGGCGGCCGCTGGCAGCTCGTGCGCGACGCGAATCTCGTCACGCTCGCGGGCTGAACGCGACGGCGCGCGCCGACGCTCACGCGGATGCGCGCGGCGCGTTCGCCGGGCGCGCGCCGGCCAGCAACGGCGGCACGAGCAGGTACAGCAGCGCGGCGGCAGCCCAGACGAGCCCCGGCCACGTCGCGCGCGTCGCCGCGTAGGTCGCGGTGACGACCAGTGGCCCCGCGACGCCGATCAGGCTCGCCACGCTCGCCAGCGTGCCCTGCAGTTCGCCCTGACGCGTATTGTCGACCTGCCGTGCGAGCATCGCCTGCAATGCCGGCAGCGTCATGCCGCCGGCCGCGAACAGCGGCAGCAGCGCGAACGGCACCCACGCGGCGGTCGCGAACGCGATGACCGCCAGCCCGAGTGCATCGCCTGCAAGGCCCAGCGCGAGCGCGCGCCGCTCGCCGAGCCGCGCGATCAGCGGCCCGATCGCGAACGCTTGCGCGAGCGCGTGGCACGCGCCGTAACCGGCGAGCGACAGCCCCGCGACCGGCGTCGACCAGCCGAAATGTTCCTGGCCGTACAGGATCCACAGCGTCGCGGGCGCCTGCGACACGAGTGCCACGATCACGTAGATGCCGACCAGCGGCGCGAGCGCGGGCGCGCCGCTCAGCCGGCGCAGGTTCGCGAACGGGTTGAGCGCGCCAGCCGTGCGGCCGCCCCCGGCCGAGCGCGGCCGCGATTCCGGCAATACGCGCCACACGAGCACGAGATTCAGCGCGTTGAGAAACGCGGCCGCGACGAACGGCGCACGCAGGTGCAGCGCGCCGAGCAGCCCGCCGATCAGCGGGCCGGCGATGAAGCCGATGCCCATCATCGCGCCGAGCTGGCCGAAGCGCCGCGCGCGGTCGGGTTCGGCCGTTACGTCGGTCACGTACGCGGTCGCGACCGCGACGTTCGCGCCGGTGACGCCCGCGATCAACCGCCCGACGTAAAGCCATGCGAGCGTCGGCGCGAGCGCCATCAGCAGATAGTCCAGCGCGGCGCCCGCGAGCGACGCCAGCAGTACCGGGCGGCGGCCGAAACGGTCGCTCAGCGCGCCGAGCAGCGGCGCACACAGGAACTGCGCGAACGCGTACAGCGCGAGCAGGACGCCGTAATGGGTGTCGGTGCTGCCGGTGGCGGCGAGCGAGCGCAGCAGCCCGGGCAGGATCGGCATCACGACCCCGACGCCGATCGCGTCGAGCAGGACCGTGGCCAGAATGGCAATCAGGGACGGATTCAAGGGAATAACTCTATCGATGATAGAGTGAGGATTATTCCACAGTTTCCCTATCGGTGATAGAGATGAAGGACACAGGGGCGCGACTCACGCGCGACACGGTATTGCGCGCGGCGCTCGACCTGCTGGATGAAGTGGGGATCGATGGACTGTCCACCCGGCGGCTCGCCGAGCGGCTCGGCGTGCAGTCGCCGACGCTTTACTGGCATTTCAGGAACAAGGCCGAGCTGCTCGACGCGATGGCCGAGGCGATCATGCTGGAGCGCCACGGTGCGTCGCTGCCGGAGCCGGGCGAAGTATGGGATGCATGGCTCGCGGAGAATGCGCGCAGTTTCCGCCGCGCGCTGCTCGCTTACCGCGACGGCGCGCGCCTGCATGCCGGCACCCGGCCGCGCGCGCTGCATTTCAGTTCGATCGAACGCAAGATCGCGCTGCTCGGTGAAGCGGGGTTCAAGCCGGACGAGGCGGTCGACGTGATGGTCGCGATCGGGCGCTTCGTGGTCGGCTGGGTGCTGGAAGAGCAGGCGCGACCGGACGGCGACGCCGATGCGCTGCTGCCGGATGCGGCCGAGTATCCGTTGTTCGCGCAAGGCTGGGCCACGCTGCGCGAGCGCAGCGGCGACGAGGCGTTCGAGCGCGGCATCGCATGGATCGTCGACGGCGCCCGCGCGCGCCTGGCGGCGCGTCGGGCCGGCTGACGCATCAGCCCGGTGTGCGGCCGTCGAGGACGCGTTCGAGCGCGTCGAGCGCGCGGGCCGTCGAATCCGGCGCGACGCAGTCGACCACGATCCGCTCCGGCATCGCGCGCAGCCACGTGATCTGGCGCTTGCACAGCTGGCGGGTCGCGAAGATGCCCTTGTCGCGCATCGTCCGGTAGTCGGTATCGCCGTCGAGGAATTCCCACGCCTGCCGGTAGCCGACGCAACGCATCGACGGCAGGTCGGGATGGAGATCCTCGCGGCGCCGCAGCCGTTCGACTTCGTCGATGAAGCCCGCGTCGAGCATCGCATCGAAGCGCTGCGCGATCCGCGCGTGCAGCACCGCGCGATCCGACGGCTCGAGCGCGACCGGCACGAAGCGGTACGCGGCGGCCGCATCGTCGGTGCGGCGCGGCGCGGCGAGCAGCACCGACATCGGCTGCCCGCTCAACATGAAGATTTCCAGTGCCCGCTGGATCCGCTGCGAATCGTTCGGCGCGAGCCGCGCGGCCGTGTCGGGATCGACCTGCGCGAGCCGCGCGTGCAGCGCGGGCCAGCCGTCGCGCGCGGCGTCGGCGTCGAGTGCCGCGCGGATCTCCGGGTCGGCGCCCGGCAGGTCGTTGAGCCCGTGCGTCAGCGCCTTGTAGTACAGCATCGTGCCGCCCGCGAGCAGCGGCGTGCGGCCGCGCGCGAGGATCTCGCCGATCAGCCGCAGCGTGTCCGCGCGGAATTCCGCGGCCGAATACGCGTCGGCCGGGTCGATGATGTCGATCAGGTGGTGCGGCACGCTCGCGCGCTCGTCGCGCGACGGTTTCGCGGTGCCGATATCCATGTCGCGGTAGACGAGCGCCGAATCGACGCTGACGATCTCGATCGGGCGGCGCGCGGCGAGCGCCAGCGCCGCGGCCGTCTTGCCCGAAGCGGTGGGGCCGAGCAGGCAGGCGATCGTCGTCGGGGTGGACTGCGAAGAAGCGCTCATTGCCCGCGCATGAAGAGGCGGTCGAGATCGTTCAGCGTGAGCTGATACCAGGTCGGCCGGCCGTGATTGCACTGGTCCGCGCGCTCGGTCGCCTCCATCTGGCGCAGCAGCGCGTTCATCTCGTCGAGCGTCAGGCGCCGGTTCGCGCGCACCGCGTGATGGCACGCGAGCGTGCCGAGCAGCTCGTGCTGGCGCTCGGTGAGCACCCGCGAGCCGCCGAACGCGTGCAGGTCGGCCAGCACCGCGCGCGCGAGCGACTGCAGGTCGGCATCCTTCAGCAGCGCCGGCACCGCGCGGATCGCGAGCGTCGTCGGCGACAGCACCGCGAGGTCGAAGCCGAGCGATTCGAGCGTGTCGCGCTCTTCCTCGACCGTGCCGATCTCGACCGGCGTGGCCGTCATCGAGATTGGCAGCAGCAGCGACTGCACGGCGACCGTGCGATCCGCCAGCGCGTTCTTGAACTGTTCGTAGAGGATTCGCTCGTGTGCCGCGTGCATGTCGACGATCACGAGACCGTACGCATTCTGCGCGAGCACGTAGATGCCGTGGATCTGGCCGAGCGCGAACCCGAGCGGCTGGTCGTCGTGAGCGCCGGCGGCGAGCGGCGACGCGGCGAAGCCCGGCAGCGGCGCGGCCGGTGCGTCGGTCGAATCGGCCGAATCGCGCGCGATGAGCGTCGTGCCGTCCGGCGTGCCGGCGCCGCTGTCCTTGCGGCCGAACAGCGCGTCGTAGAGCGCGAGCGGCTGCGCGACGGGCAGCGTGCCCTGCGTCATCCGTGCCTGGCGCATCCACGTGTTGCCCGCCGATGATGAAGACGACGGCGACGAGAAGCCGCTGCCGCCGCTACCGCCAATGCCGCCGGCGCCGCCGGGACTCTGGCCGAGCGGCGTGTCGAGGAACGACGCCGGCCCGCGCGGGGCGGGCTCGATATGCGCGGCATGGCCGCCCGCGGTGGTTTCCGGCGACGCGCCCGCGTGGCGCGCCAGCGCCCGCTGGACCGCGTGGAACACGTACTGGTGGATCGAGCGCGAATCGCGGAACCGCACTTCGATCTTCGACGGATGCACGTTCACGTCGACGGCTTCGGGCGGCAGGTCGAGGAACAGCACGTACGACGGATAGCGGTCGCCGTGCAGCACGTCCTCGTAGGCCGCGCGCACCGCGTGCGTCAGCAGCTTGTCGCGCACGAAGCGGCCGTTCACGAAGAAATACTGCTGGTCGGCGCGCCCGCGGCTCGCGGTCGGCAGGCCGGCGCAGCCGTAGACGGCGAGCGGGCCGGCCTGCTCGTCGAGCGGCAGGTGCGCGGTCGCGAAGCTCTCGCCGAGGATCTTCGCGACGCGCTGCGCGGGCTCGGTCGCGTTCCAGTGCTCGACGGCCTTGCCGTTGTGCAGCACCGAGATCGCGACGTCCGGCCGCGCGAGCGCCGCGCGGCGGATCATTTCCAGGCAGTGGCCGAATTCGGTCTGCTCGCTCTTCAGGAACTTGCGCCGCGCGGGCGTGTTGAAGTACAGCTCGCGCACCTCGATCGTCGTGCCGACCGAGCCGGCGGCGGGCGACAGCACGCCCGTCTGCGCATCGATCTTCATCGCATGCGCGGCATCGGCCGTCCGGCTCGTGATCGACATCTCGGCGACCGACGCGATCGACGCGAGCGCTTCACCGCGAAAACCCAGCGTCGCGACCGCCTCGAGCTCCTCGAGCGAGCGGATCTTGCTGGTCGCATGGCGCATCAGCGCGAGCGCCAGTTCGTCGGGCGGAATCCCGCAGCCGTCGTCGGTGATCGAGATGCGCTTGACGCCGCCTTCTTCCAGCACGATGCGCAGCGTCGTCGCGCCGGCGTCCATCGCGTTCTCGAGCAACTCCTTGACGACCGACGCCGGGCGTTCGACGACCTCGCCGGCGGCGATCTGGCTGATCAGCTGGTCGGGCAAGGGCTGGATCGCGCGCAGCGGGCGCGCGGCGGGGGCGGGCGCGGCGCCCGCGGCCGTTTCGGTGATATCGGACATGGCCGAATTATAGCGAGGCGGCGAACGCGTGCCGGGGCAGTCGGCCGTTACGTTTTTTCACGGAGCCTTAAGGTAGTTTCGGTATCATCGCTGGGTTGCACGCGCCGCCTTGGCTGGCGGGCGCCTCGGCCATGTCTGGCCGGTTCCGGCCGTTCCGGCCCCATCGCCTTCGAGGAATCGCATTTGGATACGCTGCTTCATTTCGTCAATCTTGTCCTGCATATCGACGCTTTCCTCGGCGATTTCATCCGGCAGTACGGCGCGTGGGTCTATCTCGTCCTGTTCCTGATCGTGTTCTGCGAGACGGGGCTCGTCGTGTTCCCGTTCCTGCCCGGCGATTCGCTGCTGTTCATCGGCGGCGCGTTCGCGGCGACGGGCGAAATGAACGTCGGCCTGCTGATCGTGCTGCTGCTCGTCGCGGCGATTTCCGGCAACACCGTGAACTACCTGATCGGCCGCTGGATCGGCCCGAAGGTGTTCAATACGCATATCCCGGTGCTCGAGCGCTTCCTCGATCGCGCCGCGCTGCAGAAGACTCACTCGTTCTACGACAAGCACGGCGGCAAGACGATCGTGCTCGCGCGCTTCATCCCGGTCGTGCGCACGTTCGCGCCGTTCGTCGCGGGGGCGTCGTCGATGAGCGTGGCGCGCTTTCAGTTGTTCAACGTGATCGGCGCGCTGGTGTGGGTGCTGCTGCTCGTGCTGCTCGGCTATTTCTTCGGCAACATTCCGTTCATCCGCCAGTACCTGAACGTGATCGTGCTGGTCGGGATCGGCGCGGCGATCGTGCCGGTCGCGCTGGGTGCGGTGTGGAAGCTGGTGCGCGGGCGGCGCTCGGGTGGGGCGCCGAAGGCGGGTGGGCGCTGAGCCGGGGCTTCGTATTCGATGCAATAAAAAAGCGTGGCGGCTGCCACGCTTTTTTTTCGTTCGTGCGGCTCGGGCGCCGCTTCCGTCACGCGTTGCGTTGCGAGACCGGGGTTTCCGGCGTCGGATAGCCGGCCTCGCGGAACGTGTCGAGGATCACGCGGTTGGTGTCGCAGTACACCTGCCAGTAGTTCTCCGGCTGAGTCGAGGGGCGCACGAACAGCAGCGGACCTTCCGGCGTGAATTGCAGCACGCCGATGTCCGGTGCCGGCACTTTCAGCACGTTCGGCACCAGCTGGATCTGCGTCTTCAGGCGGTTGATCGCATCGGCCGCGTCGACGCTGTGCGCGATCTTCGCGGTCAGGTCGACGCGGCGATGCGGCGTCGCGCTGTAGTTCGCGATGTTGTCCGAGAAGATCTTGTTGTTGCCGACGATCGTCACGATGTTGTCGGCGGTGATGATCGTCGTGCCGAACAGGCCGAGCTCCTTCACCGTGCCCGTGACGCCGCCCGCACTGATCACGTCGCCGATCTTGAACGGGCGTAGCACCTGCATGAACACGCCGGCGGCGAAATGCGCGAGCAGGCCGCCCCAGGCGGTGCCGATCGCGAGGCCGAGGCCGGCGAGCAGTGCGGCGAACGACGTGGTCTGCACGCCGAAGATCTGCAGGATCGCGAGGATCAGCAGGATCGTCAGCAGCACGCCGACGACCGAGGTCAGGTAGTCGGTGAGCGTCGGGTCGACTTTGCCGCTGCGGCGCACGACCTTGCCGAGCAGGCGGGTACCGATGCGGATCGCCCAGCGGCCGACGAACCACAAGACGATCGCGGCGAGGAGGTTGAGGCCGAAGTCGAGGCCGCGGGTCATCAGGAATTGCTGGGCGGTGGCGAGATCGATCATGCGTTCTCCGAAGTCAAGGGTAAAGGGGCGGCGCATGCACCGGAATGGGAGGCGCTTTTATAACCTGACCTGGGAGGGGCGGGCAACCGGGCTGACATTGGTTGACGTAATGAAAAACGGGCAGGACGCTTGTGCGTGCTGCCCATGGTGCGCGCCGATTTCGTGAAAACGGCGTCTGAGGTGGCTCGAACAGGTTGTTCCGGACGATTCGGCGAACGAGTATCGATCGTCGTCAACGCGTCGCTCGATCGCGAAAATATTGCCGTCCTTGCCAACCGACATAACGCATCGCATTGCGAGTCCAGCGTATCGCCTTGACGAGCGGGCGCGCACGGTTGCCGCGAATTTTCTCGAGCGGTCGAGCTGCATTCGGCGCGAGTTGCCGGGCGATAGCCTCGGGCGTCGTGAACAGCGAGAGTTGCCAGTCCCAATAGATTGCGTAACGGAGCAGTACCCCCGCCGTCAGCATGTCGAGCGATAGCCGGCGCTCGCGCCACGGCTGTTCCAGCGCATCGTGCGTCAGTCCCCATCCGGCGTAAAAGGGCAGACCGTAGGTATGAACTTCCTTCCCGCGCAATAACGCATCGAAGCCGGCGAGCGATGAGAGCGTATGCAACTCGTCCGCCACGTCGATCAGAGAAATGAGATCCGCGTGCGTATCGACGACATCGGCGAGGTGCTCCGCGTCGACGAGCCCGGCACGATTGCCGGACAGTACGTCCGGATGCGGCTTGTAAATGATGAATGCGTCGGGCCGCCGCGCACGCACTTCCTGCAACAACGCTTCCGACGTGGCTATCGTGTCTGTTCCCAGTCGGATCGACGCATCGTCTGCAACCTGGCCGGCGACGAGCACGATGCGCTTGTCCTGCGGAACGTGCCACGTCGGTGCCTGACGGCCGAGATTGTATTTCGTCAGGCCAAGCTGGACGAGCTTCTGCCGCAATGCTGCCGCGCGTTGCAATTCCGGTTCGTCGAAGGTCGCCTGATTGAGAATGACGGTCAGGTCGCTGGGCCGACTCGCGTCGAAATACAGCCCGCGGCGATCGATTACCTGGCTGCACGGCGGCGACATGTCCGAACCGAGCCCCGTCGAATGGATGAAGCCGTCTTCGATCCGGACGTGTGCTGCGCCGTCCGGCAGGCCTTCTGCCGAACGTCCACCCCATATTGCCGCGTGTTCGTCGGGGTGCGTGTCGCGCGGATCCGCTATCCAGCGTAACGTGCCGCCTCCTGCTGACAGGTACGGAGTGGCGTATGGACGCTTCCACCACTGAAAGCGAATGCCGGCTACCCGGCCGAGGTTGCTGTAGCGGCCCGCGACGGCATGCTGCAGCTCGATGCAGTCGAGCGCGCTTTCGAGCGTGCCCGGGGTGCCGCGTGCCGGGTCGAGGTAATGCGCGAGTTGCAGGAACACGGCGTCGAATAACGCAAACACGGACGGGCGGGCGCGGCGCTCCGGCATCGCAGTGCGATCCTGCGTCAGTCCCCAGCCGGCGTAATACGGTGTGCCGAACACATGAACCGGGACGCCGGCCAGAAGTGCGGCCATTCCTTCGGATGCGCCCACGACATAGACGGCGTCGGCCTGTCGAAGGACGTCCCGCAGCGAATGTGCGACGTCGAGGACTCGGGCATTCTCGAGCAACTGCGTTTTGTTCGACAACCAATCGCCGGCGCCTGCATCGGCGGAGCGCAAGATCCACAGGTCGGCGTTCGTGAGACGCGCCGTATCCGCCATTGCCGCAAAATCCCGGCGGCGGTTCGGTGCCGACGTGCTGCTATCTGCATGCGATGTTTCGCGTTCGTCGATCAGTACGATGCGCTTGCCGCCGCAGGGTACGCGCCATGCATCGGGCAGTTCGGCCACGCGTTGCCGAACGTGCAGCGCGTCGCTGTCGAGAACGCGGCGCATCAGATTGCGGCATCGCGCGTCCGTGTCGCTGCACTGCGTGGCGTCGAGCGTGCGTTGGAGTGCTGCGACGAGCCCGCCACGTGCGACCAGATCCGGCGGGATGCGGAACCACGACAAAGGCGGCGCGTGCGTCGTCCGCCGGACGAGGACGGGGCCGGGGGAAACCGGGTAGACGGTACGTCCGAGCGATGCGAACGTCCGGGCAAGTGCGACCCCGCGCCACGAATCAATCCACACGAACGGCGACTTGCCGATCGGCCAGTGGCCCCTGCGCTTGCCTGGCACCATTGCGGTTGTGTCGAATGGCTGGATTTCGGGCGTCATCAAAGATTCATTCGGGACTTGAACCATTTACCTGAGCGATTCGAGAAAGCCGTCGATTCGTTCGAAGTGCTCCCCCCACGTCGGCGCTCGAAAGCGTTCGATCCGCGCGATCTGGTTTGCTCGTTCGACGCTGTCAGACCGGGCGTACGCGCGAATCCGGGCGAGCCATCCAGGCCCGTCGAGCGGGTCGAGATAGTCGGGAATGTCTGACGCGATCTCGTGAAAGACCGGCAAATCGCTGGCGAGCACCGGCACGCCCAGCATCAACGCCTCGACGAGTGGCATACCGTAGCCTTCGGCGAACGACGGGAACACGAGTGCTCGCGCATGCTGCAACCACGCATGCAGCTGATCGTCGCTGCAATCCGACTCTTCGATGACCGCGCCCTGAATCGTTGCGCAGCGCTCGAGCATGTCGACGACGTTCTCGCATTCCCAGCCGCGTCGGCCGATGACGACGAGCTTGGGGGCGGCGTCGCCCATCTGTTCGACCAGATGCCGCCAGACGTGCAGGATGAACCAGTGGTTCTTGCGCGGCTCGATCGTGCTGAGCATCACGAAATAAGGCGCCTCGATCGGCGGCGGGCTCGGAGGATGAGGTTCCACCGCGGGCGCGAGCGGAGCGACGACGACTGGCGGAAGCGGCAGCGACGCTTGCCTCGCTTCGTTCGCCAGTTCGTCGTAGGTCGCCTGTGAGTTGCTGATCAAGCCGCTCGCATGCCGTAGTGCGGTATGGATGCGGGTGCGATGCGACGCATCCACGCCTGGGCGACAGTATTCCGGGTGCGTCAACGGAATGAGGTCGTGGACCATGAAGACCGAGCGCGCGTTGCGTTGCGCCATCGCCCGATAGTAACGAGTGAACTCCATCCCGTTGTGACTGGTATGCAACAAAATTGCGCGATCGAATCGCTGCGAACGAAGCTGGTTCAGCAACGCGGAAGCAACAATTTTGCGTAGCGCCCATCGATCGCGACTCGACGACAGCAGCAGCGAGAACGCCTTCTGCGAGTCATTTTCCGTTAAAACTGTGGAAAAGCCGCGTTCGCTCAGCACCGCACGCGCACGGTCGCCATACCGACGGATGTAGGCCAGTCCGACTCGATCCACCCCGGTGGGGAGCAGGCCATCATAAAAGCGAGTGGCAAGACGAGTGACGTCTAGAAGTATTTTTGTCACGCGGGTGCAATGTGGTTGTGCGCGCGGAAATGAAAAAAATGTTTCTGTTTGCCGAAGCCTGACGGCTCATGCAACAATTCCGCCGGGTAATTCTATGGCATCTCGGATGGCGGGACAATTCACGCGCACATCTATTGACCGGTGCAAATGCCGAGCATGCCAAAACCAATTGAAGCTTGATGTCAGATTTACCGATCCGCTCGTTCTCGCGAGCGGCGGCAATGGACTGTTGAGGCCGTACCTGTTTGCACCAAATCGGCTCGCGCCTTAGCGGGCAAGATTTGGCTGCTTGTAAGCCAGGGCCGCTGGACGGCGAAAAACCGCAGGCACCTCGAGGGTGCCTATCGGCGATTCGGATGCTCCACGCCGGTGAATTCTCCGGTACATCTTACATTGTGCGGTAAAATCCGGCGGCCTTTGAATGACTGGATTGTTAAATGCAGAGTTTAAATCGCAGTGTTTGGTTGGCTGCTGCCATCGGCGGTGCCATTGGGTTGGCTGCCTGCGGGGCCATTCCCACGTCCGGGCCGAGTCGTTCCGAGATTAATGCCAGTGGCGCAGGCACAAATCAGGTCAGTTCGCAAGGCATCCAGGTCGTCGACGTGACCGACCAGATCGCGCGGCAACTCTACGCCGGCCGTAAAAGCACGGATTTCGCTGCAACGTTGGGCGATAACTCGGCGTTTCAGCAACAGCTAGGTGTAGGTGACGTCGTGGAGGTGTCGATCTGGGAAGCGCCGCCTGCGACCTTGTTCGGCGGCGGCACGAGTGACGCCCCGACGTCCAGCAGTCTGCCGACTGGCGCGCGGTTGACCAAGCTGCCGACGCAAGTGATCGACGGGAACGGCAACGTCCATGTGCCGTTCGTCGGCGCCATCAGGGCGTCGGGCCGTACACCGAGCCAGTTGCAGGCGTTTATCGCAGCGCGCCTCAAGAATATCGCGCACGACCCGCAGGTACTGGTACAACTGGCGCGTAACGAGACGTCGTACGTTACGGTGGTGGGAGACGTATCGAGCAGCACGCGCATGCAATTGAGCGCACGCGGCGAGCGCGTGCTCGACGCGCTTGCCGCGGCCGGTGGTGTGAAACAGCCGATCAACAAGATCATGATTCAGGTAACGCGCGGCGAAACGGTCGCGCTGGAGCCCCTGGAGACGGTGATACGTGATCCCCGCCAGAACGTCCCGCTCAAGGCGGGCGATGTCGTTACGGCATTGTTTCAGCCCTATAGCTTCACTGCGTTCGGTGCGACAGGCAAGAACGAGGAAATCAATTTCGAGGCGCAGGGCATAACGCTGGCGCAGGCGTTGGCGCGGGCAGGCGGCCTGCAGGATTCACGTTCGGACGCACAGGGCGTATTCATTTTCCGACTGGAAGATCAGCAGGCGCTCAAGTGGCCCAACCAACCGGTGCGAACGACGGCAAACGGCAAGGTCCCGGTCATCTATCACATCAACCTCAAAGATCCGGATTCGTTCTTCGTCGCGCAGAGCTTCATGATGGACAACAGGGACGTTCTTTACGTTTCCAATGCGCCGGTGGCAGAACTGCAGAAAGTGCTGAACCTCGTGTTCTCCGTAGCCTATCCGATCGTATCTGGTGTCCAGACGTTCAAGTGATTATGAAATTTTTGAAGCGAATTAATCGTTTGTTTTTGATAACGGTCGTTATTCCTACTGCTGCTTCGATTGTTTATTTTGGTCTTATTGCCAGTGATCAATATACATCGGTTAGTAGCTTTCTGATTCGCAGCCCGCAACAGTCTAATGCATCGGGGTTGGGAGGGTTGTTGAAAGGTGTCGGTGGATTTTCTCAATCGGACGGCGATGCCTACACGGTTCAGAAATACATTCTTTCTCGTGATGCTATGATGGTGCTGGATAAAGAGCAGCATATCAAGTCGGCGTTTCAGAGTGGATCGATTGACTTTGTTAATCGTTTCTCTATCTTCGGTCTGAATAACAGCCTGGAAGAGTTTTATCTTTACTACGGCAAGAATATCGTCGATGCCAAGGTCGAGGTCGATTCCTCGATCGTGACGTTGAATACCAACGCATACGATCCCCATCTCGCGTGGAGCATGAACAAGCGCCTGCTGGAACTGGGTGAGCGGATCGTCAATCAGATGAACACGCGCGCCCGGGCAGACCTGATCAATACGGCCCAGCACGATGTCGACGTGGCAAAGGAACGTGACCGGGTCGCCACGCTCGCATTGGCACATTATCGGAACAGCGCCGGCGTGATCGACCCCGAGCGCCAATCGACGATCCCGCTGCAGCAGGTTGGAAAACTTCAGGACGATTTGATCGCCACACGTGTTCAGATTGCCCAGATGGAACGGCTGTCGCCGAACAATCCGGGACTGCCGACCCTGCGCGATCGCGCGAAGCTGCTGCAGCAGGCGATCGATCAGGTGAGTCAGCGCGTGGCCGGCTCGCAAGGCGCTTCGCTGGCCAGCAAGGCCGCAGAATTCCAGCGCCTAACACTGGAGAAGGAAGTGGCCGACAAGATTCTGGCGGGCGCCATCACCTTGTTGGATCAGGCGCGCGTCGAGGCCGAACGCAAGCAGCTTTACCTCGAGCGCATTGCCGAACCCAGCCTGCCGGACTATGCGATGAGCCCGCGTCGCGGGCGCGCCATTCTTGCTACCTTCTTGCTCGGCCTTGTCTTGTGGGGCGTGTTGACCATCGTCATCGGTGGAGTGAAAGAGCACTATGACCGCTGATTATCGTCCGCCGACATTTTGGGAGCAGTCGCGCATCCAGATTCGCGTCATCTGGGCGCTGGTCATGCGCGAGATGATCACTCGTTTCGGTCGCGAAGGGCTTGGCGTATTGTGGATGATGGCCGAGCCGGCGATGTTCGTTGTCGGCGTGATGATTATTTTCAGTCATACGGAATCGAAGGCCAGGTATTCGGTTGCCGAATACCTGGCGGTCAGCTATCCGACCCTCTTGTTCTGGCGAAATACCGCCAGCCGGGTAATCAAGGCCATCGAATATAATCGTTCGCTGTTGCATCACAAGCCGATTCGGCCGATCGACATACTGTACTCGCGCATCATTCTCGAGTTTGCGGGCGCTACCGCCTCGTTCTTCCTGCTGTACACGGTACTGGTGGTGATCGGCATTTGCCAGCTTCCCGCTGATCCGCTCAGCATGATTCTGGGGTACTTCCTCGTCGTCTGGTTTTCGTTCAATTTCGTCATGACCATGGCGGCGCTGTCCGAGATGAGCGAGGCGGTGGAGCGCGTCTCACACGTCATCCTGTACCTGATGATCCCTTTTTCGGGTGTTTTCATTCCGACATACGTCCTGCCGCCGCGACTCGCGGAATTATTGACGTACTTCCCGCTGGTCGATGCGGTGGAGTATTTCCATTACGGATATTACGGAGATCGCATGCCGACGCTGTACTACCTCGGCTATACGGTCACCGTGTTGTTGTTCTTTACTCTCTTTGCTCTGTCGATTGCGCACATCGCCATCCGGCGCGTGCAATTGAACTGAGTCGAGGTCGGGCATGATTGAACTGCGCAATGTCACCAAACGGTATTCGATCCATCACGGGCGATCGCATCGCGAAGTGCTCAAAGGTGTGAACCTGCGTGTTCGGGCGGGCGAACGGTGGGGCATCCTCGGTCGCAACGGAGCGGGGAAATCTACGCTGATTCGCATTATCAGCGGGTCGGACAAGCCGCATTCCGGCGAGGTCATCAAGACGATGTCGGTATCGTGGCCGTTGGCATTCGGAGGAACGTTCCAGGGCAGCCTGACGGGCAAGGACAATGTGCGGCTGATCGCCCGCATATACAACGTCGATTACCGCAAGACCCTTGATCTGGTCGAGGATTTTGCCGAACTCGGTGCGTATCTTGACGAGCCGGTCAAGTCGTACTCTTCCGGGATGGCCTCGAGGTTGGCTTTTGCGATTTCGATGTCGATCGAATTCGATTGCTTTTTGATTGATGAGGGCATGTCGGTCGGCGATCACCGTTTTCACCAGAAATGCAATGTCGAGCTGTTCGAAAAACGGGGCGATCGCGCGATGATCATCGTTGCCCACCAGACGGATCTGATTCGCAATGTTTGCAGTCATGCCGCTGTTCTGGACAACGGTGTGCTCACGGCCTGCGAGACCGTCGAGAACGCAATTCAGATTTATGAGTCGCTTTGAAATAAAGCGAGAGTGAACTCTATGTATAAGGAAGCGGCGTATGCATGACACTGCATATAAGATTGGTGGTCTGGTCATGGATACCTATTTGCCATCGATTCCTTCGAAGATACTCGAGATCGGTGCGCAGAACATCAACGGCACATTGAGGGATCATTCTCCGCGCAATGCCGAGTATGTCGGGCTGGACTTTGTTGCGGGCGACGGGGTCGATATCGTCATTACCGGTCTCAATGATTGGGGCGTGCCGGACGATCACTTTGACCTGGTCATCGCATCGTCGGTCTTCGAACACGACAATGCCTTCTGGCGGACCTTTGTCCAGATGTGCCGGAAGGTGAAGCCGGGCGGCCATGTCTATGTCAGCGCGCCTTCCAATGGCTCGGTGCACCGCTATCCAAAAGATTATTGGCGCTTCTATCCGGATGCCGGGCTTGCACTCGAAGAGCTGGCGCGCGGCGAAGGCTTTGAATTGACGCTGGTGGAAAGCTTCGTTGCCGAGCGGGAAGCCGATTCATGGAACGATTTCTGTGCCGTTTTCCGGCGCGGGCCGTGCGACGCCGAGCTCAATCTGGATTTCGTTCACAACAAGGTGCGTTGTACCAATGCGCTCAACTGGCGGTCGTCGCTGATTGTCGATTCGATGGAAGCGACCGAGGACATGCGTCTTCTGCGTCAGGCACGTGACGATGCGGAGCAGGCTGCCGCGCAGCAGCGCTCTTTCGAGGCGCGTCTCGCGGAACTCGCCGATCAGAAAGCGGCGAGCGAAAAGCATTTGCACATCCAGATTGGCGGTTTGACGCAGTTTGTTCAGGAGCGCGACCAGCAACTCGAGACGCTGGGCGGTCAATTGCGGGCACTGACCGAGGCGCTTGAGAAGGAGCGGGCCGATTCCGCGGTGTCGCAGCGCTCTTTCGAGGCTCGGCTGACGGAACTCACGGCCGAGAAGGCGTCAAGCGAGGCGGATCTGCAGAAGCGAATCGATGAACTGACGACGCTTGTCCGGACGCGCGACCAGCATCTTTCGGATCAGGGCAATCAATTGCAGGCGCTGGCCGGGAAACTCGAACAGGAGCAGGCCGACTCTGCCGCCTTGCAGCGTGCTTTCGAGGCCCAGCATGCCGAGTTGGTGGCTCAGAAGACGGCGAGCGAAGCGCGTTTGCAGGAACGGATCGGCGATCTGGTACAGCTGATTCGCGAACACGACGAACATCTTGACGAACAGAGCAGGCAGTTGCGGGCGCTGACTGCCGAGCTTGTGACGGAGCGGACAGGGGCGACCGCGCGACAAAGATCGTTCGAGGCGGCGCTTGCTGAGCTTGCCGTGCAGAAAGCAGCGAGCGACGACCGTTTGCAGGAGCGGTTCCGTGAGATTGGCGGGCTGACGCGGCTTATCCAGGAGCGCGATCAACATATCGCGGAATTGCGCACGCAGTTGCAGACGGTGACGTCGGACCGCGCGAGGGAGCACGCGGACGCCATGGAGACGCAGCTTGCTCTGGAAGCGCGGCTTGCGGAACTTGCCGCGCAGAAGGCGACAAGCGAAGGACGCCTGCACGAGCGTTTTCGCGAGATCGGCGGCTTGACGCGACTCATTGTGGAGCGCGATCAGTACATTCAACAGCGCGATCAGCAAATTGCCGGCTTGAAAATGCAGATCGAATGGCTGTGCCGGGTTATTTCAGTATTGACGAAAGGTTTTTCGACCTCCAGCAAGGCCCGTGCGCTCGCCTGGCTGCCAGCGTATTTCAGCCATAAGAGACAGAAGGTCTCGCTGAAAGAGCAGGGCTTGTTCGATCCGGATGATTATGTCGCTACCTATCCCGACGTTCTGCAAGGCAGGGCGGACCCGCTGCGGCACTACATCAATCACGGCATCAACGAGGGGCGCATTATTAAAAAAGGGGTGCGACTGTGATCGACACTATCAATGAGAGAGAAGTAGCCGCTATTCGCGGATGGAAGCATTTTGATGCCGAGTGGTATTTGCGGGAGTATCCGGATGTTGCCTGGATCGGTCTAGAGCCGGCTTATCACTATCTGTGGATCGGTGCCCGGATCGGGCGCCGACCGTCGGCCAACTTTACCTATTTCACGGAAAATTATTCCGGAACAAGCGACCTCCTGAAAAGAATCGACGAAGGCGATTTTTCGGACCGGCCGGCGATCGGGCATGTGCGCGCGCAGCCGGCGGAATTCGTCGGCTCGGGAGGCATCGATGTGGCCGCGGTTCAAGGCATGTCCGTGGCCGTGCACGCGCATATGTACTATGCGGATCTGGCCGGAGAGTTCGCCGAATACCTGGGCCGGATACCGTGTTCGTTCGATCTCTATGCTTCCACGGCAAACGAGGCTGCCCGCGAGTCCGTCGAGAAGGTTTTTGCGACCATTCCGAATGTCGCGCGCGTCGATGTGCGTGTCGTGCCCAATATCGGTCGTGACATCGCTCCGTTCGTGGTCGAGTTCGGCAAGGATCTGGCGAAATATGACGTCATTTCGCACATCCAGACGAAAAAATCGTTGTACAACAACGGGAAGACAGACGGCTGGCGGGAGTATCTGCTGGGTTCGCTATTCGAGCAGCCGGAAAGAATCGCGCTGTTCTTGCGCGCGCTCAAGAGCGGTCGCTACGGCATGATTTATCCGCAGTGCTTCTACAATTTGCCCTACATGGCCAATACCTGGTTGGCCAATTCGGGTGTGGCGCGAGCGTGGGCGCCGCGCTTCGGAGTGGAGAAGCTCCCGGACGGGTATTTCGATTTTCCGGCGGGGTCGATGTTCTGGGCGTGTACGGAAGCGGTGCGGCCGTTGCTGGAAGCGGGGCTGGAATGGAGCAATTTCCCGCCGGAACAAGGGCAAACGGACGGAACGCTGGCTCACGGAATCGAGCGGATGCTGGGCGTCATTCCGACGTCCCGGAATTTCCAGCTCGGCGTCATTCGCGATACGCGGACACCGAGCTGGTCGCGTTGGCGGCTCAATCAGTACATTGACCGGCCGCTCGCGCATCTGCACGCCATGATCGAGAACGATGATGTGAAGGTCGTCGCGTTCGACATTTTCGATACCCTGCTGACCCGGCCATTTCTCGATGCCGACTACGTCAAGTGTCTGCTGGATGCCGAATACGCGCAGCAAGGGGTTGCCGGTTTCCGCGAGCTTCGTGTGCAGGCCGAAGGCCGAGCGCGAGAAGCCAAGGGGTGCGATGTCGACATCCACGATATCTACCAGCACCTCGCCGTGGTTCAGCGCGGGGAGCGGAAATCGCTGACGCCGGACCGGGAAATCGATCTCGAGATCAAGTCGGTCCGGCCAAGGCATGAAATGGTGGCGCTTCTGAAATTCGCCGCGCAAAAGGGCAAGAAGGTCATCCTGGCCAGCGACATGTTCCTGACGCGGACGGTCATCGAAGAAATGCTGCGGCGCTGTGGCGTCGACGGCTGGAACCACCTTTATTTGTCATCCGAAGTCGGCGTGCGCAAGGATAGCGGCAAGCTGTACGAGCATATTCTGGCGGAAGAAAAAATTGCGCCGCAGCAGATGGTGATGATCGGTGACAACGAGCGATCGGATTTCCAGATTCCCGCGGACATGGGTATTCGGGCAACGCACGTCGTCAAGCCGAGCAACATGATGCGTGCGATGCCGCTACTCGCCGATCTGATCCCGAATGCGGAAACGGCGCCGGCGGCCGACCAGTTCCTGTTCGGCACGCTTGCATCGGAAAATTTTGGACCGGTCAGCTATCCCGATTTCTCGGCCGACGACATGTTCGGCTCCAGCGCCCGGTCGGTCGGCTACAGCCTGCTCGGGCCAATCGTGGTCGCGTTTTCGGAATGGCTGCGTGAGCAGGTACGGGACAACGACCTCGATCGCCTGTATTTCCTGGCGCGCGAGGGCAAGTTCCTCAAAGAGGTCTTCGATTGCTGGCAGGCCGGTCAAGAACAAGCGGTTCGCAGCGAATATCTGCTGATCTCTCGTCGGGCCGTCACGGTGCCCTGCATTCGCACGGTTGAGGACATCTTCGACATCGCCGCGGCAAACAACTTCTATGGCGCGTCCATGGCGATGTTCCTGGACGAGCGGTTCGGCACCGTGCTGGACGATCGGCAGTGGGCCGAATGCGAACGGGCGAAGGTGTGGTCGCGGCACGAGCCGCTGACGATCATGGATCATGATATCGATCATATTCGTCCCTTCCTGCACTTCATCACGCCGCATATCCTCAAGCAGGCCGGGCTGGAGCGGGAAAACGCGCTGGCTTATCTGCGCGGCAAGGGGCTTGATGCAGATGATCGCGGCGCCGTGGTCGATGTCGGTTATGGTGCGACCATCCAGCGGCATCTGGTCAAGCTGTTCGATCAGAAGGTGCACGGGCTGTATCTGATGACCGATACCAAGGGGCAGTCGCTGGAGGCCAGTGCCGGCGTTCGGGCGGCGGGATGTTTCGCGGAAGGCGTCGAACGTGCACCGACCGCGCCGCTCATGTTCCTGAACAGCTTCCTGCTGGAAAAGATGCTCAGTGCGGATGACGAGCAGGTGATCCGCTATGCGTCTTCCGATTCCGTCGAGTTCCGTGAATCGGGCGACTACATCGATCAGGGGCGTGCATGCCGGCACGAGTTGCAGCAGGGGGCCATGGATTTCGTCAAGGAAGCCGTCCGTTTCCGCGACGAGATGTCGGGGTCGCTGCAAATCAGCAAGGCGCGTTGCGAGGAACTGTTTTCGAGGTTCGTTGCGAGATTGTCCAGCAACGAAAAGCGAATCTTTTCGTCGCTTGCGCTCGATGACTTCTACTGCGGAAGAGGCATCGTGGCCGAGTGAGTGCGATACGTGATTGCGATGAAGGTATGGTTCGATGTCGACGAATGCCTCGCAATTACGCGCGGAACATCAATTTCTTGAAGCGAGTAAAGGTAGCGAGTATGTTGCTTATCACGGGGGGCGCTGGGTTCATCGGCGGAAACTTTGTTCTCGATTGGCTTGCCGGTTCGGATGAACCCGTCGTCAATCTCGACAAGTTGACTTATGCGGGGAACCTGGACACCCTGA
Organism: Burkholderia sp. 9777_1386; assembly: GCF_015712265.1. Lineage (NCBI taxonomy): Bacteria > Pseudomonadati > Pseudomonadota > Betaproteobacteria > Burkholderiales > Burkholderiaceae > Burkholderia > Burkholderia sp. 9777_1386. The sequence goes on along the minus strand of NZ_JACCQB010000005.1, from coordinate 83,288 downwards.
AATCGCTGAAAGGCGATTCGCGGCATCATTTTGCCCGGGGCGACATCGGTGATCGTCAGCTTGTTTCACGGCTGCTTGCCGAGCATCGGCCACGTGCGGTGATCAATTTTGCTGCCGAGTCGCATGTCGACCGATCGATCCACGGCCCGGGCGATTTCATTCAGACGAACGTCGTCGGAACCTTCAATCTTCTCGAAGCCGTGCGTGCCTACTGGTCCGACCTCGCGGCGGACGAGCGTCAGGGGTTTCGCTTCCTGCATGTCTCGACCGACGAAGTGTTCGGCACGCTCGGTGCGGATGATCCGCCGTTCACCGAAACCAACACCTATGAGCCCAACAGCCCGTATTCGGCGAGCAAGGCGGCATCGGATCATCTGGTACGCGCCTGGCACCATACGTACGGGTTGCCGGTGGTGACCACGAATTGCTCGAACAACTACGGCCCCTATCATTTTCCCGAGAAGCTGATTCCGCTGATCATTCTGAATGCGCTGGCCGGCAAGCCGCTTCCGATCTACGGCGATGGCCAGCAGATTCGCGACTGGCTCTACGTCAAGGATCACTGCTCGGCGATCCGCGCAGTCCTGGCGAATGGTGCGCTCGGCGAAACCTACAACGTTGGCGGCTGGAACGAGAAGCCGAACATCGAAGTGGTGCGCACGATCTGCGCGATCCTTGACGAACTGCAGCCGCGCAATGACGACAAGTCGTATGCGGAGCAGATCAGTTTTGTCCAGGACCGGCCCGGTCATGACCGCCGTTACGCCATCGATGCCCGCAAGCTCGAGCGCGAACTCGGCTGGAAGCCCGCGGAAACCTTCGACACGGGTATCCGGAAGACGGTCGAGTGGTACCTGACGAATCAGGCCTGGGTGAAAAACGTCACGAGTGGCCAGTATCGTACGTGGATCGACCGCCACTACGGGGAATAGTCACTCGATAAGCCGCAGCATTCGGCGAGACGAACGGGTGCGAGCATGCGCGTCGCATCGTGGCGCTTGCGGAAGTGCGTGGCGTCGATCCGACGTTGCACACTTCCGATATCGCACCGATTGCGGTACACGAGTTTCGGCCTTTTGCAAAGCGCCCCATGGACGCCTGTCCCGATGTCGGGATATCGGTCACTGATCGGCGCATAGGCTGGTGACGTATTCGAGCAACTGCACGACTGAAACGGAACAAGAACGAGCATGAAGCGTAAAGGCATTATTCTTGCCGGCGGGTCGGGTACCCGTCTTTATCCGGCGACACAGGCAGTCAGCAAGCAATTGCTGCCGATCTACGACAAACCGATGATCTATTACCCGTTGAGCACGCTGATGCAGGCGGGGATCCAGGATATCCTGATCATTTCGACGTCCCAGGACACGCCACGATTCGAGCAGTTGCTGGGAGATGGATCGCAGTGGGGAATCCGTCTGCAGTACAAGGTGCAGCCCAGTCCGGACGGGCTTGCACAGGCGTTCTTGTTGGGCGAGTCGTTTATCGGCGGCGATCCTTCGGCGCTGATTCTGGGTGACAACATCTTTTATGGCCACGATCTCGGTGGACTGTTGAAGAGCGCGGTCGGCAAGACCGCCGGCGCTCAGGTCTTCGCCTACCACGTCCAGGATCCGGAACGATACGGTGTTGTCGAGTTCGATTCGGCGGGCAAGGCGATCAGTATCGAGGAAAAGCCCGAAGTGCCGAAGTCGCACTACGCGGTGACCGGACTCTATTTTTACGATGGGCAGGTGGTGGAGTTTGCGAAATCGCTGAAGCCATCTCGGCGCGGGGAGTTGGAGATCACCGATCTCAACGCGTTGTATCTGAAGGATGGTTTGCTCAACGTGCAGACGATGGGACGCGGCTTTGCGTGGCTGGATACCGGCACGCACGACTCGATGCTCGAGGCCTCGCAGTTCATCGCAACAATGGAGCACCGACAGGGGCTGAAGATCGCGTGCGTCGAAGAGATTGCCTATCGGTTCGGCTATATCGACGATGAGCAGCTGGAACGTCTCGCGCAACCGCTCAGCAAAAACGGTTATGGCCGTTACCTGCAAAGCATTCTGAAGGAAGGAAAGGGCCGGTGAACGCAATTGCGACCGCCATTCCGGACGTGAAGATTTTCGAGCCGAAGGTATCGGGCGACGCATTGTTATCCGGCACGGATGCCGTGGCGCCTGCTTTCGAGGATACCGAATACTTTTGAGCCGCTTCCCGCGCAAGCCCATGTTTGACTTCAACGCCCTGCGCCTGACGTGGGGGATGCCGTTCCTGGTCGATTTATCCTGCGCCGAAATGCATGTGTCGGAGGATCGGCCCGCAACCCGAGTGTATCTGGTTGACGTCCGGTTGCTGCCGGGTTGGTACATGATCGAGCTGCGCACGAGCGGTCATGCGGCGCAGGTACGGGCGTGGATAAGGCTGCCCGGCGGGCTCTCGGCGGCAACGCTTGCGATGACGCTCGGTGCGCGGCAAGTGAGCAAGCGGCTCGTGCATCTCCCGACACGGGGAAAGATCGAAATCGAGATTGATTTCGACGATCCGGTTGCCGACCGCATCGAGGCGTTTCGCCTCGCTCGCGTCACGTCGCGATTTGCGCATTTGCGCATCATGACCAAGCTCGAAGCGCTGCATCCGAGATACAAGCCGTGCGGCGATGACTACGACCTGGTGGATAGCCGGCGCGAGCGCGGCGATCTGGCGCGAGCGTGGCGCGACTACTGCTGCCTGTTCGAAGAATCGGAACAACTGGTGGGGTACCAGGACTGGATTCGTCACTTCGACACGCCGAGCCTCGACACGTACAAGGTCATGCTGGACAGTCTGCATCGCTTCACCGTCAGCCCGGTGTTTGCAATCGGCATGGAGGTGTCCGATGCGCCGTCACCACACTGGGAAACGGCGATTCGTTCAGTGGCAGCGCAGATCTATCCGAACTGGCAACTTCTGATCGTCGATCGACGCCCCGGCTCCGAACGCACCGATCTGATTCCACGGGACCTGCGTGCCGATGCGCGCATCCGTGTGATTTCGGATCGCGCCTTGGCAGACGAACATTCGACGCTCGACCGTGCGCTTGCCGAAAGCGCCGACTGGGTCGTGTTCTTCGGACAGGACGACGTACTTCCGCGACATGGCCTCTACGTCGTGGCCGATGCAATCGATCGCCGCCCCGATGTCGATCTGCTCTATTCGGACGAAGACTACATCGACGTCAATGGCGTTCGGCACAGTCCGCGGTTCAAGAGCGACTGGGATGAGAATCTGATGCTCTCGTCGGATCTGTTTTCCGGCCTTGGCATTTACCGAGCCGACGTGTTCGCGTCGTCCGGCGGGCGGGATCATCGCCACGGAGCAGCGTCACGTTACGACATGACGCTGCGGTGTCTCGCGCATACCAGCCGGGATCGGATCCTTCACATTCCGCGTGTTCTTTACCACAACCGTGCCGAACCCGAATCTATTCAGGACCCGGTTGCCCGCTCCGACGCGCGTGATGCAAGGAGACTCGCGGTCGTCCGTCACCTGTCGCGTGCGGGTATTCAAGCAACGGTCTCGTCGACGGCGTACGGTCATCATGTACGGTATCCCGTACCCAAACAGGCACCGCTCGTCACGATCGTGATTCCTACCCGGAACGGGTTTTCGCTGCTTAGCCGTTGCGTCGATTCGATTATCACTAAGACGCGCTATCGTGCATTCGAAATCGTCATCGTCGACAACGGATCGGACGACCCGGACACGCTCGATTACATGGCGCGGCTTGCAGTCGATCATCGGGTACGCATCCTGCGGGATGATCGTCCGTTCAATTATTCGGCCCTCAACAACCGCGCGGTCGAAATCGCGAGAGGCGAGTTTGTCGCGCTCGTCAATAACGATGTCGAGATCATCGATGGCGGCTGGCTCGACGAAGTGATGGGGCACGCGCTGCGGCCGGAGGTCGGTATCGTCGGTGTCAAGCTGCTCTATACAAACGGAAGTGTTCAGCATGCGGGCGTCATCGTCGGGCTCAGCGGCTGCGCGGATCACCTGCATCGTGGGTTGGGACGCGACGAGCCGGGATATCAGGCACGTGCGGTGACGACGCAGTCCTTGTCCGCGGTCACCGGTGCATGCCTTGTCGTTCGGCGGTCGTTGTATCGACAACTGGGTGGCTTGAACGAGACGGACCTCGCAGTTGCATTCAACGACGTCGATTTTTGCCTGCGCGTTCGTCAAGCGGGCTATACGGTGCTCTGGACGCCGCACGCTGTGCTGTATCACCACGAATCCGCAACGCGGGGACAGGACGATACCGCCGAGAAGATGGCCCGTGCCGCTCGGGAGATCGACTACATGCGGCGGCGATGGCGTGACATGATCGCGAATGATCCGGCTTATAGCCCGAATCTCTCGCTCGATCGATTCGATTGTCAGTTGGCGTGGCCGCCCCGTGTTGTATCGCTCCGGCGTCTCGCGCTCCGTGCGCCCGTGTCAACGGCGGAGTGAGTGCCGATCCTTCGGTATAGCTTTGTCAAGGCTTGCTCCGTGCAGACTTGACGCGCGTCACCGTACTCGCTCGAGCGGTGCGCAACGCGATCGCGAGACTGTCTGTACGCTCTCCCGCTTGCGACGTTTCGGGCGGAGGGGCCGGCTTTTTTTGCCGGTAGCGTCATCCATTTTCGATCAATATGAAAGATTTTCTCCTGTCGATAGTTCGTCGCACCGTTCGATTCAAGGTCAATCCGGTCCGGGATCTGGTCGGGTCCGGTGCGACATCTTGCGACTGGATGTCAACAGGCGAGCGTCCGGCCTTCGACCTGGAACCTGAGAGCGGGGGCGATGTCGTTCCGAAGGGCTGGGTGTTTATCGAATCCCGCATGATCCGGCGGGGTGCCCATCTAGTGGCCCGGCTCCACGTGGATACTGGAGCGGGCTTTTCCGATGTGGAGTCCTTTGTCATTCCCGCGACCCGACTCGGAGATGTCAAACATATCGTTAGGATTCCGCCCGAGGCGCGCCGTTTGCGTTTGTCACCCATGCATGGTGAAGGCAGCGTCCGGATGGAGTTTTTCCGAATCACACAAATAACACGTGTGGAGAAAATTGTCAGAATGGCCGAGTGGGTAATCGGCGATTTGATAAAATTCAGAAAAACCAATCAGGCGAGAAAATATAATCTTACCTGGAATCGGTTGCTGACGGATTTGAGCGGTGCATACGCGGATTGCGCAAAATTGCGATTCCATTCCGCCCCGATGGATTACGAAACCTATGTAAGAAAGTTTGACACCCTGCATCAATCCGACATCGCCGCGATCAAGCAACACATCGCTTCTTTCGCGAAGATGCCACTGATTTCGGTTCTGATGCCCGTGTGTCGAATATCGATCGATGGCTTGAAACCTACGATCGAATCTGTTCTCGGTCAGGTTTATGAAAATTGGGAATTATGCGTGGTTGTCGATGAGATGCATGACCCGGAAGTGATTTCGTATTTGAAATTCATCTCGGAAAAAGATGGTCGTATAAAGCTTGCTTTCCAGGACGCGGGCGGACAGGTATCGATTGCGGCGAATGACGCCCTCGAAATGGCGACGGGGGAGTTCGCCGTGATTATCGGCCGAAATGATGTTGTTTCGCTTCATGCACTTTATTTCGTTGCTTTGAAGGCGAACGAAACTGATGATCTGAATATAATATATTCAGACAAGGATGAAATCGATTGGAGAGGGATTCGAAGCAATGAATGCTTCAAGAGTTCGTGGAATCCTGACTTGTTCTTGTCCTATGACCTGATTTCGCATCTGGCTGCATATAGAACATCCGTCCTGCACAAGATCGGTGGATTTCGGGTCGAATTCGAGGGTGCACAGGACTACGATCTCGCACTCCGCTGCGTGAAAGTGAGTGCGGCGTCGCAGATTTGTCATATCCCCCGCGTGCTCTATCACGCCCGGCGAGGAAATGGACCCGGCTGCGCCGCTCCAGATTCGGATGATAGCGTCGGCCAAGCCGGACAGAGGTCGCTTTCGGATTACTTCAAGGATCAGCCTGGAGTGAGCGTTTCTCATGGGCATCTGGCCGGAACCTATCGAGTGCAATATCCGCTGCCCACCCCCGCGCCACGCGTCACCGTCATCATACCGACTCGGGATGGTGGCCCCTTATTGAAGAAATGCATCCACAGCCTGCTTCATGGAACCTCCTATGAACACCTGGAGGTCATCGTCGTCGATAATCAAAGCGAAAGCCACGAGACGGTCGATTATCTGCAATCCTTGTCGGCGCAAGGCAGCGTGACGGTGTTGAAGTATGATTTTCCTTTCAATTACTCGTCAATAAACAATTTCGCTGTTAAATATACAACAGGTGACGTTCTGTGTTTTTTGAATGACGATGTGGAGGCAAGTGAGCCGAATTGGCTGAAAGAGATGGTTTCGCACGCGTGGCGTCCGGAGATCGGTGCCGTAGGTGCGAAGCTGCTCTATGCGGACGGATTCATCCAGCATGCAGGTGTGGTGATCGGAATTGGCGGTTTCGCCGGCCATGCGCACAAGCTGTACCCCTCGACGCACCCGGGCTATGCCGGACGAGCGATGCTGACGCAAAATTTCTCGGCAGTCACGGGAGCGTGCCTGGTCATGCGTCGTGATGTGTTTCAAGCCGTCGGCGGATTCGATGAGGAAAACCTTCCGGTGGCATTTAATGATGTCGATCTGTGCCTTCGTGTGAGGGAGGCGGGCTATCGGATATTGTGGACGCCTTACGCAGTCTTGTACCACTACGAATCCTATAGCAGGGGTGACGATCAGATGTCTCACGAGAAGCGTGTCAGATTTAATGGAGAGAAGAGTTTCATGCTTTCCAGGTGGCGCACCGATCAATTAAATGACCCATACTATAATGAAAATTTGACCCTCGATCGAGAGGATTTTACTATTGCGAATTTTCCGAGGATATATGATCCTTGGCGAGTTCGGGCGGAGTGAGTCTGTTGTCGTGTTTTGGAAATTTTCCCGGGGCGAGCGAGATTTCATGAAAGATGGAATATTCGCCGTTATCTGATCTCTCTGGCGTGTCCCGGAGAGAGTAACGTGGTGCAGAAGGAATATTCATGGATGTAAAAAAGCGGCTGCTTCCCGGCATTCCATTAATCGAGTCTCCACTGTTCGATGCTGAGGTCGCGCAGGCGGAGTTGACGCCCGGCGAGCACGAGATTGCGGTTGCGTTGAATCGCAATGGCTATGCGGTGATCGATTTTCCCGATATTGAACTCGATGCACGGATCGCACGTATTCGCGAACGCCTGACCGCACAGTTTGTGGAAACGGGATTGAGCAGCGATGGCGTGGTCCACGGTGCCGGTCGTATCCAGGACGCGTGGATAAAGGACCCGGACGTCAAGGCGATTGCCACCAATCGTCAAATGCTGGATTTGCTCGAACGCTTGTATGGTCGTGCGGCATTTCCATTCCAGACGCTCAATTTCCGGGTCGGCACGCAGCAGCCGTTGCACACCGATGCGGTGCATTTCTCGTCGATCCCGCAGCGCTTCATGTGTGGGGTATGGGTCGCTCTCGAAGACATCTCGCCCGAATCGGGGCCGCTTCAGCTGGTCCCCGGATCGCACAACTGGCCGATGATCGACAATGCAACGGCCGGTCGACGCGGCTTTGGGGTATCCAGCGAATCGGCGCAATTACCGTATCAGGAAATCTGGGATGCCATGGTGACGGCAAAGGGTGCCAGCATCAAGACATTCGAAGCCCGCAAGGGGCAAGCGCTGATCTGGTGTGCCAATCTGCTGCACGGCGGGAGTCCGCAACTCGATCCGGCAATGTCTCGCTGGTCGCAGGTGACGCATTATTTTTTCGATGATTGCGTCTACTATACGCCCGCGTTTTCCGATGAATACCTGGGCCGTCTGCAACTTCGCAATCTGGTCAACATCGTCGACGGCACGCCCAAACCCAATTCCTATCTGGGTGAGGCGGTCACTCAGTCGCCGGCGGGCGCGCCGCGCAAGTCGCGAACCCTGACGGGACGACTGCGCAGTTGGATACAGGGTTGATGTGTGCCGAACGCGGAAGGCCGGGCGACGCATTTGCAATGCGTCGGGCGACGGGGCGGCGACGGAGCGGGTGGCATGCCGGCGTGGAAGGTCAATCGGCACGGATGCCAGCCTGTTGTCGAACAGGTCCGTCCGCAAATATGTGACGCTCGTGCGAAATCCGATTCAGTGGGAAGCATATGTCGTTTTTTTGACGATCACGCATATTTCTCATTTGGATTGCAATGAGGTATCCTCCCTACCTTCGGCGTTCATTGTCGCCTCATTCTGCCATTGAGGCTGACACGAGAGATTACGGGGATGGCGTACATTACATGTGCCTTTCCAGATCATTGCGCTGGTGCTTAGCGTCTCTTCGGTCCTCCATTCAATATACTTAGATGCCGCGCTCGTTTCTCGTGCTGCAAGGCACTGCCTCGCTTTTTTTCTATCAACTCGCGCGCGCGCTCCGGGACAAAGGGTATGCCGTCCATCGAGTAAATTTTTGCGGTGGCGATTTATTGTATGGCGGGGCAGGGGCCGTTTTGAATTATAGCGGCGGGGTTGAGAATTTGCCGCAATGGTACGACGATGTCGTACGGCGGGAAGGAATCACCGATGTCGTGATGTTCGGCGACTGTCGCGACATACATCGCGAGATGCTGGCAGTCTCGGCGGAGCATGGCCTGCGTGTCCACGTATTCGAGGAAGGTTACGTCCGCCCGCACTGGATCACGCTTGAGCGCCACGGCGTCAACGGACGCTCGTTGTTGCCGCGCGAGTCCGCATGGTACCTACAGCAACGCAGCGTGACGCCGCCCGCCAAGCAGTGGCAACCCACGGGCTACAACCTGTACGAGCGCGCCTTTCACGACATCACGTATCGCTTTGCGAACACGATATGTTGGCCCAGGTTTCCGAAGTATCGCAGTCACCGACCGAAGAACGGCTTTTTTGAATATTCAGGGCTCGCCGTCCGGATGCTCCTGCAGCGCAAGCATCGACGCGAAGCGGAGGCGGTCACGCGCGAATTGCTCGATAGCGGCCGGACGTACTACCTGTTTCCGCTGCAATTGAATTCCGATGCACAAATCGTCGTGCATTCGTCTTTCGATGGAATTCGCGCTGCGATCCGCCACGTCGTGGAATCATTCGCGCGGCATGCACCGCAAGATGCGTTGCTGGTCATCAAAAATCACCCCCTGGATACGGGGCTGATCGAGTATCGTAATTTTTCGCTTAAAATTGCGCGTGCCGCAGGGATGGAGAATCGGATTCGTTTCATCGATGCCGGCCATCTTCCGACGTTGCTCGAGCACGCACGCGGGGTCGTGGTTATCAACAGCACGGTTGGCCTGTCTGCGCTGCATCACCAGCGGCCGCTGGTTGCGCTCGGCTCCGCTATCTACAATTTCGGCGGCCTGACCTGGCAGGGAGCGCTCGACGACTTTTGGCTTGGAGGCGTGCCGCCGGATATGGATCTCTATCACGCCTTCCTCGACTACGTGATGCATCACACACAGATCAACGGCGATTTCTACACCCGGACAGGCATCACGATGGCCATTGCCGGCGCGGTTGCCCGCCTAGAGCGTGCGGATGACTAAGGCGCTGGTTCGGCACGTCGTTGTCACCGGCGCAAGCGCAGGCATCGGCCGCGCTTTGGCGCTCGCATATGCGCAACCCGACACGGTGCTCGGCATCGTTGGCCGGAATGAACCGCAGCTCGAAGCGACAGCGGCGGCATGCAGGGCGCGCGGTGCAAAAGTGATCGTCGGCATCGTCGACGTACGAGAGCCGGAGCCGATTCGCGCATGGCTGCATCGTTTCGACGATCAGCATCCGATCGACCTGCTCATCGCCAACGCTGGTGTCGCGAGCACGCTGTCCTCCGCATCCGACTGGGAGGACCTCGACCGTATCGCTACCGTTGTCGATACGAATTTCTACGGCGCGATGCACACGGTTCTCCCGGCTGTGGAGCGCATGCGTACCCGCAAGCATGGCCGCATTGCTGCGGTCAGTTCCCTCGCCGCGCTTCGAGGTATGGCCATCTCGCCCGCGTACTGCGCGAGCAAATCGGCGATCAAGGCCTACGCCGATTCTGTCCGCCCACTGCTGAAACGCGACGGGATCGGTGTCTCGGTCATTCTTCCCGGCTTCGTCAAGACGTCGATGAGCGACGTTTTTCCTGGCGACAAGCCGTTCATGTGGAGTGCCGATCAGGCAGCCGCATACATTCGCAGGAAGCTCGATGCCGGGCGCGCGGAAATCGCATTTCCGGGCCTGCTCGCGTTCGGCATGCGTATCCTCACCGTCCTGCCCATCACATTGGCCGATGCGATTCTCGACAAGCTTTCGTATCTGCCCGGCAAGGAAGACGTAAATTGACGGGCGCGATCTGGCTCGCGTTTGCCGTTGCGGCTGGCGTGTCTTTTCTGCCGGACCTGATCGCGGTTCCGCGTGCTTCGTTGCGGCGCGGTGCGGGCGCGTTGCTCGTGCACGTGCTTGCCGTCGTGTTCCTTGCGTCACTGATGTTGCTTGTTACCGCGCGTCCGATCTTCTCGTCGTCCGTCGCAGTGGCTTTGGTCGGGCTTGTCGCAGTCGTCAGCAACGCCAAATATGAGTCCTTGCGCGAACCGTTCGTTTTTACCGATCTCAGCCTCTTCAGTCAGTTGTTCTCGCACCCGCGGCTCTATCTGCCGTTCCTGAGCGCCGGTAAGGTCGCGGCGATCGGCGCCGGAATCGTATTGGTCGTCGCCGGCTATCTTGCCGAGGCGCCCGTCACGCCGCGTCCGGTGTTGGCGCTGGCGGCCGTTGTTGCCTTCACATTCTTACTGGCGCGATACATTGCAGGTCGCCTGCCGTTGGCGCTCGACGCCGAGGAAGATCAGCGGCGTCACGGGTTTTTCGCGGTTTTCATTGCATACTTGCTGAACGGCATGCGTCCCGCGACGTTCAAGGCGTTCCGGCGCGTGGTCGAGACGGGGCCGTTCGTTGCCGGTACGTCGGTGCAACGCCCCGACGTCGTCGTGATCCAGAGCGAATCGCTGTTCGACGTACGACGCATTTCATCGGCAATTGCGCCAGCCTTGCTTTCCCATTTCGATCGCGCGAGACGCGAAGCAGTCTGCTACGGCGAGCTTTCGGTACCGGCATGGGGCGCAAACACGATGCGCACGGAATTCTCGGTGCTGACCGGCCTGCCGTTTGAGCGCCTCGGCTACGCGCGTTTTTATCCGTATGCGTTCGTGCGCCGCGCGTGCGCGTCGATCGCAAGCTGGTTTGGCCGCGGCGGTTACGAAACGTTGGCGCTGCATCCGTATTACGCCGATTTCTTTGGTCGCAATCGTGTCTTTCCGTTGCTCGGATTCAACACATTTCTCGATATCGAATACTTTGCCGACGCGCCGCGTGCCGGCCCGTATATTTCCGATGCCGCAGTGCTGGACGCAGTGATCGCCGCACTGGAAAACGAGCGCGCGAACCCGCGCTTCATCTTCGCGATGACAATGGAGAACCACGGCCCACTGCACCTTGAGCAGGTATTACCGGGAGAATCGTCTTCGAGGCATACTCTTGGCGAAGATGCCTGCTGGCGCGACCTGACTGCCTATCTGCGGCACATTGAAAATGCAGACGCAATGATCGGGCGCTTGCTCGATTATTTGCGCACCCGTGATCGTGAAACAGTCGTTTGCTTTTACGGCGACCACGTCCCCGCATTGCCTCATGTTTTCCAGAAGCTGGGCGTTACCCCGCAACGCAGCGACTACTTCATTTGGCGAAATTACGGCACAGACACTCCCGAATGCCGGAATCTGGAGGCCGAAGAGCTTGGGTCGGTACTTTTGCATGTGGTACAAGATGACGGACATCGCGCGGAACAACCGCACGCATCCGAGAAAGCGACATAAAAGATGAACAGTAAGATTGCAATAATTGGGGTGGCTTGTCGGTTTCCCGGAAGCGCGAACAATCTTGGCGACTTCTGGCAACTGCTGCGCGACGAACGCGACGCGGTGACCGAAATCCCCGCTGACCGCTTCGGTACCGATTTCTACCAGCACCCGTCCAAACGCGAACCGGGCAAGAGCTACACGTTCGCGGCCGGCGTGCTCGACAACGTCGCCGGCTTCGACGCCGCGTTCTTCGGCATTTCGCCGCGCGAAGCGGCCCAGATGGACCCCCAGCAACGCCTGCTGCTCGAACTCGCATGGGAAGCGTTCGAGGACGCGGGCGTGCGCCCGGCCGACATGCGCGGCAGCAACTGCGGCGTGTTCGTCGGCGTGGCCGGCACGGATTACGGCAACCGCAACATGGACGATCTGAACGTGATCGATCCGTATTCGGCGACCGGCAATACGCTGAGCATCGCGTCGAACCGCGTGTCCTACCTGTTCGACCTGCGCGGCCCGAGCATGTCCGTCGATACGGCCTGCTCGTCGTCGCTCGTCGCCCTCCATCAAGCCGTCAAGGCGCTGCAGTCCGGTGAAGCCGACGTGGCGCTCGCGGGCGGCGTCAACCTGTTGCTGCATCCGTTCGGCTTCGTCAGTTTCTCCAAGGCGTCGATGCTGTCGCCGCGCGGTCGTTGCCGCGCATTCGACGCGACCGGCGACGGCTACGTGCGCTCGGAAGGCGGCGCATTCGTGCTGCTCAAGCCGCTCGATCGCGCACTGGCCGACGGCGACACGATCCACGCAGTGATAGCCGGTTCCGGCGTGAACTCGGTCGGCCACTCGCCGGGCGGGATCAGCGTGCCGGGCGCGGCCGCGCAGGCGTCGCTGCTGCGCAGCGTGTACGCGCGCGCCGGCATCGATCCGCAGTCGCTCGCCTATCTCGAGGCGCACGGCACCGGTACGGCAGTGGGAGATCCGATCGAGGCACGCGCGCTGATCGACGTCGTGTCGAGCGAGCGCCCGGCCGATCGTCCGCTGCTGATCGGGTCGGTGAAGACCAACATCGGGCACCTCGAGACGGCGTCCGGCATGGCCGGTCTGCTGAAGGCCGTGCTGTGCCTGAAGCATCGCGCGGTGCCGCGCTCGCTGCACTTCGTCACGCCCAATCCCGGGATCGATTTCGACGGCGGCCGTCTGCGTGTCGTCGATCGCTACATGCCGCTCGACGCGGGTGGCGCACCGCTGACGGTCGGCGTCAACTCGTTCGGCTTCGGTGGAACGAACGCCCACGTCGTACTGACCGAGGCGCCGGTCGCAAACGACGTGCCGACGGCAGCGCCCGAGCCGGCTCATGCACAACCGTCGCCGCTCGTCCTGACCGCTCGCAGCGCGAATGCGCTCGCGGCACTCGCAGGCCGCTATGTGGCGGTGCTCGACAACGGCGGCGACTGGCAGGCGCTGGCCGCCGCGGCCGCCCGTCGTCGCCAGTGGCTCGAACATCGCGCGATCGTCGCGCCGGCCGACGTGGCCGAAGGCCGTGCGGCGCTTGCGGCACTGGCCCAGCCGGCACCGGAAGGGCTGCCGGCCAGCGTGGCAACCGGCCAGGCGCCTGCCGACGCATTGCGTACCGCGCTCGTGTTCTCGGGCAACGGTTGCCAGTGGGTCGGGATGGGCAACGAACTCTATGCGGAGAACGCGATCTTCCGTGCGGCGCTCGACGAAGTCGACGCGCTGTGGTGCGAGGACGGCAGCCCGTCGCTCGTCGACGTGATGCGCGGCGGTCCGAGCGCGGAATGGCTGGCCGGCGCGGGCGCCGAATGGCTCGCCGCGACGGAGAACGCGCAGCCGCTGCTGTTTGCGATCCAGGTCGGGATGATTCGTGTGATCGACGCGCGCGGCATGCGCTACGACGCGGCGATCGGCCACAGCGTCGGCGAAATTGCAGCGGCGTGGGTGACGGGTGCGCTGTCGCTCGCCGACGCGGTGCGCGTGATCAAGATCCGCAGCCGCGCCCAGGCGATGACGCGCGGCAGCGGCCGGATGGCGGCCGTCGGCATCGGCGAGGCGGCCGCGCGCGAGCTGATCGCGCGCCACGGACTGGTGCGCCGGGTCGAGGTGGCCGGCATCAACAGCCCTGACGCGGTGACGCTCGCGGGCGAGCTGCAGGGCTTGCAGGCGCTGGAGGCGGCGCTGCGCGGCAGCGGCAAGTTCTTCCAGATGCTCGATCTCGACTATGCGTTCCACAGCAGCCACATGGATCGCATCGAGCCGGTCGTGCTGGCCGAACTGGCCAGCCTGCGGCCGCAACCGGGCAACGGCACGTTCGTATCGACCGTGACCGGCGGCGCGCTCGCGGGCAACGAACTGGATGCGCGCTACTGGTGGCGCAATATCCGCGAGCCCGTGCGCTTCGGCGACGGCATCGCGCACCTGATCGAGCAGGGCGTCCGGTTGTTCGTCGAAGTGTCGCCGCATTCGATCCTGCGCACCTACGTGAAGCAGGCGTTGACGGCCGCCGGCGTGACCGGCGCGGTGCTGCCGACGCTCAAGCGCGACCACGGCAGCGCGGCGACGCTGCGGCAGGCGATTCTCGCGGCGATCGCGCACGGCGCGAACGTCGATCCCGACCGCTTCGCGCCCGGCGCGGCGCGTGCGGCGTTGCCGTCGTATCCGTGGCAGCGCGACCGCTTCTGGCTGACGCCGACCGTCGAGGGCTATGGTCTCGTCAATCGCCGCCGCGAGCATCCGCTGCTCGGCTATCGGCTGCACGAACACGCGTTCGGCTGGGAAAACCAGCTCGATCCGGCGAAGCTGCCGATGCTGGCCGATCACGTCGTCGACGGCGGCGTGGCATTCCCGGGCGCCGGCTACGTGGAAATGGCGCTTGCCGCGGCGCGCACCTTCTTCGATACGCCGGATGCGGCGCTCGAAAACGTCGAGATCCGCACGCCGGTCGTGTTCCAGCCGCAGCAGGCGAAGCTGTTCCGGCTCGTGATCGAGCCGCGCACCGCGACGTTTACGATCGAGACGCGCGACCGGATGTCCGACGGCGCATGGACGCTGAATGTGACGGGGCGGATGCTCGAAAGCGGCAATGCGCTCGGCGCCGCGAGCATCGTGCCGGCCGCGACGCTCGAACGCCTGCTCGCGCTGCCGGCCGCCGACGGCGACACGCTGTATGCGAACACGGCAGCCATCGGCCTCCACTACGGGCCGGCGTTCCGCTGGGTTCGCACCGTGCGGGTCGCCGCGGCCGAGGATGCCGCGCTGGCCGACGTCGCCGCGCCGGCCGCGTGCGGCGATGCGCGGGCGCTATCTGCGTATCTGCTGCATCCGGCGCTGATGGACAGCGGGTTTCATCCGCTGTTCGCGCTGCTGGCGGCGCAGGCGCGTGATGGCGAGCATCCGGCCTACGTGCCGGTGCAGATCGGCCGGGTCGACTATTTGCGCGGCGACGCGGTCGCCCGCGTGCTCGCACGGGTCGACCGGCGCAGCCCGCATTCGATCGTCGCGCATTTCGAATTCCTCGACGCGCAGGGCGCGATCGTCGCGCGGCTCGGCGGCTGCCGGTTCCGGCGCGTGGACCTCGTCGGCCGCCGGCAGAACCTGCCTTCGCGTTTCGTCTACCGCCTCGAAGAGATGCCGTTGCCGAATGACGTGGAGGCGACCGCTTTGCCGGCACCCGACGCGCTGCTCGCGCAAGCGGTCGCGCGCGTCGACGCCGCGGAGCTCGACGGCCGTCGGATGCAGCATTTGACCGAGATTCTGCCGCTGCTCGACGTGCTGGCAAGCTTGTACGTGCTGCGCGCGTTCGATGCGCTCGGCGTATTCGCCGGCACGTGGCAGCCCGCACCGGAGCGGGCTGCGCTCGCTACACGCCTGGCCGACATGCTCGTCGAGGACGGGCTGGCCGCGCGTGACGGCGCGCGTCTCGTCCGCGACGACGCGGCGTGCGCGGCGCTGCCGCCGCTCGACGATCTGTGGCGCGGGCTGCTGGCCGAATCGCCGGGGCACGTGGCCGAACTGACGCTGCTCGCGCATTGCGGCGCGGCACTGCCCGACGTGCTGAGCGGCGCGAAGGACGGCGCACGCTGGCTGTCGCCGACCGGGCACAGCCTGGTCGAGCAGTTGCTTGCCGCATCGCCGACCTGGCAGCACGTGCATGCGCTGCTGGCGGCCGGCGTCGAGCAGGCGGTCGGCGCGTGGCAGCCGGCGCGCCGGCTGCGCGTGCTCGAACTGGGCGCGACGGACGGTGACGTGCTGCAAACGCTCGGCATGCATCTCGCCGCCGCGCGCTGCGATCACACGATCGCCGCGACGGCCGGCCAGCTGGCCGGGTTCGATACGGATGCGGAAGCCGCGGTGCGCACGGTCGCGTTGCAGCCGGGCGAACGGTTGTCGCTGTCCGCCGACGAAGCCGGGCCGTACGACCTGATCGTCGCGAACCGCGCGCTGAGCGGCCGTCCCGATGCGGCCGATGCACTGAACGCGATGCGATCGTGGCTCGCGCCGGGCGGCTTGCTGCTGCTGGCCGAGCCGCGTCGCGGCCGCTTCTCCGACATCGTGTTCGGCGCGCAGCCTGCGTCGACGGGCGTCGACCTGCCCGCGCCGCTGGCGCCGACGGATCTCGAGGCGGCGCTGGCGCGCGCGGGCTACGTCGACGTCGTGCGGCATGTCGAGCAGTCGCTCGATCTGGACGGCACGCCGACGTTCGTCATCGCACGCAACCCGGCAAGCGCCGCGGCCGCGCAACGCGGCAGCGACGCGAGCGATCTCGATACGCTCGCCCGCAGCGAACAATGGCTCGTGATGCACGCACCGGACGCGGCCGGCGGTTTCGGCGGGCAACTGGCCGACGCGCTCGCGCACGCGGGCTACCCGGCCGATATCGTCGACCTCGTGCATGCGGGCGATGCCATTGCGTCGTTGCCGGCCGGGCAACCGGCGCATGTCGTGTTCTGCGCGCCGGAAACGCCGCTCGCCGACACGACGACGGGAGACGACCTGATGGCCGCGCTGCGTCACGGCGTGATCGCGCTGGCGGCGCTCGTGCGCGCGCTCGGCGCGCAACCGAACGCACGCACGCGGCTGACCGTCGTCACACGCGGCGGCGCGCCGTTCGCCGGAGCCGCGCATGCGCATCCGGAACAGGCGACGCTGTGGGGCCTCGGTCGCGTGCTGGCGAACGAGCATCCCGAACTCGCGTGTCGCCTGATCGACGTCGATCGCACGGCGGACGGGATTCCTGATGCGCTGATTCGCGAGCTGACCGGCGCGGCGGTCGAGGAAGAAGTCGTGCTGAGCACGCACGGGCGGCTGGTGCCGCGCATGCTGACGGCCGCACAGGCCGCGGCGCGCAGCGACGGCGCGCTTGCACGCGCGTCGGTGCTGGCGTTCGACGCACCGGGCTCGTTGCGCAATCTCGAATGGTTTGCGTTGCCGGAAAGCGCGCTGGGCGACGACGAGGTGGAAATCGAGCCGGTGGCCACCGGCCTGAATTTCCGCGACGTGATGTATGCGATGGGGCTCCTGTCCGATGAAGCGGTGGAGACCGGCTTCGCGGGCGCGACGATCGGCATGGAGCTGTCCGGCCGCGTCGTCCGCGTAGGCCGCGCGGTGACGGCATTCGCAGCGGGCGATGCGGTGCTCGGTTTCGCGCCGGCGTCGTTCGCGACGCGCGTCAGGACACGCGCGCAGGCCATCGCGCAGAAACCCGAGCGCCTGTCGTTCGAGGAAGCGGCGACCGTGCCCACCACGTTCTTCACCGCGTACTACGCGCTCGTCGAACTCGCGCGGCTGCGCCGCGGCGAGCGCGTGCTGGTGCACGGCGGCGCGGGCGGCGTCGGGATCGCCGCGATCCAGCTCGCGCGCCACTTCGGCGCGGAAGTGTTCGCGACCGCCGGCAGCGACGAGAAGCGCGAATTCGTGCGCCTGCTCGGCGCCGATCACGTGCTCGATTCGCGCAGCCTGGCGTTCGCGGACGAGATTCGCGCGATGACGGGCGGCGAGGGCATCGACATCGTGCTGAATTCGCTCGCCGGCGAGGCGATGGTGCGCAGCATCGATACGCTGCGTCCGTTCGGCCGTTTCCTCGAACTCGGCAAGCGCGATTTCTACGAAAACAGTCATATCGGGCTGCGGCCGTTCCGCAACAACATCAGTTATTTCGGCATCGACGCCGACCAGTTGATGGGTGCGTTGCCGGAACTGACCGCACGGCTGTTCGGCGAAGTGATGGCGCTGTTCGCGGCAGGCGTGCTGCATCCGCTGCCGTACCGCGCGTTCCCGGCCGAGCGGGCCGAGGATGCGTTCCGCTACATGCAGCAGGCGCGCCAGATCGGCAAGGTGCTTGTGACCTATCCGTCCGGCACGCCCGCGCCGACGCGCGGCGTCGCGCGCGCGGAGTCGTTCGCGCTCGATCCGCATGGTGCTTACCTGGTGGTCGGCGGCACGGGTGGCCTCGGCTTCGCGAGCGCGCGCTGGATGGTCGAGCACGGCGCACGTCGGCTGACGCTGGCGAGCCGTTCCGGCGAACTCGCCGCCGCGGCGCGCGAGGAGGTCGCGCGCTGGCGCGACACGCTCGGCGTCACCGTCGACGTCGTGTCGTGCGATGTGACCGATGCCGCGGCGGTCGACGCGATGATGGCCGCGCTCGTCCGGCGCGACGTTCCGCTGAAGGGCGTGCTGCATTCCGCGATGTCGATCGACGACGGTCTCGTGCGCAATCTCGACGATGCGCGGATGGCCGCGGTGCTCGCGCCGAAGGTTGCCGGCGCGTGGAACCTGCATCGCGCGACGCGCGGGCTGCCGCTCGACCTGTTCGTCGTCTATTCGTCGGCGACCACCTATCTCGGCAATCCGGGGCAATCGAACTACGTCGCGGCCAACGCCTTCCTCGAAGCGCTGGTCGAACATCGCCGCGCGGCAGGCTTGCCCGGCACGTTCATGGCCTGGGGGCCGCTCGAGGATGTCGGCTTCCTCGCACGCAACGCCGATACGCGCGAAGCGTTGCAGTCGCGGATCGGCGGTGCGTCGATCACGTCCGACGAAGCGATGGCCGCGCTCGAGCGCGTGCTGGTCGCGGGTGCGGCCGGCGAAGCGGTGGTGCGGCTCGACTGGCATGCGGTGGCACGCGGGATGCCGGCTGCTAAGGCGCGCCGGTATGTGCTGCTGCAATCGCAGGCGAAGGGCGGCGATGCGCGCGACGGCGGCACGCAACTGCGTGAAGAAGTGCTGGCCCTGCCGCGCGACGAAGCCATCGCGCTGGTGGCGCGGACGCTGCAGGCGCAGATCGCGCGGATTCTGCACATGACGCCCGATCGCATCGCGCTCGACAAGTCGGTGCTCGACATGGGCATGGATTCGCTGATGGGGATGGAGCTCGGCCTTGCGGTCGAGGAAGCGTTCGAGGTCAAGCTGTCGGTGATGGCGATCGCGGAAGGCGCGTCGGTGACGACGCTGGCCGGCCGCATCGTCGATTCGATCGGCGCGTCGGCGGATGCCGGCTGCGATGCCGCGTCGGCGGCCGATGCCGCGCAGGAGGCCGTCGCGGCACTCGCCGCGAAGCATGCGATCGACGGCGAAGCGCGCGCGATGCTCGATGCGCAGCCGGCGCCGGTTGCCGAGCAGGTAACGCCGTCGCTGGAGGTGGCGCGGTGAGCGCGCCGACCGGCTGGGCGACGCGGCAGGGCACGCTGGCGCGCCCGCTGACGATCGACGGGCACGGCTTGCATACGGGACACCGGGTCGGCGTGCGGATTCTGCCCGCGCGTCCGGACGACGGCGTGACGGGCATCGTGTTCCGTCGGGTCGAGCACGGGCGCACGCTCGCGACGCTGCCCGTCGACCCCGCGCTGCGCCGCGCGCAGCCGCTCTGCACGATGCTGCGCAATGCCGACGGCATCGGCGTACGCACGATCGAGCACCTGCTCGCGTCGCTGCTCGCGTGCGAGATCGATCACGCGATCGTCGAGCTCGACGCGGAAGAGGTGCCGATCCTCGACGGCAGCGCCACGCCGTGGGTGGACGCGATCCGCGCATGCGGCCGCGTCGCGCTCGATGCGCCGAAACGCTTCATCCGCGTGCTGCGGCCCATCGTCGTCACGGACGGCGACGGCGACCAGCGGCGCGAGATGCGGATCGAGCCGGCGCCCCGTTACGAACTGAGCGTGCGCAACGATCTGCGCGGCTTCGGCGACATGCACTGGGACGGCGCGCTGACGCCGGCCGCATTCGCGAGCGACATCGCGCCGTCGCGCTCGTACGGGCGCGTGAAGTGGGCCGTGCCCGCGATCGTCGCCGGCTATCTTCGTGGTGTGCCGATCCTGCGCGGCGCGCGGCCATCGTGCACCGCGTCGATCGTCGGCAATCGCGTGCTGGGCGGAATGCGGCTGCCCGAGGAATTCGTCCGGCACCGCGTGCTCGACCTGGTCGGCGATCTCGCGCTGGCCGGCGCGCCGCTGCTCGCGCGCGTGAGCGCGCTGCGGCCGAGCCACGAGATGAATTTCCGGCTGGTCGATGCGCTATTGGCCGCGCCCGATGCATGGCAGTGGGCCGAGTTTTCCGACGCGTGAAAAAATACGCGGCGTAACATAGCGGCTTTTCGAGATAAAGCGAAGGAAGCAATGGCACTGGGAGAGCATCTTCGCCAGCAACTGGCGGCAAAAGCGCTGAAACGGCAACTGGAGCGCGCGACCGACGCCGCGGCCGCGCCCGGCGTGCCCGGCACGCCGGCTGCGCAGACCGCGTCGGCGCGCAGCCGCTTCGAGTCGATGCCGCAGTATCAGCAGGTCCGCATCATGCGCGAGATGGGCGAGAAGCTGCGGGTCGAGTCGCCGTTTTTCCGCGTGCACGACGGCGTCGCCGGGGCGACCACGCAGATCGGCGGCCGTGAATACCTGAACTTCGCCAACTACAACTATCTGGGTCTGGCCGGCGATCCGGCGGTGTCCGCGCGCGCGAAAGCCGCGATCGACCGCTACGGCACGTCGGCTTCGGCGAGCCGGATGGTCGCGGGCGAGCGTCCGGTGCAGCGCGCGCTCGAGCGCGCGCTGGCCGCGTTCTACGAGACCGACGACTGCGTCGCGTTCGTGAGCGGCCATGCGACCAACGTGACCGTGATCGGCGCGCTGTTCGGCCCCGGCGATCTGGTGGTCCACGACGCGCTCGCGCACAACAGCATCGTCCAGGGCGCACAGTTGAGCGGCGCGAAGCGGCTGAGCTTCCCGCACAACGACTGGCAGGCGCTCGACGAGTTGCTGTCGCGCGTGCGCCGCGAATACCGGCACGTGCTGATCGCGATCGAAGGGCTGTACAGCATGGACGGCGATTTTCCCGACCTGCAGCGCTTCGTCGACGTGAAGACGCGTCACGGGGCATTCCTGCTGGTCGACGAGGCCCATTCGCTCGGCGTGCTGGGCGTGACCGGCAAGGGCATCCGCGAGCATGCCGGCGTCGCGCCCGATCAGGTCGACATGTGGATGGGCACGATGAGCAAGACGCTGGCCGGATGCGGTGGTTTCATCGCCGGCTGCCAGCCGCTCGTCGACATGCTGCGCCATCTGGCGCCGGGCTTCCTGTACAGCGTCGGGCTCGCGCCGACGCTCGCCGAAGCGTCGCTGGCCGCGCTCGAACGCCTGCAGGCCGAGCCGGAGCGCGTCGCGCAACTGCAGGCTCGCGGGCGGCAGTTCCTGACCGAGGCGCGTGCGGCCGGGCTGAATACCGGCACGAGCGCCGGGTATGCGGTCGTACCGGTGATCACGGGCAGTTCGCTGAAGGCCGCGCAGTGGGCGAATGCGATGTTCGATGAAGGGATCAACGTGCAGCCGATCTTCTATCCGGCCGTCGAGGAAAAGGCGGCGCGCCTGCGCTTCTTCATCTGCTCGACGCACGAGCCGGAGCAGATCAGCCGGACGGTGGGCGTGTTGTCGCGCCTCGCGGGGCGCGGCGCGTGACGCAGGCCGCCGCGGTCGCGCAAGCGGCGCCACGCGCCGGCGAGCCGGTGCGGTTTCGCGCGGCCAGTGCGGATGATGCGGCAGCATGCGCGCCGCTCGTGTTTGCGTCCGGCGTGGCCGAGTTCGGCTTCTTTCTCGGCGAAAGCGACGCGCGCTGCATCGCTTTCCTGCAGCAGGCGTTCCGGTCGCGCCACGGACGCTTCTCGTGGCGCCGGCATCGGGTCGCAGTTGGGGACGATGGCGCGGTGCTCGCGGTGATGGCGATTCACGACGGGCAGCGGACGACGTTTGACGATGTGCATGTCGTGTGGGCGCTCGCGCGCTTCTTTGGCGTGCGACGCACGGTTGGCCAGTTGCTGCGCGGGTTGGTCCTGGAAACGGAACTCCCGGCGCCGAAGCGTTCGCAGATCCTCGTCGCGCATTGCGCGACGGATGAACGCCAGCGCGGCACGGGGGTGTTCAGCGCGCTGTTTCGCGATGCGCTGGATACAGGGGCGTTGCCGGGCGATGGCAGCCGTGAGGTCGTGCTCGACGTGCTGACGCGGAACGTGCGCGCCAAGGCGCTGTACGAACGCTTGGGGTTCGTCGCGCTGCCGCGGCGGCGCGCACGGTCGCGCAGGTTGCCGGGTGAGCTTGATTCGATCCGGATGCGGTTCGGGGGCCGCGGCCAACCATGAGAGTGGGCCGGTGTGGCGCAAGGCAGACAGCTCAACCGTCGCTTGCCCCAATAGCGCGAGGGTAGTCGAGCGCGGATGAGCCGGGAGGGGCCGGTATCAGTCGTTCAATGGCAATTTCTGCATGATCGCGCGCACGCATTCCAGCGGACTGGCTTCGCCCGTGCGCACGTGCACGTCGGGAAATACCGGCTTCTCGTACGTGGATTCGATGCCGGTGAACTGCCGAATGGCCCCTTGCCTTGCCAGCGCATACAGCCCCTTGGGGTCGCGCGCTTCCGCTACATCCAGCGCAACGTCGACAAAGACTTCGAAAAACATGCCCTGTGGAAAACGCGCGCGCGCTTTGGCGCGAGCCTCCTGAAACGGCGAGATCAGCGCGACGATGACGACGAGCCCGGCCTCCACCATCAGGCGCGCTACCTCGGCCGTCCGGCGAATGTTCTCGTGACGGTCTGCGTCGCTGAATCCCAGGTCCTGATTCAATCCTTCGCGAAGCAGGTCGCCGTCCAGCAGAAAAGTCCGCAGGCCACGCGCATCGAGTTGGTCTTTCAGTAGATTCGACAGCGTCGATTTACCGGCACCGGAGACACCGGTGAGCCATACCACGAAGGCACGGTCCTGCTTCATGCTGGAAAGCACGGATTGATTACCCGTCAGCATGACAGGGAGGGAATTTTGGAGATCTTGAGTCATCTCGGATTCGATGTGCCGGTAACTGCGTCGTACTTTTTTATGATGCGGATTCATCCGTCGGCGAATTGTAACGTGCCTTTTCTAAATTTGTAACTTGAATATTTTAATCAGGAATAAGCGATGGCCTTCGTGCGGCACGACGTTGTTCGGGCGCCATCTGCTCGGTAACGATTGCCGATTCGTCGTAATAATTGGAAATGAACACGTGTCGCCGCCGGGGTAAAAGGCGGGTAGAATCTTCGCCCCATTTCATTGCCCCACTGAGTTTGCGGTACGTTCCGACCGGCCCGGTGCCATGAGGGAGGCGGGAGCGAGCAGCTTGCGGCGGAATCGTCGGAGGCAGGGCGACGGTGCCCGTCGACGTGTTGCAGAATACCTCGACACATATGTCTTCGACCGTGTTTCGATTATCGCCCCCGTTCCTGGTGGGTATGAAATCGCAAGAGTATTAATTTTTTATTCGGCGAAAACCGCAGAGGAGTGTGCGCGGCGTCCGCCTTCGTGATGCGATTCTGTCGCTCATTATCGAATTAGGGATTATTCGACGCGTGTGGGTCGATTATCTTTGCCGGGTGACGATTGGCATCCCTTCCGATTGCTTCGGCAGCACCACGCGCCGGCCCTTAAAAGCCGGATCGTCACAATCGTCTTATCACGCTCGCTTTCGTCAGGACTGCCGGATGTCACTTGTGCCGCGGCCCGAACGGCCGCTGCTGCACATCGGCGCCATGCGCGACGATCGCCATGCCCTCCGGCACTTCCTCCCACGCGCCGCGCAGGTCGACGAGCGGCTCCGACACGACCATGAACGCATCATCGCCGGCTTCGGCGATACGCGGGTTATGCGGATACAGCTCGTGCAGATGCTTGAACGACGTGCTGTGAAACAGCGAGCGCGATTGCCGTTCGCTCGAGTAACGCACCGCGACGATCCGTTCGCCATCGGTCGCGCAGATCGTCATGTTGAGCGGATCGGCGACGCGATGCCGCGCGGCGGTTTCCTCGACCACGCCGACCATCCGTTCGAGCGCCGGCAGCGGCGCCTGCTCGAGACCGTACGTCAGCGCGAGGCGGAACATCAGCTCGGAATCGGTCGAGCCTTCGAGCGTCGGGAACAGCGCCGGATCGACCTTCATCGTCAGGTCGCGGCGCAGCTTGTGGAAGTCGCGGATCAGCCCGTTGTGCGCGAACAGCCAGCGGCCGTGGCGGAACGGGTGGCAGTTGGTTTCCTGCACGGGCGTGTCGGTGGCCGCGCGGATGTGTGCGATGAACATCCGCGAGCGGATCGCTCGCGCGGCTTCGCGCAGGTTGCGGTCGTTCCATGCGGGATGCACGGAGCGATAGCGGAACGGGAGTTCGTCGGGATGCCCGTACCAGCCGATGCCGAAGCCGTCGCCGTTGGTGGTCGTGGCGCCCAGCTCCGAATGCAGGCTCTGGTCGATCAGCGAATGCTTCGCGCGGAACAGCACGGTTTCCAGATGGATCGGATTACCCGTATAGGCGAGCCAGCGGCACATGGAGCGCTCCTTCACGATGTATCGTTCGCGCATGGTAGCCGACTCCGCGACGTCGCCGCGCCCGGGGCGAGCCTCCACAATCGACATACATGGCGGCCGCCTCCGCGCGGTACGCGACCGCGCGACCATGTCGCTTGGCACCACGCAATGCAGCAGTTCGGTGCGGTGCGGCACGTGGGCTGTGCCGCACCGCGCGGGCTCAGTCGCCGAGCGCGTCCATCACACGCGCCGAATAGACGAGCGCCGCGCCCGCATTCAACGCGATCGCGACGCCGAGCGCTTCCGCCACTTCCTCCTTGGTCGCGCCATGCTTGGCCGCTTCGGCCGTATGCACGGCGATACAGCCGTCGCAGCGCGTCGTGACGGCCACCGCGAGCGCGATCAGTTCACGGGTCTTCGCGTCGAGATGGCCGGTCTTGGCGCCTGCGCCGGACAGCGCCTTGTAGCCGGCCAGCGTATCGGGCGACAGCTTGGCGATGTCGCCGATACGCGTCGAGAGTTCCTTCCGGTATTCGTTCCAGTTCAGCATGATGCGTCCTTGTCGAGAAGAGTGAGGAGGGCGGCGGGTGCCGCGATCTCGGGCGATGCAAGGCTATTCTGATCGCTCGCGCTGAGGGTTTCGATACGCTAGAGTGTCAATTTTTAGCGCAATCGTCTCATGGATGCATTGAGTCAACTGCTGTCGCTGGGTCGCAGCCATGTCGAACTCGATGTGCGCTGTCTGCTCGACGGCCCGTTCGCGATGCCGCATGACCCGCTGCCACCCGGCGAGGCGGCATTCCATCTGGTGCTGGCCGGAACCTGCCGGCTGCGTGCCGCCGACGGGCGCACGCTGCAACTTGCCGAGGGCGATTTCGTGCTGCTGCCCGCAGGCGGCGCGCATGACCTGCTCCACATAGCGGGCGGCCGGTCGAAGCCGCTCGTGCCGCTGCGCGATTCGCGTGCCGGCGACGGCGCGGTGCTGCCGGTCAAGTCGAATCTCGATCCGGCTGAACCTGGTGGCGCGAGCGTGGACCTGCTCTGCGGGCGGTTCGTCTATGCGCGCGGCGCGGGCGAACTGCTGATGCGTACGCTGCCGCAGGTATTGCACGTCGGGTTGCGCGACACCTCGGGGGCCGCGCCGCTGCAATTGCTGACGAGTGTGCTGCGTACCGAGGCGTCGAACGTGGAGCCGGGCGCCGGCGCGATCGTGAATGCGCTCGGGCAGGCGCTGCTGGCGTATGCGCTGCGCGCGTACGGTCGTGGTGCGCGCGTACCGTCCGGCTGGCTCGCGCTGGCGGCCGATGCGCGGCTGGGCCCGTCGGTCCACGCCGTGCTGCAGGCGCCGGCGCAACCGTGGACCGTCGAATCGCTCGGCGCCGCGGCGGCGATGTCGCGCGCGACCTACGCGCGGCATTTCCGCGAGAAGGCGGGGATGAGCGTCGGCGCGTTCGTCGCGCAGATCCGGATGATGCATGCGTGCGCGCTGCTGCAGGACACGCAGCGCGGGCAGGCGGAAATCGGGCAGGCGGTCGGCTATCAGTCCGAGGCCGCGTTCGGCAAGGCGTTTCGCGCGGTGCTCGGCACGACGCCGGGGCGTTGGCGGCGTGCGCGGCGCGAAACGTGAGCGTGCAAGCATGCCCGTCGTGACGCGCGCCAAAGCTGCTACCATGCGCAAAACGCAGTTCAATGACAACGACGTCGAACAACAAGAAAGAGAGGGCAAAGCAATGAACCAGACCACCATCCAGCAACCGTCGTTCGCGTTCGTGGCCGCGTCGTGGGCCGCGCTGCTCGCCGGTTTCGCGGCATTCCTGATCGGGCTCTGGAACGCCGGCATGCAACTCAACGAGAAGGGCTACCACTTCACCGTGCTGGTGTTCGGCCTCTATGCGGCGATCTCGCTGCAGAAGAGCGTGCGCGACCGCGCAGAAGGTATTTCCGTCACCGGCATCTACTACGGCCTCAGCTGGGTCGCGCTGCTTCTGTCGATCGCGCTGCTGATCGTCGGCCTCTTCAATGCGACGCTGCAATTGAGCGAGAAGGGCTTTTACGCGATGTCGTTCGTGCTCGCGCTGTTCGGCTCGGTGGCCGTGCAGAAGAACACGCGCGACTTGCAGAACGCGAAGCCGCGATATACCGATGCCGATTCCGCGTCGTCGGTCCAGGAGTGACGACACGCGCAGCGGGCGCCCGCCGAGGTCGCCCGTTGCGCGGAGATGTCCATTGCACCCGCATTCGCCGGCGTGCCGCGGGCCGGCTCGTTTCGTCCATGCCGCCGCAGCATGAACCGCATGTTGCCCTTTACACCGAGTCGGTCGTGTTGTCCGAGTTCATCGGATTATATTGGGTTCTATCGAAACGCTGAATTCCGTGGAGAATTTTATCGGAAAGCAGTAAGATTCCGGTAAGTCGGTGTCGAGGCTCCAGTGCGCGAATTGTAATAAGTGATCGTTGATTAATTAATATTTGATTCCGTCTGGCAGTAAATTTAAAGATGCAGGTCTAAGTCGGTCTGGGGTGTTTGCAAAAAATATGAAATCTACTTTGTTCGTGCATGCGGGCGGCCCTAAAACTGGCTCTTCCGCATTGCAAAGCTTTCTTGAATTCAACTCCGAAAAGCTTGGGGCTTGCGGTGTAGGGTATCTGAATAAGGCCGGAATATCATTTGAGCACCAGATTTCGAGCGGAAATGGCGAAATGCTGCGGGGAGCCATCTGCGCGTGCGAAGAAGACACTGCGTCGGTTGCGCAAGTAATAAAGTCCTACTTCGAGGATAATTCAACTGCGATTTGCTCGTCGGAACTTTTCAGTGATTTTTCGCCTGAAAATTGGCGCTTGCTTGCAAATGTCTGTCGAGCGGAAGGTGTCGAGTTGCACGTAGTTTTTTACGTGAGAAATGTGATTCCATTCATGAAATCCGTATATGATCAGCTTGTTAAGCGTCATGGGATGTATGAGGATTTTGATGTGTGGGTCAGAACTGCCGAGTGGCTTCATATTCACACACTCAGGTCGCTCGCCGAGACGCTGTCGCGTGATGAAATTACCGTAATCAGCTATGAAGCGATCAACAAGCGTGTGGTTGACTCTTTTGTCGGCCTAATCAGTATTGACGCTCTCGAGCACCAGGATCTGATCGTCAACCGTTCATTGACTGCTGTCGAGCGTGATTTTCTTCGTAGGATCAATCGGGAATTTGGTGGTACTTTCTCCGAGGAAATTTCTGATCGCATGATTTATGCAGACCCATATGCCAGATCCGAGGCCGTTGAGGTAAGTGCAGAGATCGAGTGTGAGCTTGAACGGCGCTACGGAGCTGATCTCAACTGGATCAATAAAGAGTTTTTTGGCGGGATCGAGGTTGTTTCCATTTCCGGGGAAGGGAAAAAGGCCGATCGTCAGCCGAACGTCGTCCGGGCCCCGGAGGAAGCAGGTAGGCGCATGGTCGATCACAAGGCACGTGTCCAGGAGCTCGTGCTGGACTGGGCGTTAGAAAAAATTGCGCTGACTCAGCAATCCGGTGCCGTCAGTGTTGCAAATGCCCTGCTGAATATCGACTGGCATTTGGCGAGTGATCCGACGATTCCGGACGATTTTGATCCGATTGCTTATCTGTTGAACAACGTCGATCTGATTACTGCGGGTATTTCGCCCTATGCGCACTTCATTGCCCATGGGCAATACGAGGTAGGGCGAATTTGGACAGCAGGACCAAATGCCGGATGGGCCAGAGCGAAAGAAGAGTTCTGTGAGAAGACGCGGGAGTTACGTCAGCTCAAGGAGGCATTGACCATCGAGCGCATCAAGTTGGACGCAGATTGCGCGATGGCTAAACTGAGTGCCCGCAGCGAGGTGGAATCATTGTTGCGACGGCAAGCGGAAAGGGAGCGAGAGTATGTAGAGGAACTAGCCGAAACATACAAGAGAATCGATCGGGAACGGGTTGCGTCGATTGATGTCGCCGAGAAAAAGCTTGCGAGCTTAATCGAAGAGCATACGAGGAAATCTGGCGCGCTGGAGAAGCGTCTGACAGACATGCAGGGGCAGCTGGAGAACTCACGGCGGGAAATTGAATTGCTGTTGCGTCACCAACTGGAGCGCTCGCATGTCCACGCGGAGCAACTGACGCAGTTGCGCTTCAGTATGGATGGGGAATGCGCCGCATCAGACGATGCTGCCACGAACAGGCAGCCGACAGCGACGAACGCGTTAGCAATGAGGGCCAGCTTGCTTGAAGACGAACTTTCGACTCTGCGCAATCAACTCGAAGTATCGCGTGGTGAGATCGAGTCGCTGCGACGCCGAACCGCGGAACTTGAGCGGCAAACGTCTGCGAATTGACGGGGGCGGCATTGGATGCCGGGCCGTTACCTCATGTGGACGGTTGATGACAGCCTCGAAGAACGTATGCTTTCGGCGCGGCAATGGGGCCGGGAGCGGGATACTGGCCCCGCCGTAAAGTCATGTTGGGAAGATTGCCCGCTCTGCAGAAGGAGGGGCCTTCCTTCGCTCGATTGGGGGCGATAGTCGTGCCTCGGTGCAATGCTTAAGTCGCAAACCGCGCAAGGGCCGGGTGACGCATCGTGGATCGCTTGTACGCGGTCGCGGCTTTCCGATCAGGGCCACAGACGCAAAAAAGCCTCCGCGAAGGAGGCTTTTTGCACTATCGAAGATAGTTGGTAGGGTGGGAGGGACTCGAACCCTCGACTCTCTGATTAAAAGTCAGATACTCTAACCAACTGAGTTACCACCCCACGTTCTTGAAACTTGTTTTGGTTCGTTGCTTCAACAACTTGGGCAACGACCCAAAGAGCAAAAGATTATAGCGACGGGTTGCAGGGCTGTCAACAACCCGTCACGATAATTATTTGATCGTTTCGAGTTTGCCCTGCGCCGTCTGCGCCGCATTCGAACCGGCGTACTGCGACACGACCTGCTCGAAGGTCTTCTTCGCGGCCGCCTTCTGGCCTTGCTCGAGCTGGTTCGTGCCGATCGCCACGAGGGCGTCGGCCGCGCGCGGGTGTTGCGGGAACTTGCTGACGATCCCTTGCCACGTCGCCGTCGAGCCGCGGTAGTCGCGCAGCGCGTATTGCGCGTTGCCGTACCAGTACTGCGCGGTCGGCTGATAGGGACTCTGCGGATACTTCGCGATGAACGCGCGGAACGAAGCCGCGGCCGCCTTGAAGTTGCCGTTGCGGAACTGCTGCTGCGCCGCGCTGAGCGCATCCGTTTCACCCGGCTGCACGGTGCCTTCGACACCATCGATCGTCGCCTGCTGCGGCTCGAACTTCTTGAGCCGCGTGTCGAGATCCTGGTAGTACTCCTTCTGCTGCCGCTCGAGCGTCGTCAGCCGGTTCGTCAGATCCTCGTTCTCGCCGCGCAGCGTCGCGACCTGCTGGTTCAGCTGGTCGATACGGCCGGATTGATCGAGGATCGTACGCTGGGCGGCCGACAACTGGCTCGACAGGTTGTCGCTCTTGCTGCGCAGATCGAGCACGGCACGGCGCGCTTCGTTGTCGTCGAACATGCCGGCGTGCGCCGGCGCGGCCGACCACGCCGCGCCCGCGACGCAGAATGCTGCGGCAATGCGCAGCCAGGTTGAACGGTGCGTCATACGGCGGTTCTTCCGTTACTTACTGTTGGTAGACGAGGTCGGCGCGACGGTTCTGCGCCCACGATGCTTCGTCGTGACCCGTTGCTTGCGGCTTTTCCTTGCCGAGGCTCACGGCTTCCATTTGCGAATCGTTCACGCCGAGCAGTGCCATCGCGCGGCGGACGGCTTCCGCACGCTTCTGGCCCAGCGCGAGGTTGTACTCGCTCGTGCCGCGTTCGTCGGTGTTGCCCTGGATCAGCACGTGGCGCTGCGGGTGGCTCTTCAGGTACTGCGCGTGCTGCTGCATCAGCGGCTGGTACTCGTCCTTCACCGAATAGCTGTCGAAGTCGAAGTAGATGCTGCGCTTCGCGAGCGGGCTGTTCGGGTCGTTCAGCGGATCGACGTTCACTTGCGCGACGTTGTCGGCGCTCGGTTGCGTGCTGACTGCGCCCGCGTTGTTTGCCTTGTCGTCGAGCTTCACGCCCGACTTACACGCTGCAAGCGCGCTGATCATCATCACGGCCAGGGCCAGACGAGCTTTATTCGACATCATGGTTACTCTCCTTGTGGTCATTGCATGAAGGGCCCCCACGACGGCTCGCGAACGGAGCCGCCCTGGACGGACAGGATCTGCGGCGGCGCGCTGCCGTCGGAGGGCACTGCAGCCAGAACGTTGCGACCACCCGACTGGGTAGCGTACAGAAGGTACTGGCCGTTTGCCGCGAAGCTCGGCGATTCGTCGCGATTGGTATTCGTGATGGCGTTCGCCGCGCCAGTCTGCAGATCCTGAACGTACAGCTTGAAGCCCCCGCCCGTGCGGGAGATGTAAGCGAGCAGCTTGCCGTCCGGGCTCACGCGCGGGCTGGTGTTGTAGCTGCCGGTGAAGGTCACGCGCTGCGCGGCACCGGCGCTTTCACCCTGCGCGGGCATCCGGTAGATCTGCGGCGCACCGCCCCGATCGCTCGTGAAGTAGATCCAGCGGCCGTCCGGCGAGTAGAACGGTTCGGTGTCGATCGAGCTGCTTTGCGTGAGACGGCGCAGGCCGCCGCCGTTCGCGTTGACCGTATAGATTTGCGTATTGCCCGTCAGCGACAGCGCGACGGCGAGCGTGTTGCTGTCCGGCGACCACGCCGGTGCGCTGTTGTTGCCCTTCTGGTCGGAGACCATGTAGCGGCGGCCGGTCGGCAGGTCGTGGATGTAGACGATCGGCTTCTTGCGCTCGAACGATACGTACGCGACCTTCGTGCCGCTCGGCGACCAGGCCGGCGAGATGATCGGCTCGGTGCTCGACAGCGCGATGCGCGCGTTCTGGCCGTCCGAATCGGAAATCTGCAGCTGGTAGCGGTTACCGGTCTTGATCACGTACGACAGGCGCGTGGCGAATACGCCGCGCACGCCGAGCAGCTTCTGGTAGATGTAGTCGGCGATCTTGTGGCCGGCCGTGCGCAGCGTGGTGTCGGTGGCCGTCAGCGACAGGCCGCCGAGGCTTTGCTGCTTCACGGTGTCGTACAGGATGAAGTTGACCTTGTACTGGCCGTTCGCCTCGCGGTTCACGCTGCCCGCGACGAATGCATTCGCCCCCTTGGCCTTCCATGCGCCGAGATCGACCGATGCGGTCTCGGGCACGGGCGTGCTGCCTGCGTCGATGTTGGTGAACTTGCCGCTGCGGGCGAGGTCGGCGCGGACGATCGACGTGACCTGCTGCGGCAGGTTCGCCTCGTTCGTGAAATTGGCGGTGGCAATGGGGAACTGGGTCGACCCGACACCGGTGATCAGCACGTTGACCTGGGCGTTAGCGGCGCTGCCCGCCGTAATCAGACACGAGGCCACGAGTGCCCTGAAACCTAGCTTTGTCATCAAACTCATGCTTCTTGCTTCCCGTATGGCTTGGATCGCTGCGCAACCGCAGAGACAGTAAAAATACCCGATTCGTTCCCGCCTGACAGCGACGCCCGGAGTGTAAGCGCATTTCCTTTCACTCCGCCGCCTTGAAGGTAATCGTAATGTCAGACGGGGTACGACCGTTAGAATCGGGCGGCAACGGGACCGATGCGTGGATCGCATTGACCACGGCTTGATCCCACCCCGAATTCCCGCTCGAGCGGGAGACCGATGCGCTCAATACGTCACCGGACGGCGTGCACCGAATCTTGACGACGGTGGTCAGGCCTGCCCGCTCGCCGCCCCAAACGATGTTCGGCTTGACGCGGCGGCGCACCTTGTCGGCATAGCCGGGCGTGGCGGCATTGCCGCCGGAACCCGTACCCGTGCCGCTTTTCGCGAGGCCTTCGCCGCCGCCTTCGCCGGCGCCGGACAGGCCCTGCAACTGCGCGAGGCGCGCGCTGCGCTCGCGGTCGAGCTTCGCGTTCGCCGCCGCGCTGGCCTTCGCGCGCGCTGCGGCCTCGGCCTTCGCCTTGGCCTGGGCTTCCGCCTTGGCCTTCGCGGCCGCGTCGGCCTTCGCCTTCGCAGCCTGCTGCGCTTCGAGTTGCGCCTGCTTTTGCTGCTGGAGTTTCTGCTGCTCGAGCTTCTGCTGCTCGGCGAGCTGCTGTTGCCTGAGTTTCTCGGCCTGCTTCTGCTTGTCGCGTTCCGCGGCTTTCTGTGCGGCGAGCGCGGCGGCCTGTTGCGCGGCGAGCTGCGCGCGCCGGGCTTCCTCTTCCTGCTGGGCCTTCAGTTGCTGCGCACGGCGCTGCTGTTCGAGCAGCGCTTCGCGCGCGGCCGCTTCCTGCTGACGCTTCTTCTGCTGCAGCGCGATGTCGGCCTGCTCGTCGCGCACGGGGGGAGGGGGCGGCGCGACCTTGGCGGGCGGCGCGGGTGTGACGACGGGCCGCGGCGCGGGGACGTCGGGCACTTCGGTCCACAGCTCGGCCTCGGCGCCGGCCGGCGTGCTGTTCTGCCACTGCACGCCGTGATAGAGGAACAGCGCAAGCAGTACATGCATCAGCGCGGCGAGCGCGAACGCGCGCCACGTCCCGCGCTCGCGGGGCGGCTGGAGCGGGTAGGCGGATCTGCGCGTGGATTGCTGCCGGTTCATTGCGATTTGACGAGGAGGCCGACGCGCTTGACGCCGCGCGCCTTCAGATCGGACATCACGGTCATGACGGCATCGTACTGCACCGTCTTGTCGGCTGCGATCACGACCGGCTGGTCGGGGTGGTCGGCCTGCCGGGCCGAAATGAAGCTGTCGAGCTCGGCCTTCGTCATCGTGTCTTCCTGGGTCGCGCCCGAGTCGCCCTTGTACTTGACGCTCATCGTGCGGTCGGCCTTGATGTTGACGACGACGGGCGGCGTCTGCTCCTGCGGCGCCGCGTTGCCGACGGTCGGCAGGTTGATGATCGACGGGGCGACGAGCGGTGCGGTGACCATGAAGATCACGAGCAGCACCAGCATCACGTCGATGTACGGCACGACGTTGATGTCGGCCATTGCGCGGCGCGAGCGGCCGCCGCGCATGCTGGATCGGATGGGGCTTCCTGCCATGGCGCGCTCCTTACTGGGCCTGACGCTGCAGGATGTTCGAGAACTCTTCGATGAAGGTCTCGAAACGGATCGCGAGGCGGTCGATGTCGTGCGCGTAGCGGTTGTATGCGACCACCGCGGGAATCGCGGCGAACAGGCCGATCGCGGTGGCGACGAGCGCCTCGGCGATGCCCGGCGCGACGTTCGCGAGCGTGGCCTGCTGCACGTTCGCGAGGCCGCGGAACGAGTTCATGATCCCCCAGACCGTGCCGAACAGACCGATGTACGGGCTGACCGAGCCGACCGACGCGAGGAACGCGAGGTTGGCTTCGAGCACGTCCATTTCACGCTGGAACGATGCGCGCATCGCGCGGCGGGCACCGTCGAGCACAAGGCCCGGATCGCTGAGGCGCTTTTCCTTCGCCTTCAGGAATTCGCGCATCCCCGATTCGAAGATCCGCTCGAGCGCGCCGATCGTGTGGCGGTTGTTCGCCGCGCTCTGATACAGCGCCTGCAGGTCGCCGCCCGACCAGAAATCCTTCTCGAAGCGTTCGGTTTGCGCGCGTGCGCGGCGGATCGCGAACCACTTGCGGAAGATGAAGGTCCACGACATCAGCGACAGCAACAGCAGCAGTCCCATCACGGCCTGGGCCAGCACGCTCGCGTTGAGGACGAGGGAAATGATCGACAGGTCTTGAGAAGTGTTCATAGAGGTTTGAGTAACGTCCCTTCGGGGGGGCCCGGCAAGGGTGTCCGGCGTGCGTGCGGCGCGGCGCGCCGGCCATGCCTGACGCCGAACCTTGCTTAGTATCGAATCAGAACGGCAAGTTCATAGGCTTTGTCTAAACGGCGCTCATGCGCGCTTCGTTGACAATACAGTCTGCCCGGCGTCGATGACGGGCCCGCGTTGCAGCGCGTCGAGCACGGCCGGCGGGATGGCCGCGGGCCGGATGCCGTGACGGTCGACGCAGCCGAGGCGGATGTGCCCCGCCACGAGCAGCGTGTCGCCACACCAGGCTTCCTGCGTGAATTCCACCGACGCGCGGCCGATGCGTCCGGGCCGGCTCGTGATCGTCAGCGTGTCGTCGAGTCGCGCCGGCGCGCGGTAGTCGAGCGACGTGCTGCGCACGATGAAGATCGCACCGGTATCGTCGGCGAGCTGGCGCTGGTCGACGCCGCATGCGCGAAGCCACTCGGTGCGGGCGCGCTCGAAGAACTTCAGGTAGTTGGCATAGAAGACGATGCCGCCTGCATCGGTATCCTCGTAGTACACGCGCACCGGCCAGGTAAAGCCGGAGGGCGCTTCCGGGGAGCGGGTAGGCTGAGTCATGGCGCGCATTCTACCGGAAGGCAAAGACCCGATTCGTAACCGATTCGTAACGGAATGTAGTGCGTCGTGGCACACCGCGGGCCGGCCCGGGGCCGGGCCCGCGGGGTTTCAGCCGCGGTGGACGGTCGGGCCGCCGGGCGCCTGCGCGATCGGCATCAGCTCGATCGTGTTGACGTTGACGTAGGCCGGGCGCGTCGCGATCCAGTAGATCGTATCGGCGATGTCCTCGGGCATCAGCGGCTGGACATTGTTGTAGACGTTCGCCGCCTTCGCGTCGTCGCCGCGATAGCGGACGTTCGAGAACTCGGTGCCGCCGCACAGGCCCGGCTCGATGTCGGTGACGCGCAACGGCGTACCGAGCAGGTCGGCGCGCAGGTTCAGGCTGAATTGCCTGACGAAAGCCTTGGTCGCGCCGTAGACGTTCCCGCCCGCATAAGGGTACGAACCCGCAACCGAGCCGATATTGAAGATATGACCGCGACCGCGCTCGACCATGCCGGGCAGCAGCGCGTGCGTGACGGTGACGAGGCCCGCGCAGTTCGTGTCGATCATCGTCCGCCATTCGTCGAGGCTGGCCTTGTGGGCCGGCTCGACGCCGAGTGCGAGGCCGGCGTTGTTGACCAGTACGTCGAGCGCCGCGAATTCGGCGGGAAGGGCGGCCGGCACGGCCTCGACGGCCGCGCGGTCGCGCACGTCGAGCTCGAGCGGCAGAAGGGCGTCGCCGAGTTCGGCGGCGAGCGCATCGAGACGATCCTTGCGGCGCGCGGTCGCGACGACGCGATGGCCTCCCTTGACGAAGGCTCGGGAGATGGCGGCGCCGAAGCCGGCGGACGCGCCTGTGACGAACACGATCATTGCTGCTCCTGGTCGGTAACGTGATAGCGGGTGGAATCCCGCAAGCCTACTGAGAATGCCGCACCGCGGCAAGGCGGCAAAGCGTTTCGGCACGGGCGCGTAGAGTCTGGCCCCAATTGATTCGGGCGCACTGCCGTGCGGTTGCCTATTCATGACGCATCCAATACACTAGTGCGCTCATCACCCCTGCGTGACTGGCGATAGAACCCTTCGGGTTCAAGGTGGAGCATCCCACCGTGAAGCGCGGGGCGCCGTTTTTGCCGTTCGCCTGGGCAGCCGTTGTGCGCCGTCGCGTGCATCGCCGGTGGCTGTCCTGCCTCGCGTCATACGGATTCCTCCGCCACG
This sequence comes from Burkholderia sp. 9777_1386, assembly GCF_015712265.1. Classification (NCBI taxonomy): domain Bacteria; kingdom Pseudomonadati; phylum Pseudomonadota; class Betaproteobacteria; order Burkholderiales; family Burkholderiaceae; genus Burkholderia; species Burkholderia sp. 9777_1386. The sequence goes on along the minus strand of NZ_JACCQB010000005.1, from coordinate 46,965 downwards.
TCGAGCTGGTCCCGCCAGCAGCGCACCGTACTCGGCCACTCCGGTCAACCTGTACACACTTAACGGAAACCGTATGTTTGACAGAGCCCAAAGCACCATCGCGAACGTCGATCCCGAAATCTTTGCAGCGATCGAGCAGGAAAACCGCCGCCAGGAAGATCACATCGAGCTGATCGCGTCGGAAAACTACACGAGCCCGGCCGTGATGGCCGCGCAGGGTTCGCAGCTCACGAACAAGTACGCGGAAGGGTATCCGGGCAAGCGCTACTACGGCGGTTGCGAGTACGTGGACGTGGTCGAGCAGCTGGCGATCGACCGCGTGAAGCAGCTGTTCGGCGCGGAAGCGGCGAACGTGCAGCCGAACTCGGGTTCGCAGGCGAACCAGGGCGTGTTCTTCGCGATGCTCAAGCCGGGCGACACGATCATGGGCATGAGCCTCGCGCACGGCGGCCACCTGACGCACGGCTCGCCGGTGAACATGTCGGGCAAGTGGTTCAACGTGGTGAGCTACGGCCTGAACGAGAACGAAGACATCGACTACGACGCGGCCGAGAAGCTGGCGAACGAACACAAGCCGAAGCTGATCGTCGCGGGCGCATCGGCATTCGCGCTGAAGATCGATTTCGAGCGTCTGGCGAAGATCGCGAAGTCGGTCGGCGCATACCTGATGGTCGACATGGCGCACTACGCAGGCCTGATCGCGGCGGGTGTGTACCCGAACCCGGTGCCGCACGCGGATTTCGTGACGACGACGACGCACAAGAGCCTGCGCGGCCCGCGCGGCGGCGTGATCCTGATGAAGGCGGAATACGAGAAGCCGATCAACTCGGCGATCTTCCCGGGGATCCAGGGCGGCCCGCTGATGCACGTGATCGCGGCGAAGGCGGTGGCGTTCAAGGAAGCGCTGTCGCCGGAGTTCAAGGAATACCAGCAGAAGGTGGTCGAGAACGCACGCGTGCTGGCCGAAACGCTGGTCAAGCGCGGGCTGCGGATCGTGTCGGGCCGTACGGAAAGCCACGTGATGCTGGTGGACCTGCGCGCGAAGCACATCACGGGCAAGGCGGCGGAAGCGGCGCTCGGCGCGGCGCACATCACGGTGAACAAGAACGCGATTCCGAACGACCCGGAAAAGCCGTTCGTGACGAGCGGCATCCGTCTCGGCTCGCCGGCGATGACGACGCGCGGCTTCGGGCCGGCGGAAGCCGAGCAGGTCGGCAACCTGATCGCCGACGTGCTGGAGAACCCGGAAGACGCAGCGACGATCGAGCGCGTGCGCGCGCAGGTCGCCGAGCTGACCAAGCGTTTCCCGGTCTATCGCTGATCGCCGATGCGCTGCCCGTTCTGCCGGCATGACGACACGCAGGTCGTTGACTCGCGCGTGTCCGAGGATGGCGCCGCGATCCGGCGGCGCCGTCGCTGCTCGGCTTGCGACAAGCGCTTTACGACGTACGAGCGGGTCGAGTTGTCCCTGCCGTTCGTCGTGAAGAAGGACGGCAGCCGCACCGAATTCGACCGTCGCAAGATCGTCGCCAGCATGCAACTCGCGCTGCGCAAGCGGCCGGTTGCCGCCGACGCGATCGACGCGGCGGTCGCCCGCATCGAATATCAACTGCTCGCGACCGGCGAGCGCGAAGTGCGTAGCGAGAAGCTGGGCGAACTCGTGATGAACGAGTTGCGCGGCCTCGATACGATCGCCTATGTCCGCTTCGCATCGGTGTATCGCCGGTTCGAGGACGTTTCCGAATTTGCCGACGTGATCGAAGAGTTCCGTCGCGCCTCTCCCGCCAAGACCCCACGTAAGCGCTGACGCGCTGCGTCCGTTCATCGTCTGCTCCGTTGGTTCGATTCGCGCCGATTGTGTCGGTCGCGATCGCATGTCGCCAGTCGGCCGTTCGGCAAATGGCGCGCGTTTGCACGCGCCGCTACAGTCGTCGCATCACCGTGGCGGAGGACGATTGCGATGGAACGGGGCGCTCAACCCTTGAAGAATGTGGTGCAACGAGCGGGCGGATTCACGCTCGTCGAGTTGATGGTGGCCATGTCGCTGGCAGCGGGGCTTGCGCTCTATGCGGTGCCCACGTTCGAGCAGTGGCGCATGCGCGAACGCGTGGATGCCCGCTCGCGCGCGCTGCTCGGTGCGCTGTCGTTTGCGCGTACCGAGGCAACGCGTCTCGGCGCGCGCGTCACGCTGTGCCGCGCCGGGCGCGACGGCGCCTGTCTGCGTGCCGGCGAGCGGTGCGATCCGGCCGAATGGTCGTGCGACTGGATCGTCAGCGGGCAGGTCGACGGGCGCTCGCGTGTGCTGCGCCGCTATCCGCGCGATTCCGAAGTGGCCGTCACGGGCGCGGCGCACGAGCTCGCGTTTGCGCCACCGGCCGGTCAATCGATCGGCGGAATCCGGCGTTTCGAATTGCGCCCGCGGCGCGGTGTGTCCGCGGCCGACGATACGCGCGTGTCGCGTTGCGTGCGGATTGCTGCGGGCGGCCGCGCGCGGATGGTCGCCGGCCGCTGCGGCGCGGCGTGATCGCCATGCGCAATGCCATGCGCGGTACATCGTTGATCGAGGCGACACTGGCCATCGCGCTGCTCGCGACCGTGATGCTGGCAGTGGTCGGCAGCCAGCTCGCGATGGCGCGCGCGCAGCGTGCGACGATCTGGCGCGAACGCGCGCTGTGGCTGGCCGATGCACGTATCGAGCGTCTGCATGCCGCGGCGGCCGCCGACGACGGCCTCGCGGCGCTGGCGGCGGCATCGTTGCCGGGTGGCGCGATGACGCTCGATGGCGGGCCGGGTGGCGTCCGTTACGCGGTTGTCGGCTGGCGTGGCGGGAATGGAGGTGCGTCGTCGCGCTGCGAAGCGACGGGGACGTCGACGCAGCCGCCATCGTGTGTCCGGATGCCGTTTCGCGACGGGCTAGCCGATGAACGCTGATCATCGTACGCGCGGCCATACGCTGCTCGAAGTGCTGATCGCGATGACCGTCGGGCTCCTCGTGCTTGCGGCGGCCGGTGCGCTGTACCACGCGCAGCGCATTGCGCAGCGTCGCGCGGAAGACGGGTTCAGGATGCGCGACGCGGCCGCGACCGCGCTGATGCTGATCGGTCAGCAGGTCCAGATGGCCGGATTCCGGCCGCTCGATGCCGAAGCGACATCCTCGTCGTTGCCATCGGTGTTCGGCTGCTCGATGGCGCGCGTGCACGGTAGCGGCGCACAGGTGCGCTGCGAGCCCGCGCGTCTGTCGTCGGACGCGTTGCTGGTCCGGTATGTCGGCGATGCCGTCTCGACGTGGACGACGGTGAGCGGTCAGGCGTCGGATTGCCTTGGGCAGGGTGTCGGTGTGCCGGGTGAACCTGTGCCGGTGGAGAATCGCTTCGACGCGCATGTCAGCCCGTCGACGGGCGAGCCCGAACTGTATTGCGAAGGAAGCGGCCGTCCGGGTACGCCACAGCCCGTGGTGGCCGGAATCGATCAGTTGCGCATCCGCTATTTGCGTCGCGACGCCATGCGGTTCGTCGACGCCGATGCGATGCGTGCCGACGACTGGCGCGATGTCGTGGCCGTGCATGTCTGCGTGCGGGCGCGCGGCGAACCAGTGCGCGAACCGACGCCGCATATCGACTGTGACGGTCGCGTGGCCGTTGCACCGGACGGCCACGCACGTTTGACGCTCGATCGCATCGTCGCGGTGCGGAACGTCGCTGTCGCGTCCGATGCTGCGTTGCATGACGCAACTCAAGCAAGCGAGGCGGCGCGATGAGCGGAGCAGCGCAGCACGCGCGGGACGACCTCTCCCGGCGCACGAAGGCCGGCCACGCCCATGAGCGCACCGCCGCAAATGACGACGAACGGCAGCAGACCGCGTGCGTTGGCGTTCCGGCGGCGAGCCCGCGCGAGCCGCACATGCGTCACCGACCCGCCCGCCGCGCCGGGCGTCGCGATGCGGGCCTTGCGTTGCCTGCGGTGATCGCGGTCGGCGCAGCGGTCGCGGCACTGACCGGCACATGGTTCGACGCCGCGCTGACGGAGTCGCGCCGCACACGCGCATTGTCGGATCGATTGATCGCGTTCCACGCGGCCGATGCCGCGCTTGCCGCGTGCACCGCGCGATTGCTGCGCGGCTCGGCGCCTTATATGAGCGAAAGCGAATCGCACACGGAGCCCGACGCATGGCGGCGCATGCCGCCGCTGGCGGTTCCCGAGGCGTTCGCGCCATTTGCCGGCTGGCCGATGGCCGCGCAGCCGCCGCGATGTCTGATCGAGGCATGGCGGCGTCCGGCAGGGCAGGCCGGCGGCCGCGCTTACCTGATTACCGCGCGTGGCGTTGGCGCGCACGCATCGAGCGCCGTGTGGCTGCAACACCAGGTTGCGATACGCGACGGCCATATCGTCGCGCTGCATTGGCGTCGTGTCGCGACGGTGCTCCGATGAGCGGCCGCCTGCCTATCTGCCGCGCGGCAGGGTTCACGCTGATCGAGCTGATGATCGTGCTTGCGATCGTCGCCGTGCTGGCCGGATGGGGTATCCCGTCGTATCGCGAACATGTCGTGCGCGTTCACCGCGCGTCGGCGGTGTCCGCGCTGTACCGTGCGGCCCAGTATCTTGAAACGTTGGACGGTGCGCCGCCTGCGGCGTTGCCGGACGCGCTCGCACACGCGCCGCCGGACGGGCACGCCGTGTATCGATTGACGCTCGGGCGGCCGGACGGCGACGGTTCGCCGGTGAGCTATGAACTGACGGCGACGCCGCTCGACACCGGGCCGATGCGCGACGATGCATGCGGCACGTTCACGCTGCGCTCGGACGGAACGAAAGGCAACGCAGGAAGCGATGGCACCGACGAACCGGGTGCTGCGTGCTGGGGCGTGCGCTGAGTTCGCAAGAAAGGCGCGCAGCGGCGCATGGCCGTGCGCGCGGAATGCCGACGATCAGTCGTCGTGTGCGTCGAGCCCGCGCTCGTCGCGGGACTGCTTCCAGATCCGGTAGACCTCCCATGCGGCGAAGCCGAGCGTGCCCCACTTCAACGCGGGGCCCGCGCTCGCGCGCAGCAGCGAGCGGACGGGCTTCGCCAGCACGAGCGACGCGAGCGAACTCAGCATCGGATACTGGTTGACGAGCTGGCCGAGGCTTGCGTTCAGGTTCTTGGCCGACTGGCCGAACTTGTGCGAGGACAGGCCGGGGATGAACACCTTGAGCCAACTGAAGCGCGTGACGGCCTGACGCATTTCGGCGGCGGCTTCCGCGAGTTCGAGCCGCTCGACTTCGGATCGCAGGATCAGCAATTCCTTGCGGAGCGCGCGGTGCTGCGACGCACTCCAGTGCGATCGCGACGAATGGGAGCGGGATGGATTGCCCGTGATGTTCTGGCTCATGGCGCGTCGGCGAAGTAGGTGAGAGGGATGAGCGCGAGGGCGTTCACGGCTTGCCGCGGAACAGGTCGCGGTCTTTCTCGAGTTCGGCGAGCGTCGCCTCGAACACGGTCGGCGCGTCGCGCAGGCCCGAACGCGCCTTCAGCGCGCATACGATGCCGCCAACGGCATACAGTGCGGTGATCGCGGCGAGCGCCTGCCAGCGGTAGGTATCCCAGAACGCGATCGCGATCAGCACGGTCAGGCTGATGAGCGCCATCGTCGCGAGCATCATCGCGGCGAGACCGAGGAACAGCACGCCCATCAGGCGCTCCTTCTCCTCGGCAAGCTCGATGCCCACCAGTTCGAGGCGCGTCTGCAGAAGGCCGATGGCGGAGCCGACGAGGCGGCGCAGCGGTCCTTGACCGGACGGCTGCGAGTGGGTGTCTGTCGTCATGGATGAGGTGCTTGCGCGTGCAGTGAGCAGCTAGGACAAAGCCGGCCGGCGCAGACCGGCAGGCTTCGACGCCCGCGGGCCGCACATGCGGCCTGCGGGACGAAACGGCGCAGAGCGCGTTACTTGCGGTTGATCAGCAGGCCGATCAGCACGCCGACGCCGGCGGCCACGCCGATCGACGTCCACGGATGCTCGTGCACGTAGTCGTCGGTCGCGCGCGCGGCCTTCTTGCCTTTCTCGACCACCACGACCTGGACGTCGGCTGCCTTTTCCTTGGCCTGCTTGAGGCGCGACATGGCCTTCTCGCGCAGCTCGGCCGCACGGTCGCCCGTGCTGCTCGCAGCTTGCTTGAGCAGGTCTTCGGCGTCCGAGAGAACGGTTTTGATATCCGACATCAGTTTCTCCTTGTTGATTTCCGACATTGCAACTCCCTTCGTGCTGTCATGCTGCAGGTTCACATCGTAGCGAAACCCCTGCCTGCTGGCGAGCCGGGAAGACACACGGCGGCAGCGCAAGACTGCATGGTAAACGACTTGTAATCATGAACAGAGCGGCAAACGGGTTGAAAAGTTTCCTCTCCAGCCCGCCGTCCTGCCACGACGCCGGGTAAAAATGACAAAAAAGTATGAATATCAAACGGAATAATCGTTCGCACGGCCCATTGCTTCCCGTAAGCTGATGGACTGCCCCGCGCTGTCCAGCGCGCGGTTTCAACCAGCATCGTTCGAGGAGGGAACATCATGAGTCTGCGTCTTGGCGACATCGCACCGGATTTCGAGCAGGAATCGAGCCTGGGCACGATCAAGTTTCACGAGTGGCTCGGCAACAGCTGGGGTGTCCTGTTCTCCCATCCGGCCGACTACACGCCGGTGTGCACGACCGAACTCGGGCTGACCTCGAAGCTGAAGGGCGAATTCGAGAAACGCAACGTGAAGGTGATCGCGCTGTCGGTCGACGGCGTCGAATCGCACAAGGGCTGGATCAACGACATCAACGAAACGCAGTCGACGGTCGTGGGCTTCCCGATCATCGCCGACGCGGACCGCAAGGTGTCGCAGCTGTACGACATGATTCACCCGAACGCGAACGAAACGCTGACGGTGCGTTCGCTGTTCGTGATCGACCCGAACAAGAAGGTCCGGCTCACGATCACCTATCCGGCCAGCACGGGGCGCAACTTCGACGAAGTGCTGCGCGTGATCGATTCGCTGCAACTGACCGACAATTACAAGGTCGCGACGCCCGGCAACTGGAAGGATGGCGACGACGTCGTGATCGTCCCGTCGCTGCAGGATCCGGAAGAACTGAAGAAGCGCTTCCCGAAGGGCTTCAACGCGGTGCGTCCGTATCTGCGCCTGACGCCGCAGCCGAACAAGTAAGCATCGGCGGCCCGCAGCCGCGGCTCCGCTGAAAAAAGCCCGCCCGGCAGCGATGCCGGTCGGGCTTTTTCCTTGGCGGCGCGCACGTGCGCGGCAACGCTGCCGCGTGCGTCATGGCCGGATCATCAGAAGAATGCCTGGATGCCCGTCTGCGCGCGGCCGAGGATCAGCGCGTGGATGTCGTGCGTGCCTTCGTACGTATTGACCACCTCGAGGTTCACGAGGTGGCGCGCGACGCCGAATTCGTCGGAGATGCCGTTGCCGCCGAGCATGTCGCGCGCGAGGCGGGCGATGTCGAGCGCCTTGCCGCACGAGTTGCGCTTCATGATCGACGTGATCTCGACGGCGGCCGTGCCTTCGTCCTTCATCCGGCCGAGGCGCAGCACGCCTTGCAGGCCGAGCGTGATTTCGGTCTGCATGTCGGCGAGCTTCTTCTGGATCAGCTGGTTCGCGGCGAGCGGCCGGCCGAACTGCTGGCGGTCGAGCACGTACTGGCGCGCGGTGTGCCAGCAGGACTCGGCGGCGCCGAGCGCACCCCACGCGATCCCGTAGCGCGCCGAGTTCAGGCACGTGAACGGGCCGCGCAGGCCGCTCACGTTCGGCATCAGGTTCTCGTCCGGCACGAACACCTCGTCGAGGACGATCTCGCCGGTGATCGAGGCGCGCAGCCCGACCTTGCCGTGGATCGCCGGCGCCGACAGGCCCTTCCAGCCCTTCTCGAGGATGAAGCCGCGGATCGCGTCCTTGCCGTTCTCTTCGAGCTTCGCCCAGACGACGAACACGTCGGCGATCGGCGAGTTGGTGATCCACATCTTCGCGCCGGACAGCGAATAGCCGCCGGGCACCTTCTTCGCGCGCGTGACCATGCTGCCCGGATCGGAGCCATGGTTCGGCTCGGTCAGGCCGAAGCAGCCGATCCATTCGCCGCTCGCGAGCTTCGGCAGGTATTTCTGCTTTTGCGCGTCCGAGCCGAATTCGAAGATCGGCACCATCACGAGCGACGATTGCACGGACATCATCGACCGGTAGCCGGAATCGACGCGCTCGACTTCGCGCGCGATCAGCCCGTAGCTCACGTAGTTGAGGCCGGGGCCGCCGTATTCCTCGGGAATCGTCGGACCGAGCAGGCCGACCTCGCCCATCTCGCGAAAGATGGCCGCGTCGGTGCGTTCGTGGCGGAACGCTTCGGTGACGCGCGGCGCGAGCTTGTCCTGTGCATACGCCTGCGCGGCATCGCGGACCATCCGCTCTTCCTCGGTCAGTTGCTGGTCGAGCAGCAGCGGATCGTCCCAATGAAAAGTTGCAGCACTCATCGTCTCATCTCCTGTTGGTCCGGTCTTCGAGCCGGCCCCGTGTCAAAGTTTGCTTGACTCGCGTTCCGCTGTGCGGAACAATGTTTTGCAAATCGAACCCAGTGTAGCACCGGATGACACTTTCAACCATCGACGACACCACGATCGACGAGCGCAAGTTCGTCGTCGCGCTCGCGCGCGGGCTCGACCTGCTGCGCGCCTTCCGCCCCGGCGAGACGATGCTGGGCAATCGCGATTTCGCGGAACGCACGGGGCTGCCGAAGGCGACGGTGAACCGGCTCGCCTATACGCTGACCGTGCTCGGCTATCTGCGCTACGACGAGACGCTCGGCAAGTATGCGCTGGACGCCGGCGTGCTGTCGCTCGGCTACGCGCTGCTGTCGGGCTCCGGGACGATCGATCTCGCGCGCCCGCACATGCAGGCGCTCGCGCGGGAGATCGGCGCGGCCGTGTCGCTCGGCTGCCGCGACGGGCTCGACATGATCTATCTGGAGACGATCCGCAGCGAGACCGCCTTGACGCTCGGGCTCGCGCCCGGTTCGCGGCTGTCGATGCTGACGAGCTCGATGGGGCGCGCGTACCTGGCCGTGCAGCCGGAGGACGTGCGCCGCGCGCTCTATGCCGAGCTGCATCGTGCGGCCGGCGGCGCGGCCGACGCCGATGCGCTCGTCGCCGCCGCGCAGCAGGCGGTGGCCGAATTTTCGGTGGGCGGGTGCTGTTATTCGTTCCGTGCGTGGCACATGGACGTGAACGCGGCGGCCGTGCCGTTTCGCGAGCCGCGCGAGGGACGCTGGCTGATCCTGAGCTGCAGCGGCCCGGCGTCGTCGATGGACGAGGGCGTGTTTCGCACGCAGGTCGGGCCGCAACTGAAGGCGCTCGCGCAGCGGCTCGGCCAGACGGTCTGAGCCACGCGTGCGTGCGGCTGTTGCCGCCGCGCGGCAATCGGCTCGTGCGCGGCGGATGGAGAGGCGGCGCGGTGGCGTATTGCGCGACGGGCGAACCGCGCTCATCATCGTTCGCCTGCTTACCGACGACGAGGTCTGCGATGGCGCACCCCGAACCGATGGAAGGCGGATGCGCGTGCGGCGCGATTCGCTACCGTATCGCCGACGTGCCGACCGATGCCGGCTTCTGCCACTGCCGGCTCTGTCAGCGCACGACCGGCGCGGCGGTCGTCGCGTCGGCAACGGTGCCGATCGACGCGTTCGAATACCTGCAGGGCGAACCGACCGTCTACGCGTCGAGCGCATGGGGCGAGCGGCGTTTCTGCGGCCGTTGCGGCGCGCAACTCGAATACCGGCGCGCTGACGCGCCGCAGACGGTCGAGATCAACTACGCGACGCTCGACGAACCGTCGCGGTTGCGTCCGGCGTGGCACGTCTGGTATCGGGATCGTTTGCCGGGTGTCGAGATCGGCGACGATTTGCCGAAGTACGACGACGGTGGAAGAGAATAGGCGGCTCATCCGCGCCGATACACCGGTGTCGATCGCGCGCGCAGGCACGGTCGATCTTTCTGCGTGAACGAACAGCGAACCGGCCGGCGTCGAGCGACGCCGCGTGCTGAAACCCGCTTCCCGAAGCAGCACGACTCCGGAATCCGCGATCCAGCGTGCCGCTCCCCGCGCGCGCCTTCCGCGCGAATCGCTCAGGCCGTCACGACCTTCGCGAACACCGGCCCCTGCATGAACCGCACGTCGTGCTGGCGCAGCAGCTCGCACTGCGTCTCGTCGACGACGCCGTCGAAGATCAGCGGGATCCGCACGCGCTGCGCATAGGCGACGAGCGCCTTGACCATCCCGTCGCGCAACGCGATGCCCGCATCCATCTTGATGTAGTCGGGGCGCGCCATGTCCGATTCGACCGCGAGGATGCGGCCCGGGTCCGGCAGCTTGTCCGCGACCTTGAAACCGTGATGCTGGTAGCTGCGCGTCAGGTAGCCGAGGAACGTCTTGTGGGCGACCGCGACCGCCGGCAGCTCGATCACGATCCGCTCGGGCGGCAGCCCGAAGCGCTGCAGCACCGATGAGAAATGCTTGCCGTGGTCGTACTTCACGCTCTTGAGCAGCCGCTCGTGCACGCGCAGGAACAGCAGCCCGTGGCGTTGCGCGCCGAAGAAATTGATCGCATGCAGCGCGCGCGACAGGCGGTCGATCGCGACCAGCGTCTGGTCGTCGACGGCCGCGTCGACCGGATCGTGCTGCGCCCCCGTGACCAGTGTGACGGCCTGGAAGCCGAGCTCGTCGCCGTAGCGCTCGATCGCGTCGGCGAACGACGTCGATTGCGGCGCGCCGGGCATCGTCACGTCGTAGATCGGCTCGTACGCACTGGCGAGCGTGCGCTCGGGCAGATTCGCGCACGCGGTGCCGCCTTCGGCTAGCGCGAGGTGTTCCCGCAGATACGGCAGTTGCCCGGCACGGCTGACCAGCTCGGGGATGGTAGGCGGAATCATCGGCGTGAGAAGGAAAAATGGCGGCCGAAAGGGCCGCCTCATGACTTGATATTAGCAGCGCGCGCCGCGCTCGGCTTGGCGTTTCACTCATATGGTTATCCCGTCCTCGCGCCAACGCCTAGGGTTTACGTTGATTTCACTATTCGTAATTGATTTTACTATTCGTAAATCCAAGGATTTGTCGCCGATCAAGAAATGCGGCATGCGGGCGCCGCGAAACGGCGCCGTTCACGAATCAACAGGAAGCAAGGAGCGAGACGTGGCGGTTGACAGGACAGGCGGGCGGGCGCGCCGGCAGGAGACGGACGGGACGACGGGCGCGGCGGTGCGCGCACGGCGGAGTTGACGCGCGGATGGCGACCATGAGCATCGATTACCAGACGCTGAAGTTCGAGTACCGCGCCCGCGCGCACGACGCGGCCGTCCACCCGGTGGTCGTCGTCGGCGCGGGCCCGGTCGGCCTCGCGGCCGCGATCGACCTCGCGCAACAGGGCGTGCCGGTCGTGCTGCTCGACGACGACGACACGTTGTCGACCGGCTCGCGCGCGATCTGCTTCGCGAAGCGCACGCTGGAGATCTTCGACCGGCTCGGCTGCGGCGAGCGCTTCGTCGACAAGGGCGTGAGCTGGCACGTCGGCAAGGTGTTCCTGCAGGACGAGCAGCTTTACGCATTCGACCTGCTGCCCGAGGAAGGACATGCGCGCCCGGCGTTCATCAATCTGCAGCAGTACTACGTCGAAGGCTATCTGGCCGACCGCGCGTTCGAGCTGCCGAACATCGACATCCGCTGGAAGCACAAGGTGACGGGCATCGACCAGTCGGCCGAACATGCGGTGCTGACGATCGAGACGCCGGACGGCGTCGCGACGCTGCGCGCGCAGTACGTGATCGCGGCCGACGGTTCGCGCAGCCCGATGCGCACGATGATGGGTCTCGAGAGCCGCGGCCGCACCTTCAAGGACCGCTTCCTGATCGCCGACGTGAAGATGAAGGCGGAGTTTCCGACCGAGCGCTGGTTCTGGTTCGACCCGCCGTTTCACCGCAACCAGTCGGTGCTGCTGCACCGCCAGCCGGACAACGTGTGGCGCATCGACTTCCAGCTCGGCTGGGATGCCGATCCGGTCGCCGAGAAGCAGCCGGAGCGCGTGATCCCGCGCGTGCGCGCGCTGCTCGGGCCGGACGTCGAGTTCGAGCTCGAGTGGGTGAGCGTATACACGTTCCGCTGCCAGCGGATGGAGACGTTCCGGCACGGCCGCGTGCTGTTCGCGGGCGACTCCGCGCACGGCGTGTCGCCGTTCGGCGCGCGCGGCGCGAACAGCGGCGTGCAGGACGCGGACAACCTCGCGTGGAAGCTGAAGCTGGTGCTCGACGGCCGCGCACACGACCGCCTGCTCGATACGTATGCGAGCGAGCGCGAGTTCGCGGCCGACGAGAACATCCGCAATTCGACGCGCTCGACCGACTTCATCACGCCGAAAAGCGCGGTGTCGCGCGTGTTCCGCGATGCGACACTGAAGCTCGCGCGCGACTGCGAGTTCGCGCGCAAGCTGGTGAACAGCGGGCGCCTGTCGGTGCCGGCCGTGCTGGCCGATTCGCCGCTCAACACGCCGGACCGCGGCGGCGACGCATTCGCGTGCGCGATGCGGCCGGGCGCGGCGGCGGCCGATGCGCCGGTGCGTGCGCAGGGTGCGCCGGGCTGGCTGCTGCAGCATCTGCGCGACGGTTTCACCGGCGTGCTGTTCGGATTGCCGGGCGATGCGGCCGCGCTGGCGCAGGCCGTCGACGGGCTCGCGCTGCCGGTGCGTCCCGTGCTCGTCGTGCCGGCCGGGCACGCGCAGCCGGTGGCCGGCGTCGACGTCGTGGAGGACGTCGACGGGCTCGCCGCGCGGCGCTACGACGCGCAGCCTGGCACGTTCTACCTGCTGCGTCCCGACCAGCACGTCTGCGCCCGCACGCGCACGCTCGACCGTCAGGCGATTGCCGACGCACTGGCGCGCGCGACCTGCGCAAGCTGATACGACCAAGATACCGGAGACACCGTCATGCCCTCACTCGACACCCGCCCGCGCCTGGCCGATCCCGACGCGTTCTACGAAGCGCTGATCGACATGCATCGCGACCTGTCGGACGCCGACAGCCAGCTCGTCAACGCGAAGCTGATCCTGTTGCTCGCGAACCAGGTCGGCGACGCCGACGTGCTGCGCGAAGCGATGGCGCTCGCACGCCAGGGCGTGACGCCGCCCGCGCATCCGGCCGCCGAGGTGGCGCAATGAGCGCGGCGCCGGCCGACGCGCGCGTGCTCGAAGTCGAGCGCGTGATCGACGAGACTCATCGCCCCGGGTTTCACTGGATGCTGCTCGCGCTGTGCGGGCTGTGCCTCGTGATCGACGGTTTCGATGCGCAGGCGATGGGCTACGTCGCGCCGAGCGTGATCGCCGAATGGGGCGTGCCGAAGCAGGCGCTCGGGCCCGTGTTCAGCGCGAGCCTGTTCGGGATGCTGCTCGGCGCGCTCGGGCTGTCGGTGCTCGCCGACCGGATCGGGCGGCGCCCGGTGCTGATCGGCTCGACGCTGTTCTTCGCGGTGACGATGCTCGCGACGCCGTTCGCGGGCTCGATCCCCGTGCTGATGGCGTTGCGCTTCGTCACGGGGCTCGGCCTCGGCTGCATCATGCCGAACGCGATGGCGCTGGTCGGCGAGTTCAGCCCGGCCGCGCATCGCGTGAAGCGGATGATGATCGTGTCGTGCGGCTTCACGCTCGGCGCGGCGATCGGCGGCTTCATCAGCGCGGCGCTGATTCCGGCGCTCGGCTGGCGTTCGGTGTTCTTCGTCGGCGGCGCGGTGCCGCTCGTGCTGACGATCGCGATGGTCGCGCGGCTGCCGGAGTCGCTGCAGTTCCTGGTGCTGAAAGGGCGTGTCGTGCAGGCGCGCGACTGGCTCGCGCGGTTCGCGCCGGAAGCCGGCATCGATGCGAACACGCGGCTCGTCGTGCGCGAACGCGCGGCAAGCGGCGCGCCGGTCGCCGAGCTGTTCCGCCATGGCCGCCTGCCGGTCACGCTGCTGCTGTGGTCGATCAGCTTCATGAACCTGATCGACCTGTACTTCCTGTCGAACTGGCTGCCGACCGTGATGCGCGACGCCGGCTATTCGCCGGGCACCGCGGTGATCGTCGGCACGGTGCTGCAGACGGGCGGCGTGATCGGCACGCTGTCGCTCGGCTGGTTCATCGAACGTTACGGCTTCGTGCGCGTGCTGTTCGCGTGCTTCGCGTGCGCGGCCGTGTCGGTGGGGCTGATCGGCTCGGTCGCGCATGCGCTGCCGTGGCTGCTGGTCGTCGTGTTCGCGGGCGGGTTCTGCGTGGTCGGCGGGCAGCCGGCCGTGAACGCGCTCGCGGGCCAGTATTACCCGACGTCGCTGCGCTCGACGGGCATCGGCTGGAGCCTCGGCATCGGCCGGATCGGCTCGGTGCTCGGGCCGCTCGTCGGCGGACAACTGATTGCGCTCAACTGGTCGAACGGCGCGCTGTTCCATGCGGCCGCGGTGCCCGTGCTGTGCTCGGCGCTGTTCGTGCTGGGCCTCGCAGGCGTCACGCGGCGCAGCGGCGCGCAGGCGCCGAACACCGTGATGAATTGATGGAGAAAGGAAACGATGACGCTTGACCTGTCGAAACCGGCAACCGCCGGCTACCTGAGCGGTTTCGCGAACGAATTCGCGACCGAGGCACTGCCCGGCGCGCTGCCGCACGGCCGCAACTCGCCGCAGCGCGCGCCGTACGGGCTGTACGCGGAGCAGCTGTCGGGCACCGCGTTCACCGCGCCGCGCGGCCACAACCGCCGCTCGTGGCTGTACCGGATTCGCCCGGCCGCCGTGCACCGGCCGTTCGAGCCGTATGCGGGCGCGCAGCGGCTCGTATCGGAGTTCGGCGATTCGGCCGACGTGCCGCCGACGCCGCCGAATCAGTTGCGCTGGGATCCGCTGCCGATGCCGGTCGAGCCGACCGATTTCGTCGACGGCCTCGTGACGATGGCCGGCAACGGGTCGGCCGCCGCGATGAACGGTTGCGCGATCCACCTGTATGCGGCGAACCGCTCGATGCAGGACCGCTTCTTCTACAGCGCCGACGGCGAGCTGCTGATCGTGCCGCAGCAGGGGCGCCTGTTCATCGCGACCGAATTCGGCCGGCTCGACGTCGAGCCGTTCGAGATCGCGGTGATCCCGCGCGGCGTGCGTTTTGCCGTCGCGCTGCCGGACGGCGACGCGCGCGGCTACATCTGCGAGAACTTCGGCGCGCTGCTGCGCCTGCCGGATCTCGGCCCGATCGGCTCGAACGGGCTCGCGAACCCGCGCGACTTCCTGACGCCGCAGGCCGCCTACGAAGACCGCGAAGGCGCGTTCGAGCTGATCGCGAAGCTGAACGGGCGCCTCTGGCGCGCGGACATCGGCCATTCGCCGCTCGACGTCGTCGCGTGGCACGGCAACTACGCGCCATACAAATACGACCTGCGCCTGTTCAACACGATCGGCTCGATCAGCTTCGATCATCCCGATCCGTCGATTTTCCTCGTGCTGCAGGCGCAGAGCGACACGCCGGGCGTCGACACGATCGACTTCGTGATCTTCCCGCCGCGCTGGCTCGCGGCCGAGGATACGTTCCGCCCGCCGTGGTTCCACCGCAACGTCGCGAGCGAGTTCATGGGCCTCGTGCACGGCGCGTACGACGCGAAGGCCGATGGCTTCGTGCCGGGCGGCGCGAGTTTGCACAACTGCATGTCGGGCCACGGACCCGATGCGGACACGTTCGAGAAGGCGTCCGCGAGCGACACGACGAAGCCGCACAAGGTCGACGCGACGATGGCGTTCATGTTCGAAACCCGCACGCTGATCCGGCCGACGCGCTACGCGCTCGACACCGCGCAGCTGCAGGCCGATTACTTCGAATGCTGGCAAGGCATCAAGAAACACTTCAATCCGGAGCAACGATGAGCGACACCCAAGACTGGCGCGCGACGCTCGACCCGGCTCGCAAGAGCTGGATCGAGACCGCGAACGATCCCGCCTGCGATTTCCCGATCCAGAACCTGCCGTTCGGCATCTTCAGCGATGCGAAGGGCGCGCGCCGCCCGGGCGTCGCGCTGGGCGACCAGATCGTCGATCTCGCGGCGCTCGCGCGTGCGGGCCTCGTCACGCTGCCGGCCGGCGCCGACGTGTTCGCCGCGCCGACGCTCAATGCGTTCATCGCGCTCGGCCGCGACGCGTGGCGCAGCGTGCGCGTGCAGCTGTCGGCGCTGTTCTCGCGTGACGACGCGACACTGCGTGACGATGCGGCGCTGCGCGCGCAGGTGCTCGTCGCGCAGCGCGACGCGACGCTGCATCTGCCGGTCGAGATTCCCGGCTACACCGATTTCTATTCGTCGAAGGAACACGCGACCAACGTCGGCTCGATGTTCCGCGATCCGAAGAATGCCCTGCTGCCGAACTGGTCGGAGATGCCGATCGGCTACAACGGCCGCGCGTCGTCGGTGGTCGTGAGCGGCACGCCGGTGCGGCGCCCGAACGGGCAACTGAAGCTGCCCGACCAGGAGCGCCCGGTGTTCGGCGCGTGCCGCAAGCTCGACATCGAACTGGAAACGGGCTTCATCGTCGGCAAGGGCAACGCGCTCGGCGAGCCGATCGCGTGCGAGGACGCGGAAGCGCATATCTTCGGGATGGTGCTGCTGAACGACTGGAGCGCGCGCGACATCCAGCAGTGGGAATACGTACCGCTCGGCCCGTTCAACTCGAAGGGGTTTGCAACGACGATCTCGCCGTGGATCGTCACGCTCGATGCGCTCGAACCGTTCCGCGTCGCGCAGCCCGAGCAGTCGCCGCAGCCGCTCGCGTATCTGCGGCATGCGGGCAAGCATGCGTTCGACATCGCGCTGGAAGTGACGCTGCGCGCCGAAGGTGCGGCCGAGGCCACGTCGATCTGCCGCACGAACTTCAGGCACATGTACTGGACGATGGCGCAGCAGCTCGCGCATCACACGGTCGCCGGCTGCAACACGCGCGTGGGCGACCTGATGGGTTCGGGCACGATCAGCGGGCCGACGAAGGATTCGTTCGGCAGCCTGCTCGAACTGACGTGGAACGGCAAGGAGCCGGTCGCGCTGAACGGCGGCGGCAGCCGCACGTTCATCGAGGACGGCGACGAGCTGACGCTCGCCGGCTGGTGCCAGGGCGATGGGTATCGCGTCGGCTTCGGCACGTGTGCGGGCAGGATCTTGCCGGCGCGGAGTGCGTGACGGATCGCGGCGCGAAACGTTACGCGTAGGTCACGTGTAGATCACGCGTAGTCCGGAAGGACAGGGCGGTCCGCATTGCGCGGGCCGTTTTTCGTTTACCGGAGGAGGGGGGGCGAGCGGCCCGATGCGTATCGGTGCATGATGCCGATGCCGATGCCGATGCCGATGCCGATGCCGATGCCGATGCCGATGCCGATGCCGATGCCGACGCCGACGCCGACGCCGACGCCGACGCCAACGCCAACGCCAACGCCAACGCCGATCGGCGTCAGACCGCGCGTTGTACTGCGGCGCGCCGCTCCCACAACGCCGCCGCGACGAACGCGGCGACGCAAGCGACCAGCACGCCGACCAGCGCATTGCTGCCCAGTTGCTCCATCAACGCGCCCGCCACCAGCGGGCCGCCGAAGCTCGCGGCGCTCCACGACGCCGACACGAGCGAACTCGCGGTGACGAGCGCCGCGCCGCGGAAACGTTCGCCGCACGCGACGAGCGACAGCGTATAGATGCTGCCGGCCGCCGCGCCGAGCACGAACAGCAGCGGCCAGCACAGCCACGGATTCGCGATCACGAACGGCAGCATCGGCAGGCCGGCCAGCACGATCCAGCCGGCGCCGAGGTGCACGCGCTCGCGGCCGAGCTTGTCCGCGAGCCAGCCGATCGGGAACTGCATCGCGGTATCGCCGAACAGCATGATCGACGCGAGCAGCACGGCGGTCGCGCTCGCGACGCCGTGATCCATCGCGTAGAGCGGCAGCAGCGACAGCGCGAGCGTATCGAACAGCGCGAAGAAGCCGGTGCCGATGATCAGCGCGGGCATGCGCGGCAGCACGTCGAGCCAGCGGCCGGGTGCTTCGTGATGCGCGTCGTCGCCGGCGAGCGGCGCACGGCGGATCGTCGCGAGCGTCGGCAGCGCGAGCAGGAACAGCGCGCCGCACAGCGCGAAGCGGATGTGCGTCGCGCCGGCGATCTGGCTGACGAGCACCGGGCCGGCCATCTGGAACAGCGTGAAATTGGTCGCGTAGATCGCGACGACGCGCCCGCGCGTCGCATCGTCGGCGAGCTGGTTGACCCACGCTTCGCCGATCGTGAACAGCAGCATCAGCGCGGCGCCGCACAGCACGCGCAGCACGCCCCACAGGATCAGGTTCGACGTGAACTGCATCAGCGCGGTGGCGGCCGCGAGCAGCACGACCGACACGACGATCGCGCGGCGCGCGCCGATGTGCCGCGCGAGCGCGGTGACGAACGGGACGATCGCGAGGCCGCCGAGGGCCTGCGCGGCCGTCAGCATGCCGACGACGTTGGTGCCGTGTCCGGCTTCGGTGAGCGCGAGTGCGGTCAGCGGCAGCGTGGCGCCGGTCCCGAGGCCGACGACCGCGACGCTCAGGATCAGCGCGAGGAAATCGCGATTGAGAATGGCTTTCATCGGCCGCGATGCTACACCGCGACCGTTGAAAGGTCCATGAAGGCCGTCACGTTCGAATGGAGTTGCGTACGCAACGATCGCGGCAGGGCCGCGTCACACGTATTCGGTCGGCACGGCCACCGGGCGGCGTTCGAGCGACGCCGACCACAGCGTGAGCGCGAGCGCGGCGACCGCCATCGCGACGCCGACCCACGGCAGGCTCACGAGCGACACGCCCGAGCCGATCGCCATCCCGCCGAGCCATGCGCCGGTCGCGTTGCCGAGGTTGAACGCGCCCTGGTTCAGCGTCGACGCGAGGTTCGGCGCGTCGCTCGCGCGGTCGACGATCATGATCTGCAGCGGCGGCACGATCGCGAACGCGAGGATGCCCCACACGAAGATCGTCGCGAGCGCGGCGAACGGCAGATGCATCGTGCCCGCGAACAGCGCGAGGACGATGCCGATCAGCGCGAGCGTCGCGATCAGCGACGGCATCCGCCGCCAGTCGGCGAGCTTGCCGCCCAGCGTGCCGCCGACCGTCAGGCCGAGGCCGAACAGCAGCAGCACGTAGGTGACCTGACGCGGCGAGAAGCCCGTCACGTCCTCGAGGATCGGCGTGATGTACGTGAACACGCTGAACAGGCTCGCGGACGCGAGCACGCTGATGCCGAGCACCATCAGCACCTGCGGGTGCTTCAGCACGCTGAATTCGCGCGTGATGCTGGTGTCGGGCATCGCGAGGTTTTTCGGCAGGCACACCGCGAGCGCGGCGGCCGCGGCGATGCCGATGCCGGTGACGGCCCAGAACGTCGCGCGCCAGCCGAACGCCTGGCCGAGCGCAGTGCCGAGCGGTACGCCGAGCACGTTCGCGAGCGTGAGCCCGGTGAACATCAGCGCGATCGCCTGCGCGCGGCGGTTCGGCGCGACGAGGTTGCTGGCCACCACCGAGCCGATGCCGAAGAACGCACCGTGGCAGAACGCGGTGACGACGCGCGCGGCCATCAGCACCGCATAGCCGGGCGCGATCGCGCAGAACAGGTTGCCGGCGATGAACAGCCCGATCAGGGCCATCAGCGCACGCTTGCGCGGCATCTTCGCGGTGACGATCGCGAGGATCGGCGCGCCGATCGTCACGCCGAGCGCGTAGCCCGACACGAGCATCCCGGCGGCCGGGATCGACACGCCGAGGTCGCGCGCGACATTGGGCAGCAGGCCCATGATCACGAATTCGGTGGTACCGATTCCAAATGCGGCGACGGCAAGGGCGAAAAGAGGCAGGGGCATCGCGGTAGGCTCGGGAAAAGATGCCGCTCGAGCCAGGCGCAGGATGCGCGGGACGGGCGGGGGTGAGGCGAAGGTCAGCCGCGATTCTACTTCAGTGAAAACCCCTATGCTTGGGGCCAGAGCGCTTGTTGCCGGCGTGCGACGAGGCGGCGACCGGGATGCTCACAGTGTGGGATTTGGGCGGTGTCAGGGCCGGGATGATGGCGACCGCCGGCCGTGGATCACGCGATGCGTCCGGACGACCGGTCGGGCATCGCGTCCGGGGTGTGCTTCGTTTCGCTGTCCGGGCCTGCGGGCGACGCAGCCGAATCGGCCCCATCGATGGCCGCCGGAGCGTCCCAGCCGTTCTCGAACAGGCACGCTTCGATCGGCATCCGCGCGGCCCAGCGTTCTTCCTCGAGCATCGGCTTCGCATAGAACGCGTCGACGTGCCCGACGCACAGCACGGCGATCGGCTTCGCGCCGTCGGGCATCCGCAGCAGCGTGCGCACCGCATCGACGTCGAACAACGACACCCAGCCCATGCCGAGCCCTTCCGCGCGCGCGGCGAGCCACATGTTCTGGATCGCGCACGCGGCGGAGGCCAGATCCATCTCCGGCAGCGTGCGGCGGCCGAACACGTGGCGTTCGCGGCCGTCGGCGAGCGCGACGACCAGCAGCTCGCCGCATTCGCGCACGCCCTCGACCTTCAGTCGCATGAATTCGTCCTGGCGCTCGCCGAGCGCGTCGGCCGTCGCGCGGCGCTCGGCCTCGACCAGCGCGTGAATCGCGGTGCGCAAGGCGGGATCGGTGATGCGGATGAAGCGCCACGGCTGCATGAAGCCGACGCTCGGCGCGTGGTGCGCCGCGCGCAGCAGGCGCGCGAGCACGGCCGGATCGACGGGCGCCGGGGTGAAGTGGCGCATGTCGCGCCGTTCGAAGATGGCGCGGTAGACGGCGGCGATGTCGGAATCGTCGAAACGCATGAGCGGCGAAGGCAGGGATGACGTCGGCGCAACGATAGCAGACGGCGCGCGCGAAACGTTACTTCATTCGAAACAATGCGCGGAATTGTTGACAAAGAAAGGGGTGGTGCGCGGCATGGGGCGCAAGCAAACGATTGCGGATGCGCTGCGGGCCGTCGAATTGGCCGTTTCTCAGCGATTTGCCGTCACGACGTTCTGCGGCGCGCCCGCATGCCACGCCTCGATGTTCAGCAGCGTCGTGTGCGCGATCTCGGCCAGCGCCTCGCGCGTGAAGAACGCCTGGTGCGACGTGACGATCACGTTCGGGAACGTCAGCAGGCGCGCGAGCACGTCGTCCTGCAGCGGCAGGTCGGAATGATCCTCGAAGAACAGCCCGCTTTCCTCCTCGTACACGTCGAGCCCGAGATGGCCGAGCTGGCCGCTCTTGAGCGCGTCGACCAGCGCCTGCGCATCGACGAGGCCGCCGCGCCCGGTGTTGATCAGCATCGCGCCGTGCTTCATTCGCGCGAGCGTCCGCTCGTTGATCAGGTGGTGTGTCGACGGCAGCAGCGGGCAATGCAGGCTGACGATGTCGGCACGATGCAGCAGTTCGTCGAGCTCGACGTAGCGCGCGCCGAACGCGATCAGCTCGTCGTTGTACGGCCGCACCGAGTGCGCGAGCACGTGCATCCCGAAGCCCATCATGATCTTCGCGAACACGCTGCCGATGATGCCGGTGCCGATCACGCCGACGGTCTTGCCGTGCAGGTCGAAGCCGAGCAGGCCGTTCAGCGAGAAGTCGCCTTCGCGGGTGCGGGCGACGGCGCGCGGCAGGCGGCGGTTGAGCGCGAGGATCAGTGCGACCGCGTGCTCGGCGACCGCGTGCGGCGAATACGCGGGCACCCGCACGACCGCGATGCCGAGCCGTTCGGCGGCGGCGAGGTCGACATGGTTGAAGCCCGCCGAGCGCAGCGCGATCAGCCGCGTGCCGCCGTCGGCGAGCCGTTCGAGCACGGCCGCGTCGACGGTGTCGTTGACGAACGGGCAGACGACGTCATAGCCGTGCGCGAGGATCGCGGTTTCCGCGTCGAGGTGCGACGGCTGGAAGTGCAGCCGATAGCCGAACGGCCGGTTGGCGGCGGTGAACGAATCGTCGTCGTACTGCCGGCTGCTGAACAGGATCACGCGCACGCTGCACCTCCGATGGCTGACGCGCGCAGTTTACTGCAGGCCCGTGACGATGTCGGAACGTTCGGGGCCGCGCACCGGCCGCAGGAAGCCGTAGTCGGTGTGGTCGCGGGCGGACGGCGCGCTGAAGTGCTCGAGCGCGTGCTCGACGAAGCTGCGCGTGCGGGCCGGCACGTACTGGCGGTTCGGATAGACGAGCGACAACTGCGCGTCGGGATCGTCGATCCGGTAGCCGGCCATCAGCCGCACGAGCGTGCCGTGGTTGAGGGCATCGGCCACGCACGGCTCGGGCAGGATCGCGATGCCGGCGCCGGCCACGGCCGCCGCCTGGACGAGCGCGAGCTGGTTGACCGTGCAGGCGGGGCGCACCGTGACCGAATGGGCGACGCCGTCGTGGCCGACCAGTTGCCACGTCGGCGCGTGCTGGTGCGGCGCGAGCGTGACCCAGTCGTGGCCCGGGAGGTCGTCGGGCACACGCGGCTCGCCGCGGCGGTCGAGATAGGCCGGCGCCGCGCACGCGACGAACGGGTTCGGCGCGAGGGCATGGCCGATCAGCGACGGGTTGCCGTCGAGCCGGGTGCCGGTGACGATGCCGACGTCGTAGCCCGAATCGAGCACGTCGAGCGGCCCTTCGGCGACGGTCAACTGCACGCGCAGCTCCGGGTAGCGGTGCCGGAAGCTGCTGACGAGCGGCGTCAGCGCCAGCGGCGACAGCAGCCCCGACGCGACGACGCGCAGCGTGCCGGCCGGCTCGCGCACGGCATGCGCGACGGACGATTCGAGGTGGTCGAATTCCTCGAGCAGCGCGCGGCAACCATCGAGGTAGCGCACGCCGGCCTCGGTGAGCGACAGGTTGCGCGTGGTGCGATGGATCAGCCGTGTGTTCAGGTGGCCCTCGAGCATCGCGATCGAACGCGTGACGAGCGCATTGGACACGCCGAGATGGTGCGCCGCGCGCCGGAAGCTTTGCTGCTCGGCGACGCAGACGAATACACGCATGGTCTGAATCTGGTTCATGGCTTGCGTATTTCTGGCCCGGTTGATTGATTTTGGTTGTGATTTTTTGCCACGCAACGTCGAAAACGCATCGCGCGGCCCCAGTTCGCTCTCGTATCGAAAATGAGATTTTCGATTCCGCAGACAATTGTTAAATGCGGAACCGATATCCGTCAACCTGAGAAAACGGGCGGCTTGCGTAAAATCGAAATCGCGGGTACTGGTTTAAGGTTGCAATGCAGCAAGGACGTGCGCTGGAAAACCGTCGCGGTATTCGAATATGCGTCGCTGTTTCGAGGATTCCATATTCCAATCAATGGGTTGGGGTAAATTGCGGCGCGCCGGGGCACGGCGAATTCGGGAGTCGTTCCCCAATACATACCGCAATGGTGGATGTTTTTTCCACGTTCGGATTTTGTGTATCGAATTCGCTCCGCGATTTGTATCAGGTGGTCGGTGTATTTCGTTCGGTCCACGAAAGGCGCTGAACCACCGGTTTCGAAGAATCGTTTCGATATTGGCCGAGAAAATCGCGCGTCCGGAACCCGAATGGAACCGTTTCGCACCCGGCAGCCAATCGTTTTTTCAATCCGGAAGGCCATCGCGCGCGCGGTGCGCGGCCGGCTGGCCCGGTCCGGCGACCGGGCCAGCGTCGCGCTGTCCGCACGTGCGTGCCTCTTGCGCGAGGCGGCGGAACGCGGAATGATCGATCAGTTCGCTGCGCCGTGCCACGGGCGCGGTGCTGCGGGCGCAGTGCCGCGGCGCGTCCGGGCACTTCCTTTCCTCATCTTTTTCCAGCCATGTCCATCGATTACTCGCCGATTCCCTGTCCCGTCGTCGTGCCGCTCGACGCGATCCTGCCCGAAGAACCGCTGCTGATGATGGGGGCCGGCCCGGTCCCGATCCCGGCCGCGGTGGCCAAGGCGAACACGATCGTGATCAACCACCTCGGCGCGACGATGGCGAAGATCATCGAGCAGGTGAAGGAGATGGCGCGTTACGTGTTCCAGACCCGCACGAAGTGGGTGCTCGGTGTCGCGGGCCCCGGTTCGGCCGCGATGGAAATGGCGATCTCGAACCTCGCATGGCGCGGTACGCGCGTGCTGTCGATCCGCAACGGCTTCTTCAGCGCGCGGATGGCCGAGATGGCCACGCGCGTCGGCGCCGACGTCGCGACGCTCGAAGTGGCCGATCGCGCGGTCGCGAGCCTCGACGAGATCGCCGACGCGATCGCGCGCGAGCGGCCCGAGATCGTCACGATCGTGCAGGGCGAGACGTCGAACACCGTGTGGAACCGCGACCTGCGCGACATCGCGGCGCTCGCGAAGGCGGCCGGCGCCCTGGTCGTCGTCGACGCGGTGTGCACGCTGTCGACGATGCCGCTCGAGATGGACGCATGGGGCATCGACGCGGTGATCACCGGCGGCCAGAAGGGGCTGTCGTCGATCCCGGGCGTGTCGCTGATCGCGTTCTCCGACGCCGCGTGGGAGCGCATGAAGAATCGCCCCGAGCCGAATGCGCACTGGTGCCTCGACATGGCGCTCGCGGAGAACTTCTGGCACAACGCCGGCTATCACTACACGGCGCCCGTGTCGGGCGTGCTCGCGCTGCACGAGGCGCTGCGGCTCGTCTGCGCGGAGACGCTCGAGAGCCGCTTCGCGCGCCATCTGCGCTGCTCGCTGGCGCTCCAGGCGGGCGTCGAATCGATGGGGCTCAAGCTCTATGCGCCGAAGGACTGCCGGCTCAATTCGGTGGTCGGGATCGAGACGCCGGAAGGGCTCACGCCCGGGATGGTCTGCGGCCATATCTCGAAGCAGTACCAGGTCGAGATCTCGGGTTCGTTCGGGTTGCCGATCGTGCGGATCGGCCAGATGGGCGAGCAGTGCCGCGAACACAACCTGTTCCGCACGCTGCATGCGTTCGGCCGCACGATGGTCGACCTGAAGGTGCCGGTCGACCTGCCGGCCGGCGTCGCGGCGCTCGAGCAGGAACTGTCGCGGCGCGGCGCGTAAGCGCGACGCCGCGACGAAACGAGGAAGCGGGCCGCGCTCAGCGGCCCTGCATCGCGCGCCGGTACGTATTCGGCGTCGTGCCGTGCGCGTCGCGAAAGCGATGGCTGAAGTGGCCGGCGTTCGCGTAGCCGCAGGCGGCCGCGATCTGCGCGAGCGGCAGCGCCGTCGTGCGCAGCAGCTCGCGGGCGCGGGCGAGCCGTTGCTCGGCCACCCACGCGTGCGGCGCGCGGCCGAACGACAGCCGGAACATCCGCGAGAAATGGTATTCGGACAGCGCGGCGACCTCGGCGAGTTCGCCGAGCGTCAGCGGCTGCGTGAGATACGTGTCGATGTAGTCGCGCACGCGGCGGCGCACGGCCGGCGCGAGCCCGCCGCGGAACGACGTATCGGTGCGCGTCGTGCTCTGCCCGCGCAACAGCAGGCTCAGCACGTCGTGCGCGGTCTCGTTCACGCGGAGCCGCTCGTCGGCATCGTCCCAGCCCTCCAGCGCGAGCGAGCGCAGCAGCGCGGCGACCCGGGCATCCTCGAAGTAGGTGCGATCGGCGAGCTTCAGCTCGCGTGGCTCGCGATCGAGCTCGCGGATCGCGCGCTGCGTGAAGTGCTCGGGCAGGAAATACAGGTGGACGAAATGCATTTCGCCGCGCACCCACCAGCGCGATTCATGGTCGCCCGGCAGCGCGCACAGCAGGCTCGGCGCGCCGTAGCGCGGCACGCGCTGGCGCTCGGTCCGGTAGCCGCCGTCGAGATAGCACGACAGCGTGTGGTGGCCGGGCTGCTCGTAGACCGTCTCGCTTTCGTCGGTGATCCGCGTCCATTCGGCGATCGCGAGATGGTCGCCGAGCCACGCGAAGCGCTCGAGCGTCGCGTTGGCGTCGGCGAGCGTGCGGCAGACCGATTGCAGGCCGAACGGCAGATCGCCGCCGGCCAAGGCGGCGGCGCGGTCGATGGGCGGGGCGCAGAGGGAGAAACTCATGATGCGCCGAGTATAAGCGGGCGCGCGGCGGCGCGTGCGGCGCGCCGAAAAAGACCGCAATTCCGGACAATCGGCACGCGCCGTGCGGCGGCATAGTCGGGATCCCGATTCACCCGATTTTCCGGATTGCCGCCATGAACCTGTCGCTTTATTTCGTCACCGTGCTGATCTGGGGCACCACCTGGATCGCGATCAAGTGGCAACTCGGCTCGGTGCCGCCGCCCGTATCGATCGCGTGGCGCTTCTGGCTCGCGGCCGCCGTGCTGTTCGCGCTGCTGCGCGTGATGCGCCGGCCGGCGCGCCCGCCGCGCGAAGCGTGGCGCTTTCTCGTCGCGCAGGGCTTCGCGCTGTTCTGCCTGAACTTCCTGTGTTTCTACTACGCGGAGCAGGTCGTGCCGAGCGGGCTCGTCGCGGTGATCTTCTCGACCGCGCCGCTGCTGAACTCGATCAACGGGCGGCTGTTCATGGGCCGCCCGCTGCGGCCGTCGGCGATCGCCGGCGCGCTGCTCGGCCTGACCGGCATCGCGTGCCTGTTCTGGCAGCAGATGGCCGGCCATCTCGACGACCACGCGACCTGGACGGGGCTCGCGATCGCGTTCGCCGGCACGATGTGCTTCTCGGCGGGCAACCTGCTGTCGAGCCGGATGCAGTCGATGGGGCTGCACCCGCTCGCGACCAACGGCTGGGCGATGCTGATCGGCGCGGCGATCCTGACCGGCGGCAGCGCGCTGGCCGGGATGCCGTTCACGCCGGACATGAGCCCGCGCTATCTCGGCGCGCTCGTGTACCTGGCCGTGCCGGGCTCGGTGATCGGCTTCACCGCGTACCTGACCCTCGTCGGCCGGATCGGGCCGGAGCGCGCCGCGTACTGCACGGTGCTGTTCCCGATCGTCGCGCTGGCCGTATCGACGGTGTTCGAGGGCTACCAGTGGTCGCCGCTGGCGGTGATCGGGCTGCTGCTCGTGGTGGCCGGCAATCTCGTCGCGTTCGACCTCACGCGCCGGCTGTTTCTGCGCACGGCCTGATCGGGCCGCGCGGTCGCCGTACCCGGTCGACGGATGACGAAACGCCCGCATCGCGCGGGCGTTTTCTTTTGGCCCGGCGGCGGTGCGACGTTCGCGACCGGCCGCCGGGCTGCCGGGCACGGTGCCGGCGGGATCAGGCCGTCGCGCCGCTCCCCGCCACGCGCGCTTGCCGCTGATACAGCACCATCGATAGCGCGACGCCCGCCGCGGCGGCCACCGCCGCGAACAGGAACACCTGCGGATAGCCGAACGCACCCGCGACATAGCCGGCCAGCGGGCCGGTGATGCCGAGCGACAGGTCGAGGAACACCGAGTACGCGGACAGCGCCGCGCCGCGGCTCGCGGGCGGCACGAGCGCGACGGCCTCGACGCCGAGCGCCGGGAAAATCAGCGCGAAGCCGAAGCCCGTGAGCGCCGCGCCGACGAGCGCGACGTGCGGCACCGGCGCGAGCCACAGCAGCACGAGGCCCGAGCATTCGAACGCGAACGACACGATCGCGACGCGGAAGCCGCCATAGGTCTTGATCGTGTTCGCGAACAGCAGGCGCGCGCCGATGAACAGCGTGCCGAATACCGTCAGCGACAGCGCGGCGTTCGGCCAGTGGCGCGCCGCGTAGTACAGCGTGACGAAGGTCGCGATCGAGCCGAAGCCGGCCGAACCGAGCGCGAGACCGAGGCCGTGAGGCAGCACGCGCGTGAACACGCTCGCGTACGACATCCGTTCGCCGTGCACCAGCGGCACCGGCGCGATCAGGCGGGCGAGGTAGAAGCCGAGCGCGGCCAGCGCGATCACGATCACGCCGATCAGCGCCGGATTCAGCGTATGCGCGATCGCGACGCCGACCGGCGCGCCGAGCGCGAGCGCGCCGTAGGTCGCGATGCCGTTCCACGAGATCACCTTCGCGTTGTGCGCGACGCCGACCCGGCCGATGCCCCACAGGATCGCGCCGGTGCCGCACAGGCTTTCGCCGACGCCGAGCACGAGCCGGCTCGCGACCAGCAGCACGAGGCTCGCGACCGGCCAGTGCGCGAGCAGCAGCGCGACGAGCAGCAGCACGCCCGACACGCCGCAGCCGACCAGCCCGCGCAGCACGGTCTGCTTCGGCCCGAGCGTATCGGCGAGGCGCCCGGCGAGCGGCCGCGAGGCGAGCGTCGCGAAGTACTGGACGCTGATCGCGCCGCCCGCGACGATCGCCGAAAAGCCGAGGTCGTCGTGGACGAAGCCCGGCAGCACCGCGAGCGGCAGGCCGATGGTCAGGTAGCAGATGAACGTGAAGCAGACGACGGACACGATTTGCAGCGTGACCGCGAACCCGCTGCGCGGCGGTGTGGCGGAATCGGAGGACATGGGGTCGGAACGAATGACGGAACGAACGGAAAACGGCGGAAAAGGGAATCGGGATTTTCCCATGGAACCGGTTTTCCCGCAGGTACCATTTAGTTAATCGAGCCCCGTTCCGGATGATCGCGGACGGCCGCGGGCGACCGGGACGGACCCGAGCACACCGTGGGGCAAGGGTGTCGGCCGGCCGGGCCCGCATATCGCGGCAGTTATATGAGCCGCATGCGTGATGGGCTATGGGTTGCGGAATTTGACGGTGATAGCGTGCAAACTGTCGGAAAAACGTCGGTCGAGCGCTCCGCGCAGGCCGCCTTGCCCCCCCATTTGAAGAAACGCCGAGACATGAGTGAGCCGATCCGCTTCTACCATCGTCACGCGATCCGCGAAGTCAGCGGCGCGGACGTGACCCGCACCGTGCTGCAATACCTGCGCGAGGACGCGCATTGCACCGGCACCAAGGAAGGCTGCGCGGAAGGCGACTGCGGCGCGTGCACGGTCGTCGTCGGCGAGCTGACCGATGCCGGCGCGGTCGAGTTCAAGGCCGTCAACGCGTGCATCCAGTTCCTGCCGACGCTCGACGGCAAGGCGCTCCTAACGGTCGAGGACCTGCGCCAGCCGGACGGCACGCTGCATCCGGTGCAGCAGGCGATGGTCGATTGCCACGGTTCGCAATGCGGGTTCTGCACGCCCGGCTTCGTGATGTCGATGTGGGCGCTGTACGAGAAGCACGGCCACGAAGGCTGCGGCAGTGCGTGCGCGAAGGCGAAGGACGTGCCGACGCGCACCGAGATCGCCGATGCGCTGACCGGCAACCTGTGTCGCTGCACCGGCTATCGCCCGATCGTCGATGCGGCGGTGCGGATGTTTGATGCAACCGGCGAAGGTGCGACCGGCGAAGGCGCGGCCGGCGAAGGTGCTCAGGCACCGTCGGCGCCGGTCGACACGGCCGCGCTCGCCCGCACGCTTGCATCGCTCAAGCGCGACGACACGTTCGACTACACGACGATCGACGGCGCACGCTTCGCGGCGCCGCGCACGCTCGACGCGCTGGCCGCGCTGAAGGCGGAGCGCCCCGACGCGCGCATCCTCGCCGGCAGCACCGACATCGGCCTGTGGGTCACCAAGCAGATGCGCCGCCTCGACGACCTGATCTACGTCGGCCAGATCGCCGAACTGCAGCAGGTCGTGCACGGCGACGACTGGATCGAGATCGGCGCGGGCGTGACGGTCGAGAACGCCTATGCGGCGCTGGCCGGCACGTATCCGGAACTGACCGAGATGTGGAAGCGCTTCGCGTCGCTGCCGATCCGCAACGCGGGCACGCTCGGCGGCAACGTCGCGAACGGCTCGCCGATCGGCGATTCGATGCCGGGACTGATCGCGCTCGGCGCGCGCGTGGTGCTGCGCGGCGGCGACACGGTGCGCGAGCTGCCGCTCGAGGCGCTCTACACGGGCTACCAGCAGAAGGACATGGCGCCGCACGAATTCGTCGTCGGCCTGAAGGTGCCGACCCGCATCGGCGCGCGTGAACAGCTGCAGTTCCGCACCTACAAGCTGTCGAAGCGCTTCGACTCCGACATCTCGGCCGTGTGCGCGGCATTCGCGTTCATCGCGGACGGCGACACGATCCGCGAGCCGCGCATCGCGTTCGGCGGGATGGCCGCGACGCCCAAGCGCGCGACCCACACGGAGGCGGTGCTCGACGGCGCGCAGTGGCACGAAGCCACCGCGCAGGCCGCGATGCAGGCGCTCGAGCGCGACTACCAGCCGCTGTCGGACATGCGCGCGACGAGCGCGTATCGGCTCGATACCGCGAAGAACCTGGTGTACCGGTTCTGGCTGGAGACGCGTCCGCACGACCCGCTGCCGCCGCAAGCCCTGAACGTGCGTGAAGTGGCCGCCGAAGCCGGCGCCGACGTTGCCGATGCATCGGCGCGCGTCTGAAGACGGAGAACACCGAACATGAACCAGCAAGCAGAACCGTTCCTGAGCACCCTCGACCCGCAAGCCGACGCCGCGCAGGTGCACGTGTCGCGCGCCCACGAATCCGCCCACCTGCACGTGAGCGGGCGCGCCACCTACACCGACGACATTCCGATCGTCGCCGGCACGCTGCACGCGGCGCTCGGGTTGTCGGCGAAGCCGCACGCGAAGATCGTGTCGATGAACTTCGACGCGGTGCGCGCGACGCCGGGCGTGGTCGCCGTGTTCACGGCCGACGACATTCCGGGCGTCAACGATTGCGGTCCGATCATCCACGACGATCCGGTGCTCGCGAAGGGCGTCGTGCAGTTCGTCGGCCAGCCGATGTTCATCGTCGTCGCGACGTCGCACGACATCGCGCGGCTCGCCGCGCGCCGTGCGCAGGTCGACTACGAGGAGCTGCCGGCGATCCTGACCGCGCAGGAAGCGCGCGCGGCCGAAACCTACGTGATCCCGCCGCTGAAGCTCGCACGCGGCGATGCGGCCGCGCGGCTCGCGGTCGCGCGGCACCGCGAGTCGGGCGAGATGCTGCTCGGCGGGCAGGAACAGTTCTATCTGGAAGGGCAGATCGCGTACGCGGTGCCGAAGGACGACGACGGCATGCACGTGTATTGCTCGACGCAGCACCCGAGCGAGATGCAGCACCTCGTCGCGCACGTGCTCGGCGTCGCGTCGCACAACGTGCTGGTCGAATGCCGCCGGATGGGCGGCGGGTTCGGCGGCAAGGAATCGCAGTCCGGCCTGTTCGCGTGCTGCGCGGCGCTCGCCGCGTGGAAGCTGCTGTGCCCGGTGAAGCTGCGCCCGGACCGCGACGACGACATGATGATCACCGGCAAGCGGCACGACTTCCATTACCGCTTCGACGTCGGCTACGACGACGACGGCCGCATCGACGGCGTCGCGCTCGACATGACGTCGCGCTGCGGCTTCTCGGCCGACCTGTCCGGCCCGGTGATGACGCGCGCGGTGTGCCACTTCGACAACGCGTACTGGCTCGGCGACGTCGACATCGCCGGCTACTGCGGCAGGACCAACACGCAGTCGAACACCGCGTTCCGCGGCTTCGGCGGCCCGCAGGGCGCGTTCGCGATCGAATACATCCTCGACGACATCGCGCGCTCGCTCGGCCGTGATCCGCTCGACGTGCGCTACGCGAACCTGTACGGCAAGACCGAACGCAACGTGACGCCGTACGGGCAGACGGTCGAGGACAACGTGCTGCAGGAGCTGCTCGGCGAACTCGAGACGGCGAGCGACTACCGTGCGCGGCGCGCGGGCGTGCGCGCCTTCAACGCACGCAACACGGTGCTGAAGAAGGGCATCGCGCTCACGCCGGTGAAATTCGGCATCGCGTTCAACGTCACGCACTTCAACCAGGCCGGCGCGCTGGTGCACATCTACACCGACGGCTCGGTGCTCGTGAACCACGGCGGCACGGAGATGGGGCAGGGGCTCAACACGAAGGTCGCGCAGGTGGTCGCGCATGAACTCGGCATCCGCTTCGGCCGGATCCGCGTGACGGCGACCGATACCAGCAAGGTCGCGAACACGTCCGCGACCGCCGCGTCGACCGGGTCGGACCTGAACGGCAAGGCCGCGCAGGATGCGGCGCGCCAGTTGCGCGAGCGGCTCGCGGTGTTCGCGGCGAAGCAGTTCGGCGACGGCAAGGTCGATGCGGCCGACGTGAAGTTCGGCAACGACGTGGTGTGGGTCGGCGGCCATGGCGTGCCGTTCGGCGAAGTGATCGCGAAGGCGTACCTCGCGCGCGTGCAGCTGTGGTCCGACGGCTTCTATGCGACGCCGAAGCTGTACTGGGACCAGTCGAAACTGCAGGGCCGGCCGTTCTACTACTACTCGTACGGCGCGGCCGTGTCGGAAGTGGTGATCGACACGCTGACGGGCGAGATGCGCACGCTGCGCGTCGACGCGCTGCACGACGTGGGCGCGTCGCTGAACCCGGCGCTCGACATCGGCCAGGTCGAAGGCGCGTTCATCCAGGGGATGGGCTGGCTCACGACCGAGGAGCTGTGGTGGAACCAGGGCGGCAAGCTGATGACGCATGCGCCGTCGACGTACAAGATCCCGACGGTGAACGACACGCCGCCCGAGTTCAACGTGCGGCTGTTCCAGAACCGCAACGTCGAGGACAGCATCCACCGTTCGAAGGCCGTCGGCGAACCGCCGCTGCTGCTGCCGTTCTCGGTGTTCTTCGCGGTGCGCGACGCCGTGGCCGCGGTCGGCGACTACCGGGTGAACCCGCCGCTCGACGCGCCGGCCACCGGCGAGTCGATCCTGCGCGCGATCGGCGCGGTGCGGGCGGCGAGCGCCGCGCGGGCAGGCTGACGTGAACGGGCCCGCTCGTCCACCGCATCCCGCGCCCCGCGCGTCCGCCGCTGGCTGCGACGGCGCGTGCGGCAACGCGCGGCCGTCGAACCCGCCGTTCGCGCAAGGCACCGGCCAGCGCAACCGCGCGACCGGCGCGCCGGCGCCGATGCACGTCGTGCTGTTCGGCGCGGGGCACGTCGGCCACGCGCTCGTCACGTTGCTCGGCGCGCTGCCGTGCGTCGTGCAGTGGGTCGACACGCGCGACGAGCTGTTCCCGGACGAATGTCCGCCGAACGTGCAGCCGGAGCCGACCGACACGCCGGAGGCCGTCGTCGACGCGGCGCCGCCCGGCGCGTACTTCCTCGTGATGACGCACAACCACGCGCTCGACTTCTCGCTCGCCGCGCAGATCATGCGGCGGCGCGACTATGCGTACTTCGGGATGATCGGCTCGCGCACCAAGCGCGTGAAGTTCGAGCGCCGGCTCGCCGCGCGCGGCGTCGATCCCGCGCGGCTCGTGGAGATGGTGTGCCCGATCGGCGTCGCGGGCATCGTCGACAAGGCGCCGGGCGCGATCGCGGTGGCCGTCTGCGCGGAGCTGCTGCAGGCCCGCTCGGGCATGCCGGTGGCCGCTGCGAAGGCAGTCGCGGCCGGGCGCGCACGCGACGATGTGAGTTGCATGCGATAAGACGCCGACCCCGCGCGGCCGGCGCACGGCCGCGCGTTTTTGCCTACACTGCACGACAACGCGCGGCAGCGGGCCGCGCTTCATCTCAACGTGCACGCGCCCATGTCCGATCACTCCGTCTATCTCGACGCGCTCGACGCGAGCCTCGTCGCCATCGAGCGCTGGCTGTCCGGCGTCGATACCGCGCCGGCGGCGCTCGACGCGCTGCTCGCGGCGTTTTCCAGTGAATTCACGATGATCCTGACCGACGGCCGCGTGGTCGACCACGACGGCACGCGCGCGCTGTTCGCGAAGCTGGCGGGCGCGAAGCCGGGGCTGCGCATCACGCTGTCGGAGATCCGCGTGCTCGCGGCCGACGCAGCGCATGCGGTGCTCACCTATCTCGAAGCGCAGCACGCGGCAGCGGGCGAGCTGCCTGCGCGCCGCGCGACCGCCGTGTTCACGCGTGATGCGGCGGGCGTCGTGCGCTGGTCCCATCTGCAGGAAACCTTCTGCACGGCCTGAGCGGCCGCGCTGCCTGAACAGCCGCGCTTCACGCCGGCCGCGGCGTCAGCGCTTGCGCGTGCGGACGACCGTCAGCTCGTCGGACACGCTCTGCATCAGCGCGCACAGCCACGCGATGTCGGTCGGCCGATCGGGTTGCGGGTGCGTGAGCAGGTAGCTCTTGATGCGCGGGAACGGCACGGGCGGCGTGGCGACGACGAGCGGCAGCAGTTGCGCATAGTGGGTCGCGAAGCGGCGCGTCGTCGTGAAGATCAGGTCCGACTGCAGCAGCACCTGCGGCACGATGCCGAAGTACGGCAGCGTCGTCACGATGCGCCGCGTGAGGCGCGCGCGTGCCAGGCCGATCTCGATCGCGTTGCGCTTGTCGCCGGTGTACGGCGTCGGCGCGACGTGCGCGGCCGACGCGTACGCTTCGCGTGTGAGCGGTGCGCGGGCGAGCGGATGCGCGTCGCGCATCAGGCACACGATCGTGTCGGAGAACAGGTCCTGGCGTGCGAACTGCGGGTCGGGCTTCGGCCAGTTGCCGATCACGAGATCGAGCGCGCCCGATTCGAGCGCGCCCGCGTGGTCGAGCGCGGGATTCAGCGAATCGATTTCCAGATGGGCATGCGGCGCCGCGTCGCGAAAACGCTCGATCAGCGTCGGCATGAAGAAATCGTTCAGGTAGTCGGGCGCGGCGACGCGGAACGTGCGCCGCGCGGACGACGGATCGAAGTCGCCGTGCGGCGTCGCGATGAAGTCGACCTCGCGCAGCGCGCGCGACGCGGCTTCGAGCAGCGATGCGCCGTATTCGGTCGG
This sequence comes from Burkholderia sp. 9777_1386, assembly GCF_015712265.1. Classification (NCBI taxonomy): domain Bacteria; kingdom Pseudomonadati; phylum Pseudomonadota; class Betaproteobacteria; order Burkholderiales; family Burkholderiaceae; genus Burkholderia; species Burkholderia sp. 9777_1386. The sequence continues at coordinate 12,271 of NZ_JACCQB010000005.1, read as the reverse complement.
CACCATGCCCGACTTGCCGCGCACGAGGATCGGGTCGTTCAGCGTCTCGCGCAGCTTGCGCAGCGCGGTGCTGATCGCGGGCTGGGTCTGGTTCAGCCGCAGCGCGGCCTGCGTGACACTGCGCTCGAGCAGCAGCGTGCGCAATACGCGCACGAGCCAGATGTCGAGCGAGGCGGTACGGTCGTCGTCCATTCGTGGAGGGTGATTCGGGTGACGCGTAACCTTACCGCAGCCGCGCGTTGCCGTGCGTGATACCGGCCATCACGCACGTCCCTTCGGCAGCGTGCTGATCCGCTTGACCTCGCGCGATTCGAGCCAGTTCGGCGTGCGTGCGCAGTACAGCACCATCGGCAGCGCGTCCTCGCCCCAGAACAATTGCTGGTTCATCCAGAACGTCGGTACGCCGAACACGCCGAGCGCGATCGCGTCGGCCGTGTTGCGCGACAGCTGCGCAGCGGTTTCCTCGAATTCGATCAGCTCGTCGCCGTGGCCGACGCCGACGCGTTCGCACAGCGCCGCGAAGCCTTCCGGCGTCGACGGATCGTTGCCTTCGCGCCAGATGAAACGGAACATTTCCAGCACCGTGACGATATCGGCGCGCAGCGCGATCGCGAGGCGCAGCACCTTGTCGGAATCGAACGGGTGCGCGGGCGGCATCTTGAAGCGGATGCCGAGCTGTTCCGCGCGGAACAGCGCGTGGCGGTACGTGAACACGCGCTTGGCCGGCACGTCGGCGCTCGAGCGCTGGCCCCAGTGGCGCTGCAGGTCGGGCAGCGACACGGCCACCGGGTCGAACGGCACGTCCGGCCATTTGTCGTGCTGCTCGAGCAGCAGATACGAGAACGGCGACACGAAGTCGAAGAACCAGGCGGGTTGGGCGGTATCGAGGCCGGTTGTCATGTCGTTCTCCAGAAGGTGGGGCGTGCGGCGCCTGGCGGCGGCCTCCATGTTACGCGGCGGCACGCGCATGCAGCAATGATCGCGGATCGTCCGCTCACGCGGAACCGGGAGTCGCCCGGGGGGCGTCGCCGGCCGGCGGCGCGGGGTCGGCGCGCCCCTGCGGCGCGCTGCCGGCGCCGGGCGGGCCCGCCGGCGCGTCGTGGTCGTGCGCGGTGAGCCGTTCGCGAACGAAGCCGATGTGCTCGCGCAGCACGTAGAACTGTCCGGCGTACGCGAGCGGCATCTTCATCCGGTTCACGGCTTCCTCGATGTCGTCGAGCTCGTCGAGCAGCTGGACGCGCTCCTCCGCCGTATGTTCGCCGAGCGCGCTGCGCTCGAGCGCGATCAGCGCGCCGTACCACCGGTAGATGCGCGAGCGCACGCGCCAGCCGTACAGCGACGGCACGAGCCGCAGCCCCGGGATCAGCACGACGATCAGCGGCACGACCACCACCAGCAGCCGGTCGACGAGGCTCGCGACCCAGAACGGCAGCCGCCGGTACAGGAAGGTCTTGCCCGACTTGTAGTAGCGCGCGGCGTCGTCCGACAGCGGGAAGCCGCGCGTGACGGACGACGGGAATTCACCGGCATGCTGCAGGATCGTCGCGTGGCCGTGCACTTCGCGCGCGGCCTCGATCAGCAGGTCGGACAGCGCGGGGTGCAGCGAGTCGCGCGCGACGAGTTCGATCGTCGGCGCGACCGTGTGGATGTCGGCGGGCGGCAGGTTGCGGCCGAGATCGTAGACGCCCATCGGCAGCGTGATCGCCGTCAGGTACGGAAAGCGCCGCGCATAGGCCTCGGCCTGCGTGAACGAATACACGTGCACGCCCGGCGCGCGGAACAGCTTCGCCATCACCGGGATCTGCGTCGAGTCGCCGGACAGGAAGGCCGCGTCGATCTTGCCGTCGAGCAGCGCGGTCGCGGCGTCCTCGCCGGCGGTCGGCAACAGCTCGGTCGGGCCGCCCGGCACGATGCCGTTCATCTTCAGCAGCGCGAGGCTCAGTTCGCGCGCGCCGCTGCCTTCCGCGCCGAGCGCGAGCCGCTTGCCCTTGAAGTCGGACAGGCGCGCGACGACCGGGCCGCGGTACATGATCGCGAGCGGCACGTAACCGATGCTGCCGAGCGACACGAGATGCTCGTCGCGCTCCTTCGGGCCGATGCCGCTCTGCACGAAACCGACGTCGACCGGCGCGTTCGGGTTCGACAGCCGCGCGAGGTTCTGCGCGGAACCTTCGGACGATTGAACGTCGAGCGTGACGCCGTTTTTTGCGAGGATCGCCTTGTATTTCTGCGCGGCGTTCCAGTACGTGCTGCCGGGCGGCCCGGACGAGATCACGAGCGTGGACGGCGGCGCCGGCTGGATCAGCTTGACCGCGAGCCAGACGGCCGCGCCGGCGAGCAGCACGGTCGGGCCGATCGACAGCGCGAGGTCGCGCCACGAGACGGCGACGAAGCGGGCGAGGATGCGGCGCGGCGGGCGAGGGCGGGCAGGCTTCATGGGATCGGCGGATGACGCTGGCGTGACGCATCGGTGACGGTCGTCGCGGGACGACGCGGATTCTCGCGGCGATGGTAACCGGTTTCCCCGCGCATGCGCGAGTCGGGCGGGCTCGCGCGGCTGCGCGGCGACGGCGGCGGGCGCCGCCGCGTCAAAAGCTTTGCGCTTCCGCGGGCGCTGGATTACATTGTGCGACGCAGCCGCGCCCGATTCGCGCGCGACCCGGCACGTGATGAGACCGGGCGCGTCCGGCCGGCGGCTGTCCGGCCCGGCCGGCCCGCTTTCGCGTGCGCCGGCCGCCGGCCCGTGACGCCTCTCTCGTATCGCCGTGGAAAACACCGGCTGTCCCGCCCGTTCGCGCGCGGGCCGGCTGTTTTTGGGGGTATCCGGCCGTACTGTGCACGGCCGTTCCGGAGTGATAAGGAGATAGCATGAAGTCGATCGTGTTGAGAGCGTTGGGCGTCGCCGCCGTGGCGGCCTGTCTGTCGGGCAGCGTGTATGCGCAGTCGAGCGACGCAGCGGCAACGGAAGCGCCGGCGGCCGCGACGAGCGCGCCGAAGGCCGCCGCGAAAACCGCGAAGAAGGCGAACCGCAAGCTCGGCTACGCGGTGCGCAAGGCCATTACGAAGGCCGGCGGCATCGACGTGGCGAACATCGTCGTGCGCTCGAAGGGCGGCGCGATCTCGCTGGAGGGCACGGTGCCCGACCAGGCACAGATCGACAAGGCGGAAGAGGCGGCCAAGAGCGTGAAGGGCGTGACGTCGGTCTCGAACAAGCTGACGGTGCAGCAGCAGTAACGCCGGGCGGCGGCGCGCGAGCGCCGCGCACGCCCGTTCCAGGCGGGCCCCGGCATGCCGGGGCCCGTTTGCGCTTCAGAGGCCGAAAGCCGCGCGACGCGGCGGCGGACCGATAACGATATCGAGAGGGCGGCGATGACGAAGCTCGGGTGGGGCAGGCGGGTGGTGTGGGGAGCGGCGCTGGCCGCGGTCGCGATGCTCGGCGCCTGCAACGGCGACGATTCGGCCGAGCGCAACCGGTTGCCCGGCTTCGTGGCCGGCAGCGTGCGCACGACGGCCTACGACGGCGCGAGCGACGACCTGCTGACGGCCGGCCTCGGCAAGACGGGCCTTGCCGCGGCGAGCGCGCCCGGCTTCGCGAACCCGGCGCGGCCGACCAGCGCGGAATTGCGCCGCCTCGCGATCTGGTCGAACTACCGCGCGCTCGTCGACATGAGCGCGAACGGCGGCTACGGCCGCTTCTGGGGGCCGAACGTCGACCTCGACGGCAATGATACGCTCGGCGAAGGCAAGATCGCCGGCACCGAATATCTCGCGTACGCCGATGATGGCAGCGGCACGAAGAACGTGACGCTGCTCGTGCAGGTACCCGCCCGCTTCGATCCCGCGCAGCCCTGCATCGTCACCGCGACGTCGTCCGGCTCGCGCGGCGTGTACGGCGCGATTTCCGCGGCCGGCGAGTGGGCGCTCAAGCGCGGCTGCGCGGTGGCCTACAACGACAAGGGCGGCGGCAACGGCGCGCACGAGCTCGGCTCCGACACCGTCACGCTGATCGACGGCACGCTCGCCAACGCGGTGCTGGCCGGCACCGCGAGCCTGTTTACCGCGAACGTGACGAGCGGCGATCTCGCCGCGTTCAACAGCCGTTTCCCGAACCGCTACGCGTTCAAGCACGCGCATTCGCAACAGAATCCCGAGCAGGACTGGGGGCGCGCGACGCTGCAGTCGGTCGAATTTGCGTACTGGGCGCTCAACGAGCAGTTCGGACCGGTGATCGACGGTACGCATCACGGCGTGCGTTATCGAGCGGGCGACATCACGACGATCGCCGCGTCGGTCAGCAACGGCGGCGGCGCGTCGCTCGCGGCGGCTGAGCAGGACAGCCGCGGCTGGATTACCGCGGTCGTGGTCGGCGAGCCGCAGATCAACGTGCGGATGGCGCCGAATGCGGTGGTCCGCGCGGGTGGCCAGCCGGTGCCGTCGTTCGGCCGGCCGCTGGCCGATTACGCGACGCTCGCGAACCTGCTGGAACCGTGCGCGGCCGCGTCGGCGTCGCTCGCCGGCGCACCGTATCTGAGCGCGCTGCCGGCCGCGACCACGCAGTCGATCCGCACGCAGCGCTGCGCGACGCTCGCCGCGGCCGGGCTGGTGGCGGGCGCCGACACGCAGAGCCAGGCGGCCGACGCGCTCGCGCAGCTCCACGCGGCCGGCTATCTGGCCGATTCCGACCTGCTGCAGGCGTCGATGTGGGATTCGCAGGCGATTCCCGCGATCGCGGTCACCTATGCGAACGCGTACACACGCTCGCGCGTCACCGACAACCTGTGCAACTTCAGCTTCGCGACGACGAACCCGGCGACGGGCGCGGTCGCGCCACCCGCCGCGTCGCCGATGCCGGCCGTGTTCGGCGCCGGCAACGGCGTGCCGCCGACGGCCGGCATCAATCTCGTGTTCAACAACGGCGCCGGCGTCGACCACCGGCTCGCGACGCCCGATGCGAGCTTCGCGGGCGCGCTGTGCCTGCGCCAGCTGTGGACCAACGGGATGCTCGGGATGCCCGCGAACGTCGATACAGTGCGCGTGAACGCGAACCTGCACGGCAAGCCGGCGATCATCGTGCAGGGCCGCAGCGACGCGCTCGTGCCGGTGAACCACGCGTCGCGCGCGTACGTCGCGCAGAACGGCATCAGCGAAGCCGGGCGCAGCCAGCTGGTGTTCTACGAGGTGACCAACGGCCAGCACTTCGACGCGTTCCTGTCGGTGCCGGGCTTCGACACGCGCTTCGTGCCGGTTCACTACTACAACGTGCAGGCGTTGAACCTGATGTGGCAGCACCTGAAGAACGGCGCGCCGCTGCCGCCGTCGCAGGTGATCCGCACGGTGCCGCGCGGCGGCACGCCGGGCGCCGCGCCCGCGCTGACGAGCGCGAACCTGCCGCCGATCTCGGCCGCGCCGGGCGCGAACGCGATTTCCGTCGGCGCCGGCACGATCGACGTGCCGCTCTGACGGCCGGGCCGTCGCGCCCCCTCCCGCCAGCCGGACAGCCGTCCGGCTTTTTTATCGACGTCGCCTGGAATCGGTCCCGTACCGCCTTCTATCTGAATGGCGAGCGCTGTAACAAATTATTACTTTACGGCGATAAATCCGGAACCTAATATGCGCCGATATTTTCACTTAATTTAATAAATTACTGATACGAGAATATTCCTTTCCGTTTGGTTAATCGATCCTTTCGGTTTTATTCAATCTGCTCGAGTCGCGATTGATCGCCGTTTCGCGATTAATCGGTGTCTCGCCGACGGGAATCGTTCGTCCGTTCGAAGTGAAGGTGCCCCGGTGGGCGGGCTTCACGGGGTGATTCTTTGTCATCGATTTCGTGCGCGTGCGAATTCGTGAAATGAATTCATATTGCCGCGAACCGTTGAATGGTCGTTTGCAATGGAATTGATTCCATTGTGCGGTTGCAAAAACATGGGTGGGGGTAAATCGTGCCGGTCGGTATGCGCCGATCCGGTAAAAAACTCGGAGTGCGTCGCATAACGAATGCATTCCTGGTGCGGAGCGTCGGCGCAAATGATCCTTTGCGACCGGCGGTATTTATCGTTCTGTTCGAGAGGCAATAATGACGACACGGAAGTCCTTGAAAGACGGTTTCGCGCTATTCGGAACGACCTTGAGCGTACCGCTCGCCGCCGCGGCGGCCGCGGCGCTGCTCGTCACGGGATGCGGCGGCGACGACGGGCCGAGCCCGAGCGCGGCGGCCGCCACCGCGGCCGCGACGTCCAGCGGCAGCACGTCGGCCACCGCCGACGCAACGACCGCCACCGCGGCCGACCAGCCGTACGTCGACACCGACGTGTACGGCACCGGGCCGAACGACGCGGTCACCGACTCGACGGAAGGCGCGGCGGTCGTGCACCGGCAGGTCGCGATCGGCGGCAAGACGATCAAGTACACGGCCACCACCGGCCACCTGACGACGATCGATCCGATCACGTCGGCGCCGAACGCGAAGATGTTCTACGTCGCGTACACGCAGGACAATCCGGACCCGTCGAAGCCGCGCCCGGTCACGTTCTTCTACAACGGCGGCCCCGGCTCGTCGTCGGTCTACCTGCTGCTCGGCTCGTACGGGCCGAAGCGCCTGCAGTCGTCGTTCCCTAACTTCACGCCGCCCGCGCCGTACAAGCTGCTCGACAACCCGGACAGCCTGCTCGACCGCACCGACCTCGTGTTCATCAACCCGGTCGGCACCGGTTACTCGACGGCGATCGCCCCGGCGAAGAACAAGGACTTCTGGGGCACCGACCAGGACGCGCGCTCGATCGACCGTTTCATCCAGCGCTACCTGACCAAGTATTCGCGCTGGAATTCGCCGAAGTTCCTGTACGGCGAGTCGTACGGCACCGCGCGCAGCGCGGTCGTGTCGTGGGTGCTGCACGAGGACGGCATCGACCTGAACGGGATCACGCTGCAGTCGTCGATCCTCGACTACGCGAACGCGCTGTCCGCGCCGGGCACGTTCCCGACGCTCGCGGCCGACGCGTTCTACTGGAAGAAGACGACGCTGAACCCGACGCCGACCGATCTCGACGCGTACATGGTCCAGGCCCGCAACTACGCGGACAACACGCTCGCGCCGCTCGCGCAGAAGCCGAACCCGCAGGACGGCGGCTTCGTGAACGTGCGGCTGAACCTGAAGCTCGCGACCGCGCAGCAGATGGGCGCTTACATCGGCACGGACCCGACGTCGCTGATCCAGACCTTCGGCAACCCGGCCGCGCTCGGCAACGTGCCGTCGTCGGACGACAACCCGCCGTACACGTTCTTCCTGACGCTCGTGCCGGGCACGCAGATCGGCCAGTACGACGGTCGCGCGAACTTCACGGGCAAGGGCATTGCGCCGTACATCCTGCCGAACTCCGGCAGCAACGATCCGTCGATCACGAACGTCGGCGGCGCTTATACGGTGCTGTGGAACAGCTACATCAACACCGACCTCAAGTACACGTCGACGTCGTCGTTCGTGGACCTGAACGACCAGGTCTTCAACAACTGGGACTTCAGCCATATCGACCCGACCGGCGCGAACAAGGGCGGTGGCAATACGCTGTACACGGCCGGCGACCTGGCGTCGACGATGAGCGTGAACCCGGACCTGAAGGTGCTGTCGGCGAACGGCTATTTCGACGCCGTCACGCCGTTCCACCAGACGGAGCTGACGCTCGCGCAGATGCCGCTCGATCCGACGCTCAAGGCGCAGAACCTGACGATCAAGAACTACCCGTCGGGCCACATGATCTACCTGAACGACGCGTCGCGGACCGCGCTGAAGGGCGATCTCGCCAGCTTCTACGACGGCATCCTCGCGAACCGCACCGCGCTGCAGCGCGTGCTGAAGCTGCAGGCGCGCACGCAGCAGTTGAAGCAGCAGAAACTGCAGCAGCAGGGGCAGTAAGCGCGGCGGGCGGCGGAGGCCGCCCCGGATGGACGACAGCCCGATCGGCGCAGGCCGGTCGGGCTGTTTTGCTTGGATAGCGGATGATCGCTCGGTGTGTCGGACGCGCCGGCCGGGAGCGGCGTAACCGTGAGGCTGGGCGGAGCGACGCGCCGTTACGCCAGCACGAGCCGCACGCCGACCGCGACGAGCGTCGCGGCGAGCAGGTTGCGAAGCAGCCGCTCGGGCGCGCGCGCCGACAGCAGGCTGCCGAGCACGATGCCGGGCAGCGAACCGAGCAGCAGCGACAGCAGCATCGACCAGTCGACCGAGCCGAGCAGCCAGTGGCCCATGCCCGCGACCAGCGTGAGCGGCACCGCATGCGCGATGTCGGAACCGACGATGCGGGTCGTCGCGAGCAGCGGATACAGCAGCAGGAGCACGGTCACGCCGATCGCGCCGGCGCCGACCGACGTCATCGACACGAGCACGCCGAGCACGGCGCCCGTCAGCACGGTCGACCACAGCGTGCGTGCGGGGTTCGGCGCGAGCGGGTTGCGCGCGGCGAATGCCGTGAGCTGCGGCCGGAAGATCAACGCGAGCGACGTGAGCAGCAGCGCGACTCCGAGCACGAGCTGGATCATCCGCGCGGTGCCCGGCGTGTTCATCCCGTGCGTGTGCAGCCACCACAGCGTGAGCGCCGCGGCCGGCACGCTGCCCGCCGCGAGCCGGCCGGTGATGCGCCAGTCGATCGAGCCTTTCAGGCCGTGGACCAGCGTGCCGGTGGCCTTGGTCGCGGCCGCGTACAGCAGGTCGGTGCCGACCGCCGTCGCGGGGTGGACGCCGAACAGCAGCACGAGAATCGGCGTCATCAACGAACCGCCGCCGACGCCCGTCAGGCCGACGAGAATGCCGACGAACAGGCCGGACAGGGAGTACAGCAGATCGATATGGGGAAGCGACATCGGAAGCAGGCGGTTATGCGGCGTTCGGCGACGGCGCGCGGCCGCGGCGGCGCGCATCAAAGTCCGCCATTGTCGCAAAAGTGGCGCGTCAATGTACGACCGCGTTAAAAATCGGCCGGGAAGGCTCGCGCGGGCGGCGGCCGGCGGGATGTGAAACGGGCGTTTGAGCCGGGGGCGAGGATCGTCGTCAGCCTGACAGGTATGACGAACCGCGCGCCTCCGCTGCGCGCAAAAAAGGGCGCGACACTGCGCGCCCTGATTCGATGCAGGCTCCCGGTTCGGCTGCCGACGGTCAGTGCAGCGCCGGGCCGGCGCCTTCGACCGCGCGTGGCGGCCGGATCCGCAGCGCGAACCCGATCAGCGCGGCCACGGCCGCGAACGCCGCGCCGAATGCGAAGGCCGCGTGGTAGCCGCCGTTCAGCGCGTCGAGCGGCGCGGCCCGCGCCGCCGCGAGCGCGTCGGTGCGGGCGCCGGCGAGACTCGCGAGGACCGCGAGCCCGAGCGCGCCGCCCATCATGAACGCGGTGTTGACGATGCCCGACGCGAGCCCGGAATCGGCCGGGTCGACGTCGCTCATCGCGGCGAGCAGCATCGGATTGAACGCGACGCCCGCGCCGATGCCGAGCAGCGTCATGCCGGGCAGCACGTGCCACACGAAACCGCCGTCGACCGGCGCGCGCGAGAACAGCGCGAGTCCGCATGCCGCGATCAGCAGGCCGGCGGCGATCGGGCCGCGGATCCCGAAACGCATCACGATCCGGGCCGACAGCCCGAGCGAGAACGCGGCCATGATCAGGTTCGCCGGCAGGAACGCGAGGCCGACCTGCAGCGGCCCGTAGCCGAGCACGCGCTGCATGTACAGCGCGGACAGGAAGAACCACGCGAACATCGCGGCCGCCCACAGCACGGCGATCGTGTTCGCGAGCGCGACATTGCGCGCCGCGAACAGCGTGAGCGGCATCAACGGATGCGCGGCGCGCGACTCGATCGCGATGAACAGCGCGAGCAGCACGACGGCCGCGCCGATCAGCGCGACGGTCTGCGTCGACAGCCAGCCGGCCTCGTTGCCGCCGACGATCCCGTAGACGGCCAGCATCAGCGACGCGGTCACGGTGATCGCGCCGGCGACGTCGAGCCGCGCCGTGCCGGCCGGCGCACGCGTGCGCGGCAGCAGCGCGACGCACATCGCGTAGACCGCGACGCCGATCGGCAGGTTGACGAGAAAGATCCAGTGCCACGACAGCGAGCTCGTCAGCAGCCCGCCGAGCAGCACGCCGATGCTGCCGCCGCCCGCGCACACGAAGCCGTAGACGCCCATCGCGCGGGCGCGTTCGCCGGGTGCCGTGAAGAGGTTCATGATCAGCGACAGCGAGACGGCCGACACGACCGCGCCGCCGAGCCCCTGCACCGCGCGCGCGGCGATCAGCATCGCCTGCGATTGCGCGAGGCCGCAGGCGAGCGACGCGAGCGTGAACACGACGAGGCCCGCGAGGAACATGCGTCGCTGGCCGTACAGGTCGCCGAGCCGGCCGCCGAGCAGCAGGCAGCCGCCGAACGTCAGCAGGTATGCGTTGACGACCCACACGAGGGCCGTTTCGGTGAAGTGGAGGTCGGTGCTGATCGACGGCAGCGCAACGTTCACGATCGTGCTGTCGAGCACGATCATCAGCACGCCGAGACAGAGCACGATCAGCGCGTACCAGCGCTTCTCGCCGTGAATCCCGTGGGTCATGGGCCTGCAGCCTTCTGATAGTTATTTGAAAGGATGCATTGTAGACGTCGACGGCGCGGGCTTCCTGCCGGTTTGTGGCAGGAGCGTCGCGTAGTGGCGCCCGGCCCGGCGCGCGTGCAGCGGGCGGCGCGTTACGACCGGGGCAGTTCGCAGCCGTCGGGGCCGCAGGCGGCCGCGTCGCTGCCGCCGAGTGCGACGATGCCGTCGCGCCACGCCTGGTCGAGCGCCTGCGCGAACGCGTCGGCCGGCTGCGCGCCGGACACCGCGTAGCGGCCGCCGAACACGAACAGCGGCACGCCGCGCCCGCCGATCTGCGCGGCACGCGCGATGTCGGCCTCGACTTCGTCGCGGTGCGCGTCGCTGTGCAGCACCGCTTCGACGGCCGAGCGCTCGAGCCCGGCTTCGACCGCGAATTCGGTCAGCGCGGCATGATCGAACAGCGAGCCGTGTTCGCAGAAATACGCGCGATACAGCCGCTCGGTCAGCGCATGCGCGCGACCCGTGGCTTCCGCGAGCTTGACGAGCCGGTGGCCGTCGAGCGTGTCGCCGACGAGCGTGCCGGGCAGGTCGTAGCGCAGCCCGACGCTCGCCGCCGCCTCGGTCACCTGGCGCAGCATCTGGTCGACCTGCGCGGGCGACATCCGGTACTTGCCCGCCAGCATCGCCTCGACCGGCTCGACGGGCTGGCCGGGCATCAGCCGGTATGCGCGCAGCGCGACGTCGACGCGGTCGGCGTGCGCGAACGCGGCCAGCGCCTCGTCGAAGCGGCGCTTGCCGATCCAGCACCACGGGCAGATCAGGTCGGACCAGATTTCGACGGTCAGGGTCGGGCGGGCAGTCGGGGCAGGAGCGGTCGTCATGGGCGGTCCGGGACGGCAAAAAGTGTAACCAAGACTATATCATTTTATGTTTCGACGTTTCGTCGTCCGCGGGACCGTGCGGAAGGGGCCGCGCCCGCCTGTCGCGAAGCATGGACGCGAAACCGGCAGTCCAGCCCGGTACCGATGACCGGGCCGGCCGTCATTACGCTCGCCGCGTCGCGTTCAGGCGTCGCCTTGGGTTTCCTTCAGATGCTTGAGGTGCTTGTAGACCGTCGCGCGCCCCATCCCGAGCACGTTCGCGACGTAGTTCGCCGCGCTCTTGCCGCGGAACGCGCCTTCCGCGTACAGCGCCTCGACGAGCTCGCGCCGGTGTTCGCGCGTGAGCCCGTTCAGCCCGACCTGGCGCTCGCGCAGCCAGCCGTGCAGGAATGTGTTGATGCGCTCCTGCCAGTCGTCGCGGAACAGCTCGTCGGGCTGCGCGACGACGCCCGCGCCCTTGATGAAGAGGTCGAGCGTCGCGCGTACCTCGTCGAACACCGCGATGTTGAAGTTGATGCACATCATCCCGGCCGCCCGGCCTTCGTCGTCGAACAGCACGTTGCTGACGCAGCGCATGCGCCGGCCGTCCCAGTTCAGCTTCTCGTACGGCCCGATCACGCGCTCGCGCGCCGAATGATCGATTTCCTCGAGCGCCGAATCGTCGCCGACCTCGCGCTTCGACAGGTTGTTCGCGAGATACAGCACGGTTTGGTCGTGCAGGTCGTGGATCACGACTTCCGCGTACGGGAAGAACAGCGCGGCGATACCGTCGGCGATCGGCGCATAGCGGGTGAGCAGCAGGTCTTTGACGGGAGATTTCTTC
>NZ_JACCQB010000059.1:0-40265 GCF_015712265.1 Burkholderia sp. 9777_1386 | reverse complement strand
ACCCCCTTTGCCTGATGACCATAGCGAGTCGGTCCCACCCCTTCCCATCCCGAACAGGACCGTGAAACGACTCTACGCCGATGATAGTGCGGATTCCCGTGTGAAAGTAGGTAATCGTCAGGCTCCCTAAGCCAGAAACCCCCGCCCGAAAGGCGGGGGTTTTTGCATTGGTGCGCCAAAAAAGCGTGCGGCGCAACGGTGCCAAGGCTACGTCCACGGCCTCCCGCCCGCCGAAACCTGCCACTTCCACCCAGTCTTCCATCAGATCGTCCAAAAACGCTGTGAAATGAACGCGTTATTCGGCGTGGTCCACGTAAAATTTGCGTACCCCCATCTCAGCATTCAAAACGATGAACGCCGTCACCCAGGTAGCCCGGGCCGTTTGCCCGCATGATTGTCCGGACACGTGTGCAATGCGCGTGACCGTCGAGAACGGCAAGGCAATCAAGGTCACGGGCGATCCCGACCATCCGCCGACACAGGGCGTCTTGTGTACGAAAGTCAGCCGATACGCGGATCGCGTTCATCATCCCGATCGCCTCACTGTCCCGCTCAGGCGTATCGGCGAAAAAGGGGAAGGGCGCTTCGTGCCGATCAGTTGGGACGAGGCGTTCGACGAGATCGGGCGTCGCCTCGGTGAGATCGCCGCGCGCGCGCCGGAAGCGATCGTGCCGTACAGCTATGCGGGAACGATGGGACTCGTACAAGGCGAGGGCATTGCTCAGCGCTTCTTTCACAAGCTCGGTGCGTCGCGGCTCGAGCGTGCGATCTGCGCGGCGGCCGGTGCCGCGGGGCTGCGATACACGTATGGCGGCAGTGTCGGCATGCACCTCGAGCACTTCGAGGAAAGCGAACTGATTCTGATATGGGGCGCGAATCCGATCGCATCGAGTCTGCACTTCTGGACCCGCGCGCAGGAAGCGAAGCGCCGTGGTGCGCGTCTTGTCGCGATCGACCCGTATCGTTCGCTGACCGCGGAGAAGTGCCATCAGCACATCGCCCTGAAGCCCGGTACCGATGGCGCGTTTGCGCTCGGCATGATGCATGTGCTGATTACCGAAAACCTGCTCGATCACGACTACATCGCCGACCATACGCTCGGCTTCGACGAACTGAAGGCGCGCGCCCTGACCTATCCGCCGGAACGTGTCGCGCAGATCTGCGGCATCGACGCGTCGGAGCTGGTCGATCTTGCCCGTCGCTACGGCGCCACCCGCAAGGCATCGATCCGCCTCAACTACGGCATGCAACGCGTTCGCGGCGGTGGCAATGCCGTGCGCGCGATTGCCAGCCTGCCGGCGTTGACGGGGGCGTGGCGCGATCGGGCGGGCGGCTTGCTGCTCTCGTCGTCGGAGTCCGCGCCGGTCAACCAGGCCGCGCTGCTACGTCCGGACCTGATGCCGGGTTGGCCGAACAAGTTGCCGCGCATCATCAACATGAACGCGATCGGCGACGCGCTGCTGCATCCGGGCGATGCGACGTTCGGGCCGAAAGTGGAAGCGCTGATCGTGTACAACTCGAATCCGGTGGCGGTCGCGCCCGATTCGTCGAAGGTCGCCGCGGGCTTCGCGCGCGACGATCTGTTCACGGTCGTTCTCGAGCACTTCAAGACAGATACGGTCGATTTCGCCGACATTGTATTGCCGGCAACCACGCAGCTCGAACATCTGGATATCCATAAGTCGTACGGCCATACCTATGTGATGGCGAATCTGCCGGTGATTCCGCCGGTGGGAGACGCGCGGCCGAACACGGAGATCTTTCGCGGGATCGCGCGCAGCATGGGACTCGACGAGCCCGCGCTCTATCACAGCGACGAAGCGGTCGCGCGCGCGGCGCTTCGCTGGGACGATCCGGTGCTCGACAGCGACTGGGACACGCTGAAGCAGGCCGGCTGGCTGAAACTCAAACTGCCGGAGGCGCCGTTCGCGAATGGCGGTTTCCGCACGCCATCGGGAAAGTGCGAGTTCTACAGCCCGCGGCTCGAGCAGATGGGCATGGACCCCGTTCCCGACTATCTGCCGCCGTTCGAATCAGTCGAAGCCGCGCCCGAACTCGCCGCACGCTATCCGCTGGCGATGATTTCGCCGCCGGCCCGTCACTTCCTGAACAGCACGTTCGTGAACGTCGACAGCCTGCGTTCGACGGAAGGCGAGCCGCACCTCGACATGCACCCGTCCGACGCCAGCGCGCGCGGCATCGCGGAGGGCGACGTCGTCCGTATCTTCAACGATCGCGGCTCGATGCAGGCGCTTGCGCGTATTACCGATCGGGCGCGCGCCGGGCTGGTCGTCGGATTGTCGATCTGGTGGAAGAAGTTGTCGCCGGACGGCAGGAACGCGAACGAAGTGACGAGCCAGGCACTGACCGATCTGGGCAATTCGGCGACGTTTTACGATTGTCTTGTGGAAGTTGAGCGCATTTGATCGAATATCGCCGTATGATCAGACGAAATTGATATGGAAGTTCGAAGTGGACATCTAACCCTGTTGTCTCGGGGCGGGGGAGCCGTTACGATGCGTTTTAGCACGACCATTCGAAAATCTGTGAGGAGACGCGCGGCATGGACAAAATTTGGCTGAAATCGTACCCACCCGGCGTTCCAGCCGAAATTGACTCCTCTGCTTATCCGTCCGTCCCGGACCTGCTCGACGAGAGCTTCCGGCAGTATCGCGACCGTACTGCGTTCGTCTGCATGGGCAAGGGCATCACGTATGGCGAACTGGACAAGCTGTCGCGCCAGTTCGGCGCGTGGCTGCAATCCCGCGGCCTGGCGCGCGGGGCGCGCGTCGCGATCATGATGCCGAACGTGCTGCAGTACCCGGTGACGATCGCCGCGGTGCTGCGCGCCGGCTACACCGTCGTCAACGTCAACCCGCTCTATACGCCGCGCGAGCTCGAGCATCAGCTGAAGGACAGCGGTGCGGAGGCGATCGTCATCCTGGAGAATTTCGCGTCGACACTGCAGGCCGTCATCGCCAATACGGCCGTCAAGCACGTGGTCGTCGCATCGATGGGCGACCTGCTGGGCATCAAGGGATGGCTCGTCAATTACGTCGTGCGCAACGTGAAGAAGATGGTGCCCGCGTGGCAGCTGCCGTCGTTCACGCGCTTCAAGGCCGCGCTGTCGGAGGGCGCGCGACAGGCGTTCAAGCCGCAGAAGATCGGTCCCGACGACGTCGCGTTCCTGCAGTACACGGGCGGTACGACCGGCGTCGCGAAGGGGGCGACGCTGCTGCACCGGAACATCGTGTCGAACGTGCTGCAGGCCGGCGCGTGGCACCACCCGGCTCACGAGAAGTATCCGGAGGTGGAACAGTTCGTGACGGTTGTCGCGCTGCCGCTGTATCACGTGTTCGCGCTGACCGTCTGCGGTTTCCTGACGATGCGCACGGGCGGCATGGGCATCCTGATCCCGAATCCGCGCGACATCGCCGGCATGATCAAGGAGTTGAAGGGTTACCGGATCTCGACGATTCCTGCGGTCAACACGCTGTACAACGCGCTGCTGAACCATCCGGAATTCGGTCAGCTCGACCTGTCGAAGCTCGTGATCGCCAACGGCGGCGGCATGGCGATCCAGGAGGGCGTCGCGAGGCGCTGGTATGAAAAGACCGGGACCGCGATCATCGAAGGATACGGGCTGTCCGAAACGTCGCCGGTGGCAACCTGCAACCCCGTGACGGCGACCGAATACAGCGGGACGATCGGCCTGCCGCTGCCGTCGACCGAAGTCGCGATCCGCGACGATGCAGGCAACGACGTCGCGCTCGGCGAGCCCGGCGAGATCTGCATCCGCGGGCCGCAGGTGATGGCCGGCTACTGGAACCGGCCGGACGAGACCGCGAAGGTCATGTTCGCGGACGGCTTCTTCAAGACGGGCGACGTCGGCGTGATGGATGCGCGCGGCTACGTGAAGATCGTCGATCGCAAGAAGGACATGATTCTCGTGTCTGGCTTCAACGTGTATCCGAACGAAGTCGAGGACGTGGTGGCGTCGCATCCGGGCGTGTTCGAGGTCGCGGCGGTCGGCGTGCCGGACGAGCATTCCGGCGAAGCCGTGAAGCTGTTCATCGTGAAAAAGGATCCGGCGCTGACCGACAAGGACATCCTCGCCTACTGCAAGGAGCGGCTCACCGGGTACAAGCGGCCGAAGCTGGTCGAGTTCCGCACGGAGCTGCCGAAGACGAACGTCGGCAAGATCCTGCGGCGCGAACTGCGTGACGGACGCGCGTAACGCACGCAACGAGACGGTTGAACGAAAAAGCCCGGCCCATGCCGGGCTTTTTGTTTGCGGCTGCGGGTGGATCGGCCGGGGGCACGTGTTTCGTGCGGGAGCCGGCGGCAGTTCTTGCATTTCGACCTGACGGCTGGCGTCGGCACGCTGCGACGCACGTTTGCATGTCGACCCACCGACCCGCTGACCCGCCGCCCGAAAAAGAAAAAGGCGCCCGAAGGCGCCTTCAAGATGCTGCGGCTTGTCAGACAAGCTGATTAGAACTTGTGACGGATGCCGACGCGTGCTGCGACCTGGTTGCTGGTGCTCGAACCTGCGAGACCGTTGATCGCTGCCGTTGCCTTCAGGACGTTGCCGTTCGAATCGAGCACGTTGCCCGATGCGTGCTGGTACACGCCGATCGCGTAGACGTCGGTGCGCTTCGACAGGAAGTAGTCGACGCCCAGCGAGCCCTGGTGGTACTTGGCTGCCGAGTTGCCGTCGATCTTGCTGCCTTGCGTGTAGTCGTACGCCGCGCCGAGGATCAACGCCGGGGTCAACTGGTACTTGAAGTTGATTTCGCCGTTGTTGAACGTCGCGGTCTGGTTCACGAACGGGCCTGCCGAGAAGCCCTTGAACTTCGTGTTCGAGTACGTCGCGCCGATCGTCGCTGCGCCGAACGTGTACGCGCCGCCTGCGCCGATGACCTGGTACGTGTTCGCGTTGTTCGCGTACGCGCCGTAGATCGGCGACGAGACCGACGACGACGTCGAACCGTTGTTGAACATGCCGCCAAACTGGTTCGGCGTGCGTGCGTTCAAGTAACCGACGCCGAGGACCAGCGGGCCGTTGTTGTAGCCTGCGCCGAGCGACCAGACCTGGTTCTTCGCGAACTGACCTGCCTGGCCGCCGAAGCTGTACAGGCCGCCGAACGTGAAGCCGCCGTAGCTCTGGCTCGTGAACTTGACCGCGTTGTTCACGCGATACGCGTTGTTGAAGTTGTCGAGGTCGCCCGGGTGAGCGGCGATGTAGCCGCCCCACTGGTCGCCTGCCTCGAGCGGGCCGACGAAGTCGACGACGGAGTCGTACTGACGACCCAGCGTGACCGTACCGTACTGGCTCGACAGGCCGACGTAAGCCTGACGGCCGAACATCAGGCCGCCCTGACCGAGCTTGCCGCTGTTCACGTCGAAACCGTTTTCGAGAGTGAAGATCGCCTTCAGGCCGCCACCGAGGTCTTCGGTGCCGCGCAGACCGAAGCGGCTGCCTTGCATCACGCCGCTGGCCATGCTGTACAGGTGCTTGCCGCCTGCGTTGTTGTTGAAGAGCAGGCCTTCATCGATGATGCCGTAAAGCGTCACGCTGCTTTGCGCATGGGCAGCGCCAGCGAACGCGCCCAGCGCGACGAGGGCGAGAAGCGACTTTTTCATTAACGGATCTCCAAGAATCACTGAATTTTTTTGGCGGGGCGGATAGTTATGTTCTGTTGACGGGCCCCATCAACTTCGCAAGAAGTCGCACGTAATGTAGCAAAGCCGATTTTTGCCACAAAGCGAAATGCTGCAGCTCAACGCCGCCATGTTTCCTTTATGCAACAATGGTTAAAATCACGGGTTAACCGCAATTTCCGCTGAATAATCAAGTCGGTTACGCAGCGGACTCGTGCCCTTGCCGCGTGCAGCGGCACCTGCAGCCAGGAGAACAGGATGGTGTTGGATGAACTGATCAGCGAATTCGATCGCGGCCTGCGATCGCTGACCGGCATTAGCCGGATGAGCCGGCCGGTGCCCGCGCCGGCCGATGCGCCGGACGCCGAGCTGACGCCCGCCGAGCGCACGCACGCGGCCGGCCTGATGCGCGTGAATCACGTCGGCGAGGTCTGCGCGCAGGCGCTCTACCAGGCGCAGAAGCTCACCGCGCGCACGGCGTCGGCGAAGGCGATGTTCGAGGAGGCCGCGCGCGAGGAGGAGGATCACCTCGCGTGGACCGCGCACCGCCTGAAGGAGCTCGACTCGCGCCCGAGCCTGCTCAACCCGCTGTGGTATGCCGGCGCGCTCGCGATCGGCGTGGCGGCTGGCGCGCTCGGCGACAAGGTCAGCCTCGGCTTCATGGCCGAGACGGAGCGGCAGGTCGAGAGCCATCTCGAAGGCCACATGTCCGAGCTGCCGGCGACCGACACCGCGTCGCGCGCGATCGTCGACCAGATGCGGATCGACGAGGTGAAGCACGGCAAGGCCGCGACCGACGCCGGCGGCATCGAGCTGCCGCTGCCCGCGCGGATGCTGATGCGCGCCGCGTCGAAAGTCATGACGAGCACTGCGTACTATCTCTGAGATTGGCGCCGGGGTGGCGTGGGACGCCGCCCCGGTTCACCGCCCCCGATACCGCCCGCTCACTCCTCGTTTTCCCGCCCCCGAAAGCCCCGTCCGCACGCCCGTCTGGGCCGTCTTTCTCACGTATCACCTTCACAAGTTGCACTAGCTCATTCATTTATAACGGTTTTTGGAATGAGGGGTCGCATGAGCATGTGCGCGTAAGTCCTTGTTCTAACTAACAAAATTCGTCAAAAAAGCGGGCCGCTCCCTTGACCGTGCCACACCCTTCCTCTAAAGTGGGAGACAGTGTGAGAAAGTGTATTTTTGTGTGATTTAGCAGGCTATTCCGGCTAAATTCTCAGCATTGAGCGGGTGCTTCGGTGCCCTGAACGGGAGAGCGGAAAGTGTTCCAAGGGGCGTCGGCGCTGACGCTCGATGCGAAAGGGCGGATGTCGGTGCCGGCTCGCTATCGCGAAGCGCTGCAAGGACAGGCAGAAGGACGGGTGACTGTGACCAAGCACCCGGACGGCTGCCTGTTGCTGTTTCCGCGCCCCGAATGGGAAGTGTTCCGCGCCAAGATCGCCGCGTTGCCGATGGACGCGCACTGGTGGCGGCGAATTTTTCTCGGCAATGCGATGGACGTCGATCTCGACAGCGCGGGCCGGATTCTCGTATCGCCCGAGCTGCGCATGGCAGCCGGACTGGAAAAGGAAGTCATGTTGTTGGGAATGGGTAGTCACTTCGAGCTGTGGGATTCGCAGACCTACAACGCGAAGGAGCAGGCAGCGATGGCGCAGGGCATGCCCGACGCGCTGAAGAATTTCACGTTCTGATTGCGGTGACGGAGACGCCCGCGATGGGAAATGAATTGCGGCATCGGACGGTGCTGTTGGATGAGGCGGTCGAGTCGCTCGTGACGCGGCCGGACGGCGTGTACGTCGACGGCACGTTCGGGCGCGGCGGCCATAGCCGCGCGGTGCTCGCGCGGCTGGCGCCGGCCGCGCGGCTGATCGCGTTCGACAAGGATCCGAGGGCGATCGAGACGGCGCAGGGCATCGAGGATGCGCGCTTCTCGATCGTGCATGACAGCTTTGCTTCGATGCGCGACGCGCTTGCTGCGCGCGGCGTCGAGAAGGTGTCGGGGGTGTTGCTGGACCTGGGCGTGTCCTCGCCGCAGGTGGACGATCCGGCGCGCGGCTTCAGTTTCCGCGCCGATGGTCCGCTGGACATGCGAATGGATCCGACGCGTGGCGAGTCGGCGGCCGAATGGCTCGCGCGGGCTTCGGTGCAGGAATTGACGGAGGTGATACGGGATTATGGGGAAGAACGGTTTGCTTTTCAGATTGCAAAGGCGCTTGTTGCTCGCCGGGCAGAGTCCGACCGTCTTGGGCCTCTCGACACCACGGGCGAGCTTGCCCAAATCGTGGGTCACGTCGTCAAAACCCGTGAGAAGGGCAAGGATCCGGCAACCCGCACCTTTCAGGCTATACGGATTCACGTCAATCAAGAGCTTGCGGACCTGCAAGTCGTACTAGACGCGGCATTGTCGTTGCTGGAGCAAGGGGGGCGGCTGGTGGTCATCAGCTTTCATTCACTCGAGGACCGGATCGTCAAACGATTCATGCAGGCGCACGCGAGTGCGCCTGCGGTCGATCGTCGCCTGCCGATCCGCGCCGTCGACCTCCCGAGCCCGCCGCTCAAGATCATCAGCCGCCAGTTTCCGAGCGAAGCGGAAGTCGCCGCGAATCCGCGCGCCCGCTCGGCCGTGATGCGCATTGCGGAGCGCGTCACGCCATGAGCCGCCTCAATATCTTCCTGCTGATCATCGTGATGGGTTGCGCGCTGTCGGTCGTCAACTCGACGAACCAGCAACGCCAGATCTTCATTCAGTTGCAGCGCGCGCAGTCGCAGGAGCGCCAGCTCCAGCAGGACTATGCGCAGCTCCAATATCAGCAGAGCGCGCTGTCGAAGACGTCGCGCATCGAGCAGCTCGCGAACGATTCGCTGAAAATGCAGCCGATCTCGACCGGCCGCACGCAATACCTGACGCTGCCGCCGGGCGCCGCGAAGGCGATCGACGCGCCGATCCCGGCGTCGGCCGACACGGCCGGCAAGGGCAAGGGGGGCGCGCGATGAAGCCGTCCCAGAAGCGCCAGAACGTGAAGTTCTCGTCGAGCCCCGTGCTGGGCGTGCATCTGCCGATGTGGCGCTCGAAGCTCGTCGTGTTCATGCTGTTCATGGCGTTCGTCGCGCTGGCCGCCCGGGCGTTCTGGATCCAGGGTCCCGGCAACGCGTTCTATCAGAAGCAGGGCGAAAGCCGCTACCAGCGCACGATCGAACTGCCCGCGACGCGCGGCAAGATCCTCGATCGTAACGGGCTCGTGCTCGCGACGAGCCTGCCCGTGCGCGCGATCTGGGCGATTCCCGATGCGGTGCCGGACGACCTCGACGCCGACAAGATCAACCAGCTCGGCAAGCTCCTCGGCATGACGTCGAAGGAACTGCGCGTGAAGCTGTCGGAAGACAAGGGTTTCGTCTACGTGAAGCGCCAGGTGCCGATCGACGTCGCCGACAAGGTCGCCGCGCTCGACATCCCCGGCATCTATCAGCGCAACGAATACAAGCGCTTCTACCCGGAAGGCGAGATCACCGCTCACCTGATCGGCTTCACGAACGTCGAGGACGAAGGGCAGGAAGGCGTCGAACTGGGTGACCAGAAGATGCTGTCCGGCACATCCGGCATGCGCCGCGTGATCAAGGACCGGATGGGGCACATCATCGAGGATGTCGCCGAGCAGATTCCGCCGCACAACGGCACCGACGTCGACCTGTCGATCGACAGCAAGATCCAGTACATCGCGTACGCGAACCTGAAGGCCGCCGTCGAGAAGTTCAAGGCGAAGGCCGGCGCGGCGATGGTCGTCGACGTGCGTACCGGCGAAGTGCTCGCGCTCGTCAACTACCCGACGTACAACCCGAACGACCGCTCGCGCATGACCGGCGAGCAGTTGCGCAACCGGATCATGACCGACGTGTTCGAGCCGGGCTCGATCATGAAGCCGTTTACGGTATCACTCGCGCTCGACCTGCATCGCGTGACGCCGAACACGCTCGTCGAGACGGGCAACGGGCATTTCGTGCTCGACGGCGCGCCGATCACCGACGACGCGGGTTTCGGTACGCTGACGGTCGGCGGCGTGATCCAGAAGTCGAGCAACATCGGCGCGACGAAGATCGCGATGACGATGCGGCCCGAGGAAATGTGGAATATGTATACGAGCATCGGCCTCGGCCAGGCGCCGAAGGTCGGGTTCCCCGGCGCGGTGGCCGGCCGCCTGCGTCCGTGGAAGAGCTGGCGCCGCATCGAGCAGGCGACGATGTCGTACGGCTACGGCCTGTCGGTGTCGCTGTTCCAGCTCGCCCGGGCGTACACGGCGATCGCGCACGACGGCGAGCTGATGCCCGTGACCATTTTCAAGACCGACCCCAATCAGCCGATCGCCGGCACGCAGGTGTTCAACCCCACCACCGCGCGGGAAGTGCGCGCGATGCTCGAGACGGTGGTCGCGCCGGGCGGCACGTCGCCGGATGCGGCCGTGCCGGGCTATCGCGTCGGCGGCAAGAGCGGTACCGCGTACAAGCACGAAGGTCACGGCTATACGCGCAAGTACCGCGCGTCGTTCGTCGGAATGGCGCCGATGCCGAATCCGCGCGTCGTGATCGCGGTGTCGGTGGACGAGCCGACGGCCGGCAGCCACTTCGGCGGCCAGGTGTCCGGCCCCGTATTCTCCGCGATCGCCGGCGACACGATGCGTGCGCTGAACGTGCCGCCGAACATGCCGATCAAGCAGCTCGTCGTGTCCGACGATTCGCCGGAATCGCCTGCCGCCAAGGGCCCGCAAAAGCTGGCCGCGGGTAGCGGCGCAAAGCATATGATCGTGTCCAGCACGACGCGTAATTCACCAGGAGTAGTTCGATGAGCGCCGCCCGCAGTTCCCATCCGGCGCATCAGCAGATCGCAGCCGCGCTCGCGTGGCTGCGTCAGCATGTGGCCCCCGCGGCGCAACTGCATGCCGACACGCGCAGCCTCCAGGCTGGCGACGTGTTCGTCGCGTATGCGGTCGACGGGGCGGATAACCGCGCTTTCATGGCCGACGCCGTCGCGCGCGGTGCGGCCGCCGTGCTGTATCAGCCGGACGGGCTGACCGATGCGCCGGCCGTCCCCGTCGCCCTCGCGGTGCCGGCGCTCGACCAGCTCGCGGGCGAGATCGCCAGCGGCTGGTACGGCGATCCGAGCGACAGCCTGCTCGCGGTCGGTGTCACGGGCACGAACGGCAAGACGTCGTGCACGCAGTGGATCGCCACCGCGCTGACGGCGCTGCATCAGCCGTGCGCGGTGATCGGCACGCTCGGCACCGGGATGCCCGGCCAGCTCGTGCCGACCGGCTTCACGACGCCCGACGCGCCGCAACTGCAGCGCAGCCTCGCGCAATTGCGTGCGGCGGGCGCGCAGGCCGTGGCGATGGAAGTGTCGTCGCATGCGCTGCACCAGGGTCGCGTGAACGGGACGGCGTTCGACATCGCGGTGTTTACGAACCTCACGCAGGATCACCTCGACTATCACGGCACGTTCGACGCGTACGAGGCCGCGAAGGCGAAGCTGTTCGCGTGGCGCGGTCTGCGCGCGGCGGTGATCAACCGCGACGATGCGGCTGGCCGCCGCCTGCTCGAGAAGCTGGCCGGCCGCGTGCGCACGATCGCGTACGGGATCGGCGACGCACCGGCGCCCGACGCCGATCGCGAACTGGTCGCGCTCGACGTGCGCGCCACCGCGACGGGTACCGCCTTCCGCCTGCGTTCGTCGTGGGGCGACGCGGGCGTCGAGGTCGGCACGCTCGGCACGTTCAACGTCAGCAATCTGCTCGCCGTGCTCGGCTCGCTGCTCGCGGCCGACGTGCCGTTCGACGCGGCCCTCGCCGAGATCGAGCGGCTCGAGTCGGTCAACGGTCGGATGCAGCGGCTCGGCGGCCGGTTGCAGAACGACGAACCGCTCGTCGTGATCGATTACGCACACACGCCCGACGCGCTCGACAAGACGCTCGACGCGCTGCGCCCGATCGCCGCGGCGCGCGGCGGCCGGCTCGTTTGCATGTTCGGCTGCGGCGGCGATCGCGATGCGACGAAGCGCCCGCTGATGGGCGCGATCGCGGAGCGGCTCGCCGACGAAGTCGTCGTCACGAGCGACAACCCGCGCAGCGAAGATCCGCAGTACATCATCGACCAGGTCATCGCGGGCATGACCGCGCCCGAGCGCGCACGCCGTATCGAGGATCGCGCGAGCGCGATCCTGCAGGCGGTGCGCGGCGCAGCACGCGAGGACGTCGTCGTGCTGGCCGGCAAGGGCCACGAGGCTACGCAGGAAATCATGGGCAAGAAGCGCACCTTCTCCGACCAGGATCACGCGCGGCTCGCGCTTGCAGCGCGCGCCACGCACGGCAAGGGAGGCGCCGAATGACGATGCTCAGTCTCGGCGAAGCCGCCCGCCTGATTCCCGGCGCCACCGTCCACGGCGACGCGGGCGTCACGTTCGACCGCGTGTCGACCGATAGCCGCACGGTCGGCCCGGGCGACCTGTTCGTCGCGCTGAAGGGCGAGCGCTTCGACGCGCACGACTTTCTCGGCGACGTCGCCGCGCGCGGGGCCGCTGCGGCGCTCGTCGCGCACGCGCCGGCGGGCGTCGCGATGCCGATGATCGCTGGCGGCGAAACGCGTGCCGCGCTCGGCGCGCTCGCGCACGGCTGGCGGATGCGATTCCCGCTGCCGGTCGTCGCGGTGACGGGCAGCAACGGCAAGACGACCGTCAAGGAAATGATCGCGTCGATCTTCGCGGCGGCGGTCGGTGCCGACGCGCGGCTCGCGACGGCCGGCAACCTGAACAACGATGTCGGCCTGCCGCTGACGCTGCTGCGCCTGTCGGCCGCGCATCGTCTCGCGGTGGTCGAGATCGGCATGAACCATCCGGGCGAAACCGAAGTCCTCGCGCGCCTCACCGCGCCGACGGTCGCGCTCGTCAACAACGCGCAGCGCGAGCACCAGGAATTCATGGCGACGGTCGAAGCCGTTGCGCTCGAACACGCGGCCGTGATCCACGCGCTGCCGCCGGACGGCGTCGCGGTGTTCCCGGCCGACGACGCGTACGCGGGCATCTGGCGCGTCGCGGCAACCGGCAACCGGATCCTCGATTTCGCGCTGCACGACGCCGAACGGCAGAACGACGCACAGATCGTCGGTCGCATGCACGGCGGCGAACTCGCGATCGACACGCCGGCCGGCGCCGTCACGGTGCGGCTGCGTGCGCTCGGCGAGCACAACGCGCGTAACGCGCTGGCCGCGACGGCCGCGGCGCTCGGCGCCGGCGTCGCGCTGTCGGCGATCCGGCAGGGTCTCGAAGCGTTCGAACCGGTCAAGGGCCGGCTGCAGGTGAAGCCCGCGAGCGTCGGCAGCCTCGCGGGCGCGACGGTCGTCGACGATACGTACAACGCGAACCCCGATTCGATGCGTGCGGCGATCGACGTGCTCGCCGCGCATCCGGCGCCGCGTGTGCTGGTGATCGGCGACATGGGCGAAGTCGGCGACGAAGGGCCGGCATTCCATCGCGAGATCGGCGCGTACGCGCGCGAACGCGGGATCGACGCGCTGTTCGCGCTCGGCGACGCGTCGCGCGACGCGTGCACGGCCTACGGCGACACCGCGCGCCATTTCGACGACGTCGGCGCGCTCGTGTCGGCGCTGCTCGCGGCCGGTTACGGCGCGCAGGCGACGGTGCTCGTGAAGGGCTCGCGGTACATGAAGATGGAGCGCGTGGTCGACGCGCTGACGAACCAACCCGCGGCGGGCACCGTGCCCGCCGCACACTGAGTAGAAGGAAGGAAGCATGCTGCTGGCGCTGGCGCAATGGCTGCAAGGAGACGCAAGCTTTTTGCGCTTGTTCACGTACCTCACGTTCCGTGCGGTGATGGCCACCATCACCGCGCTGGGGATCGGGCTCGTGTGCGGACCGTGGGTGATCCGCAAGCTGACGCAAATGAAGGTCGGGCAGGCCGTGCGCAAGGACGGCCCGCAGACCCACCTCGTCAAGTCCGGCACGCCGACGATGGGCGGCGTGCTGATCCTGATCGGCATCGCGGTCGCGACGCTGCTGTGGGGCGACCTGACGAACCGTTTCATCTGGATCGTGATGCTCGTGACGTTCGGTTTCGGCGTGATCGGCTGGGTCGACGATTACCGCAAGGTCGTCCACAAGGATCCGCGCGGGATGTCGTCGCGCGAGAAGTATTTCTGGCAATCGGTGATCGGGCTGTTCGCGGCCGTCTATCTCGCGTTCAGCGTGTCCGAGGCGAACAACGTGCGCGTGTTCGACCTGTTCATGGCGTGGGTACGGAGCGGCCTGTCGATGGGGCTGCCGGCGCGCGCCGACCTGATGCTGCCGTTCCTGAAGTCGATCAGCTATCCGCTCGGCGTGTGGGGCTTCATCGTGCTGACCTACTTCGTGATCGTCGGCGCGAGCAACGCGGTGAACCTGACCGACGGGCTCGACGGCCTCGTGATCATGCCGGTCGTGCTCGTGGGCGCGTCGCTCGGTGTGTTCGCGTACGTGATGGGCAGCGCGGTCTATTCAAAATACCTGCTGTTCCCGCACATCCCGGGCGCGGGCGAACTGCTGATCTTCTGTTCCGCGATGGGCGGGGCGGGGCTCGCGTTCCTCTGGTACAACACGCACCCCGCGCAGGTATTCATGGGCGACGTCGGCGCACTCGCGCTCGGCGGCGCGCTCGGCACGGTCGCGGTGATCGTGCGCCAGGAAATCGTGCTGTTCATCATGGGCGGCATCTTCGTCGCGGAAACGCTGTCCGTGATGCTGCAGGTGTCGTGGTTCAAGTACACGAAGAAGCGTTACGGCGAAGGGCGGCGCCTGCTGAAGATGGCGCCGCTGCATCACCATTTCGAATTGTCCGGCTGGAAGGAAACGCAGGTGGTCGTGCGTTTCTGGATCATCACGCTGATGCTGTGCCTGTTCGGTCTGACCACCCTCAAGCTGCGGTAAAGGAAAGGTAACAAGGATGTCTGGCGAGATGTTTGGAGATCGGCAACGGCCGATGGTGCTCGTACTGGGGCTCGGGGAATCGGGTCTCGCGATCGCGCGATGGTGCGCGAGGCACGGGTGCCGGCTGCGTATTGCCGATACCCGCGAGGCGCCGCCGCACCTTGCCGCGCTGCAGGCCGAAGGCATCGATGCGGAATTCGTCGGCGGGGCGTTCACGCCCGCGCTGCTCGACGGCGGTGTCGAGATCGTCGGGCTGAGCCCCGGCCTGTCGCCGCTCGAACCGGCGCTCGCCGCGCTGCTCGCTGCCGCGCACGAGCGCGGTGTCGCGGTATGGGGCGAGCTGGAATTCTTCGCGCAGGCGCTGCGCGCGCTCGGCACGAGCGGCTACCAGCCGAAGGTGCTCGCGATTACCGGCACCAACGGCAAGACCACGACGACGAGCCTCACGGGCCTGCTGTGCCAGCGCTCGGGCAAGAAGGTCGCCGTCGCGGGCAACATCAGCCCGGCGATGCTCGACCGGCTCGCGAGCGCGATCGACGACACCGCGCTGCCCGACGTATGGGTGCTCGAACTGTCGAGCTTCCAGCTCGAGACGGCACGCACGTTCGCGCCCGATGCGGCCGCGATCCTCAACATCACGCAGGACCACCTCGACTGGCACGGCAGCTTCGACGCGTACGCGCAGGCGAAGGGCCGGATCTTCGGCGCGACGACGACGCGCGTGCTGAACCGCGACGACGCGGCCGTGATGAAGTTCGCGCCCGCCGCCGGCGCGGCCGACGCGCCGCGCACGGTCACGTTCGGTCTGAACGAACCGACGCAGGACGGCGACTACGGCCTGTCGCGCGACAACGGCATCGCGTGGCTGGTGGAAGCCGTCGATCGCGACGCGCCGGATGAAGCGACGACGACCCGCCGGCGCAAGCGCGACGCCGCGCATACGCCGGACATCGCGCAAAAGCGCCTGATGCCGGCCGACGCGCTGCGCATCCGCGGGTTGCACAACGCGGCGAACGCGCTGGCCGCGTTCGCGCTCGCACGCGCGATCGACCTGCCGGCAGCGCCGCTGCTGCACGCACTGCGCGAATACCGCGGCGAAGCGCATCGCGTCGAAGTGATCGCGACGATCGACGACGTGGACTACGTCGACGACAGCAAGGGCACGAACGTCGGCGCGACGGTGGCCGCGCTCGACGGGCTCGCGCAGAAGATCGTGCTGATCGCGGGCGGCGACGGCAAGGGGCAGGATTTCGCGCCGCTGGTCGCGCCGGTCGCGCGCTGGTGCCGGGCGGTGATGCTGATCGGCCGCGACGCGCCGGCGATCCGCGACACGCTCGCCGAAACCGGCGTGCCGCTCGTGGACCACGCGACGCTCGAAGGCGCGGTGCACGCGGCGGCCGACCTGGCCGAGCCGGGCGATGCGGTGCTGTTGTCGCCTGCATGCGCGAGCCTCGACATGTTCAGGAACTACGCCCATCGCGCGGAAGTGTTCCGCGCGGCGGTCGACGAAATCGCCATCGACAAAGGAGCGACGCCATGAGCTGGTCCGATCGCCTCGTCTCCCGTTTCAACGACCGGCGCGACACCGGCGGCAATGCCGCGGGCGGCCGCGTCGCGTCGGCCACGCGCGCCGCGACGGGCGGCCTCGCGAGCGTCGTCAACGGCGTGCGCCCGAGCCGTTCGCGGATGCTCGATTTCGACTATTCGCTGTTGTGGGTCGCGATCGCGCTGCTGGGGCTCGGCGTCGTGATGGTGTATTCGGCGTCGATCGCGATGCCCGATTCGCCGAAATACGCGTCGTATCACGACTACGCGTTCCTGATGCGCCACTGCGTGTCGCTCACCGTCGCGTTCATCGCGGCGGTGCTCGCGTTCCGCGTGCCGGTGTCGACCTGGGACAAGTACGCGCCGCATCTTTTCCTGATCGCACTGGTCGGCCTCGTGATCGTGCTGATCCCGCACGTCGGCAAGGGCGTGAACGGTGCGCGCCGCTGGATTCCGCTCGGCATCACCAACATGCAGCCGTCGGAAATCATGAAGCTCGCGGTGACGATCTACGCGGCGAACTACACGGTGCGCAAGCAGGAATACATGCAGAGCTTCGCGAAGGGCTTCCTGCCGATGGCGTTCGCGGTCGGCCTGGTCGGCGCGCTGCTGCTGCTCGAGCCCGACATGGGCGCGTTCATGGTGGTCGCCGCGATCGCGATGGGCGTGCTGTTCCTCGGCGGCGTGAACGGCAAGCTGTTCGGCGGCCTCGTCGCGACGGCGGTCGGCACGTTCACGATGCTCGTGTGGCTGTCGCCGTGGCGTCGCGAGCGGATCTTCGCGTATCTCGATCCGTGGGACGAGCGCTATGCGCAGGGCAAGGCCTACCAGCTCACGCACTCGCTGATCGCGTTCGGCCGCGGCGAGTGGTTCGGCGTCGGCCTCGGCGGCAGCGTCGAGAAGCTGAATTACCTGCCGGAAGCGCATACCGACTTCATCCTCGCGGTGATCGGCGAGGAGCTCGGCTTCGTCGGCGTGCTGGTCGTGATCCTGCTGTTCTACTGGATCGTGCGCCGCGCGTTCGAGATCGGCCGCCAGGCGCTCGCGCTCGATCGCACGTTCGCGGGCCTGATGGCGAAGGGCATCGGCATCTGGTTCGGCGCGCAGACGTTCATCAACATGGGTGTGAATCTCGGCTTGCTGCCGACCAAGGGCCTGACGCTGCCGCTCGTGAGCTACGGCGGCTCCGGCATCCTGCTGAACTGCGTCGCGCTCGCGGTGTTGCTGCGGGTCGACTACGAGAACCGGGTGCTGATGCGCGGAGGGAAGGTATGACCGCGTCGCAACGCACGCTGATGGTGATGGCAGGCGGCACCGGGGGCCACGTGTTCCCGGGGCTCGCGGTCGCGCACCGGATGGAAGCGGCGGGCTGGCGCGTCGTATGGCTTGGCAATCCGGCCGGGATGGAAGCGACGCTCGTGCCGAAGCACGGTATTCCGATGGAGTACGTGCGGTTCGGCGGGCTGCGCGGCAAGGGCCTGAAGACCAAGCTGACGCTGCCGGTCAACCTGCTGCGCGCATGCTGGCAGAGCCTCGGCGCGCTGCGCCGCGTGCGGCCCGACGTCGTGCTCGGGATGGGCGGCTACATCACGTTTCCGGCGGGCGTGATGACCGCGCTGTCGGGGCGTCCGCTCGTGCTGCATGAACAGAATTCGATCGCGGGCCTCACGAACAAGGTGCTCGCGAAACTCGCGAAGCGCGTGCTCGTCGCGTTCCCCGGCGCGCTGCCGCACGCGGAATGGACCGGTAACCCGATTCGCGCGGAACTCGCGCACACGGAACCGCCCCAGGCACGCTATGCGTCGCGCGGCGGCCCGTTGAACGTGCTGGTCGTCGGCGGCAGCCTCGGGGCGGCCGCGCTGAACGAAGTCGTGCCGCGCGCGCTGGCGCTGCTGGCGCCGGGCGAGCGTCCGCGCGTCGTGCACCAGGCCGGCGTGAAGCACATCGAGGCACTGAAGGCGAATTACGAAGCGGCCGGTTTCGCGGCCGGCGAGGACGTGCGGCTCGTGCCGTTCATCGACGACATGGCGGCCGCGTATGCGGCGGCGGATCTGGTGATCTGCCGGTCGGGCGCGATGACGGTCTCGGAGATCGCGGCGGTGGGCGTGGCGGCGCTGTTCGTGCCGTTCCCGCATGCGGTCGACGATCACCAGACGACCAACGCCGCGTTTCTCGCCGATGCGGGCGCGGCCGTGCTGGTGCAACAACGCGACCTGTCGGCGGAACTGCTCGCCGACTGGCTGCGCGGCCAGTCGCGGGCCTCGCTCGCGGACATGGCGGAACGTTCGCGCTCGCTCGCGAAGCCCGAGGCCACCGACGAAGTCGCGCGCGTCTGCGCGAAGGCGGCCGGCGCGAACCTGGAACAACTGCAATGAAACACATCGTCAAACACATTCATTTCGTCGGGATCGGCGGCGCGGGGATGAGCGGCATCGCCGAAGTGCTGGTCAACCTCGGCTACGCGGTCAGCGGCTCGGACCTGTCGCGCAATGCGGTGACCGACCGGCTCGAGGCGCTGGGCGCGCGGATCGCGATCGGTCACGACGCGGCGAACATCGAGGGCGCGAACGCGGTCGTCGTATCGACGGCCGTGCGCTCCGACAACCCGGAAGTGCTGGCCGCGCGCGCGAAGCGCGTGCCGATCGTGCAGCGCGCGGTGATGCTGGCGGAGCTGATGCGCCTGAAGCAGGGGATCGCGATCGCCGGCACGCACGGCAAGACCACGACGACGAGCCTCGTCGCGAGCGTGCTCGCGGCGGGCGGGCTGGACCCGACCTTCGTGATCGGCGGCCGGCTGATCAGCGCCGGCGCGAACGCGCGGCTCGGCACGGGCGACTTCATCGTCGCCGAAGCCGACGAGTCGGATGCCTCGTTCCTGAACCTGTATCCGGTGATCGAAGTCATCACGAACATCGACGCGGACCACATGGACACCTACGGCCACGATTTCGCGCGGCTCAAGCAGGCGTTCATCGAATTCACGCAGCGCCTGCCGTTCTACGGCAGCGCGGTGGTGTGCGTCGACGATCCGAACGTGCGGCAGATCATCCCGTTCATCTCGAAGCCGGTCGTGCGCTACGGCCTGTCGCCGGACGCGCAGGTGCGCGCGGAAGACATCGACGCGCGCGACGGCCGGATGCATTTCACGGTGATCCGCGAAGGGCGCGCGCCGCTCGCGGTGGTGCTGAACATGCCGGGCCTGCACAACGTGCAGAACGCGCTCGCGGCGATCGCGATCGCGACCGATCTCGGCGTGTCGGACGACGCGATCCAGCTGGCGCTGGCGGAGTTCAACGGCGTCGGCCGGCGCTTCCAGCGTTACGGCGAAGTGGCGAGCGCGGACGGCGGCCAGTACACGCTGATCGACGACTACGGTCATCACCCGGTCGAGATGGCAGCGACGATCGCGGCCGCGCGCGGCGCGTTCCCGGGCCGCCGCCTCGTGCTGGCGTTCCAGCCGCACCGCTATACGCGCACGCGCGACTGCTTCGACGATTTCGTCAACGTGCTGTCGACGGTCGATGCGCTGGTGCTGACGGAGGTCTATGCGGCCGGCGAAGCGGCGATCCCGACGGCCAGCGGCGACGCGCTGTCGCGCGCGCTGCGCGCGGCGGGCAAGGTTGACCCGGTGTTCGTCGCGACGGTCGACGACGTGCCGGACGCACTGGCGAAGGTCGCCCGGAACGGCGACGTGGTGATCACGATGGGGGCGGGTTCGATCGGCGGCGTGCCGGCGAAGCTCGTGCAACACATTCAACAGAAGGCATGACATGAGCGGGATCGATCCGAAACGTTTCGGCAAGGTGGCGGTGTTGTTCGGCGGCGAATCCGCCGAGCGCGAGGTGTCGCTCACCTCGGGCCGCCTCGTGCTGCAGGGCCTGCGTGACGCGGGCGTCGACGCGCATCCGTTCGACCCGGCCGAGCGGCCGCTGTCGGCGCTGAAGGACGAAGGCTTCGTGCGCGCGTTCAACGCGCTGCACGGTGGCTACGGCGAGAACGGCCAGATCCAGGGCGCGCTCGATTTCTACGGAATTCGCTACACGGGCAGCGGCGTGCTGGGCTCGGCGCTCGGCCTCGACAAGTTCCGCACGAAACTCGTGTGGCAGCAGACGGGCGTGCCGACGCCGCCGTTCGAGACGGTGATGCGCGGCGACGACCTGGCCGCGCGCGCGACCGACATCGTCGCGAAGCTCGGCCTGCCGCTGTTCGTGAAGCCGGCGAGCGAGGGCTCGAGCGTCGCGGTGCTGAAGGTGAAGACGGCCGACGCGCTGCCGGCCGCGCTCGAGGAAGCCGCGACGCACGACAAGATCGTGATCGTCGAGAAGAGCATCGAAGGCGGCGGCGAATACACCGCGTGCATCGCCGGCGATCTCGATCTGCCGCTGATCAAGATCGTGCCGGCGGGCGAGTTCTACGACTACCACGCGAAGTACGTCGCCGACGATACGCAATACCTGATCCCGTGCGGCCTGCCGGCGCAACAGGAAGCGGAACTGAAGCGCATCGCGCGCCGCGCGTTCGACGTGCTCGGCTGCACCGACTGGGGCCGCGCGGATTTCATGCTCGACGCGGCCGGCAATGCGTATTTCCTGGAAGTGAACACGGCCCCCGGGATGACCGACCACTCGCTGCCGCCGAAGGCCGCGCGCGCGGTCGGCATCAGCTATTCGGAGCTGGTCGTGAAGGTGCTGTCGCTCACGCTCAACGACTGACGCAGGAACGGAACGACGTATGTGGAACAACGTTCGCCAACTCAACCTTGCCGCCAGCGCGCTGTACGCGCTGCTGCTGCTCGTGTTGGCGGCGGCCGGCTGCTACTGGCTGATCCAGCGCCCGACGTTCGCGCTGCGGGAAATCCGGATCGACGGCGATACCGAGCACATCAACTCGCCGACGGTGCGCGCGGGCGTGGTCGGCCGGCTGAAGGGCAATTTCTTCACGGTCGATCTCGATACGGCGCGCGCGGCGTTCGAGCAGATGCCGTGGGTGCGTCACGCGAGCGTGCGCCGGGTGTGGCCGAATGCGCTGGCTGTCACGCTCGAGGAGTACAAACCGCTCGGGACCTGGGGCAGCGATCAGCTGGTGAGCGTCGACGGCGAGCTGTTCACCGCGAACCAGGGCGAGCTGGAGCAGGAACTGCCGGCGTTCGACGGCCCGGAAGGCAGTGCGAAGGAAGTCGTCACGCGGTATCGCGACTTCGGGAAATGGTTTGCGCCGCTGAAGGCGGCGCCGGAAGAAGTGACGCTGTCGGCGCGGTACGCGTGGACGGTGAAGCTGTCGAACGGCATGCAGGTGGAGCTGGGCAAGGAACGCAACAGCGACACGCTGCATGACCGGAGCCAGCGCCTGGTCGCCGCGTGGCCGGCCGTCACGGAGCGTTGGGGCAACGACATCGAGTACGCGGACCTGCGTTATCCGAACGGATTCGCGATTCGCGCGGCAGGCATGCGGTTCCTGACCGATACCGACAAGCGCAAGAAGTAACGAGAGATCACACGCAAGAGCACTTTATGAGCAAAGACTACAAGGATCTGCTGGTTTCCCTCGACATCGGCACGTCGAAGGTGGTGGCCATCGTCGCCGAGCTGAAGGGCGAGGGTCACTACGAGGTGATCGGTCTCGGCCAGAGCGAGTCGAAGGGTCTGAAGAAAGGTGTGGTGGTCAACATCGAGGCCACCGTGCAGTCGATCCAGCGCGCGCTCGAGGAAGCCGAGCTGATGGCCGACTGCAAGATCACCAACGTGTTTACGGGGATCGCGGGCAGCCACATCCGCAGCTTCAACTCGAGCGGGATGGTCGCGATCAAGGACAAGGAAGTCACGCAGACGGACGTCGCGCGCGTGATCGAGACCGCGAAGGCGATCAACATCCCGACCGACCAGCAGGTGCTGCACATCCTCACGCAGGAATTCATCATCGACGGCCAGGAAGACGTGCGCGAGCCGATCGGGATGAGCGGCATCCGGCTGGAAGTGAAGGTGCACATCGTGACGGGCGCGGTGAGCGCCGCGCAGAACATCGTCAAGTGCGTGCGCCGCTGCGGGCTGGAAGTGAACGACCTGATCCTGCAGCCGCTCGCGTCGTCGCTGGCGGTGCTGACGGAAGACGAGAAGGATCTCGGCGTGGTGCTGGTCGACATCGGCGGCGGCACGACCGACATCGCGATCTTCGCCGAAGGCGCGATCCGCCACACGGCGGTGATCCCGATCGCCGGCGACCAGATCACGAGCGACATCGCGATGGCGCTGCGCACGCCGACGCCGGACGCGGAAGACATCAAGGTCGGCTACGGGATCGCGAAGCAGGCGCTCGCCGATCCGGACGAAATGGTCGAAGTGCCGGGCCTCGGCGAACGCGGCCCGCGCACGCTGTCGCGCCAGGCGCTCGCGGCGGTGATCGAGCCGCGCGTCGAGGAACTGTTCTCGCTCGTGCAGCAGGTCGTGCGCGAGTCGGGTTACGAAGAACTCCTGAGCTCCGGCGTGGTCATTACCGGCGGCGCGTCGATGATGCCGGGCATGGTCGAGCTCGGTGAAGACATTTTCCTGAAACCGGTGCGCATCGGCGCGCCGGAATACGCAGGCGGCCTGTCCGACGTCGTGCGCAATCCGCGCTACTCGACGGCGATGGGGCTGCTCGTCGAAGGCAGTGCGCAGCGCATGCGCGGCCGCAAGGTCGCCGTGCAGTCCGGCAACGCGGGGCAGGTGTTCTCGCGGATGAAGGAATGGTTCCTGAGCAACTTCTGACAAACCGAATCGAAATTCGCGCTGGTGCCGGCGGCTGGCGCGCGACAGGGGGTTGCCCGATCTCCTGCCGAATAACGGCCGAGTAGCAGTCATTCTCTTGACGGAGGCAACAATGGAATTCGAAATGCTGGAAACCGAGACCAACGGCACCATCATCAAGGTGGTCGGCGTTGGCGGCGCTGGCGGCAATGCCGTCCAGCACATGATCAACCGCGGCGTGCAGGGCGTCGACTTCATCGTGATGAACACGGACGCCCAGGCGCTGTCGCGTTCGCGCGCATCGTCGGTGATCCAGCTCGGCAACACGGGTCTGGGCGCCGGTGCGAAGCCGGAAATGGGTCGTGCGGCGGCGGAAGAAGCGCGTGAGCGCATCGCCGACGCACTGCGCGGCGCGCACATGGTGTTCATCACGGCCGGCATGGGCGGTGGCACGGGTACGGGCGCGGCGCCGGTGGTCGCGCAGATCGCGAAGGAGATGGGCATTCTGACGGTCGGTGTCGTCAGCAAGCCGTTCGAGTTCGAAGGCGGCAAGCGCATGCGCGTCGCCGAAGCAGGCTCGCAGCAACTGGAGGATCACGTCGACTCGCTGATCGTCGTGCTGAACGACAAGCTGTTCGACGTGATGGGCGACGACGCCGAGATGGACAAGTGCTTCCAGTGCGCGGACGACGTGTTGAACAACGCGGTGGCAGGCATCGCGGAAATCATCAACGTCGACGGCCTCGTGAACGTCGACTTCGAAGACGTGAAGACGGTGATGGGCGAGCAGGGCAAGGCGATGATGGGCACGGCGACGGTCGCCGGCGTCGATCGCGCGCGCCTCGCGGCGGAACAGGCCGTGGCGAGCCCGCTGCTCGAAGGCGTCGATCTGTCGGGCGCGCGCGGCGTGCTGGTCAACATCACGTCGAGCCGTTCGCTGCGTCTGTCGGAAACGCGCGAAGTGATGAACACGATCAAGAGCTACGCGGCGGAAGATGCGACGGTGATCTTCGGTGCGGTGTACGACGACGCGATGGGCGATGCACTGCGCGTGACGGTCGTGGCGACGGGTCTGGGCCGTGCGGCGAAGAAGCAGCAGTCGGCACCGATGACGCTGCTGCGCACGGGTACGGACAACCAGCCGGTCAGCGCGGTGTCGCACGGCTACGCGCCGGCGCAGCACGTCAGCACGGCCGACTACGGCGCGCTCGATACGCCGGCGGTGTGGCGCAATTCGCGCGAAACCGCGGCATCGCACGTGCAGGCGCTGCAGGAGAAGGGTGTCGACACGTACGACATCCCGGCTTTCCTGCGCAAGCAGGCTGACTGACGCAAACACAGGCGAAGCCGCGGCGCAGTCGTTGAGATCGCCGCGGTATCGCCGGCGTGACGGATGCTACGGACCCAGACAGGCCGCGTCGGATGCGACGCCGGGCCGGGAAAGGTGCCCTCTTCGCTCGAGCGAAGCGGGATGGGCCGGGCTGTCCGCAACACGCTGAAAAACCGTATCGCTATGAGGGACCAGCCATGATTCAAGTGGGCGACGCGCTGCCCGACGCGCAATTGTTCGAGTTCATCGACGACGCGCGCGAAGGGTGTACGCTGGGGCCGAACGCCTGCAGCGTGCGCGACCAGGTGGCGAGAAAGCGGGTGGTGATCTTCGGATTGCCGGGCGCTTTCACGCCGACCTGCTCGGCGCAGCATGTGCCGGGCTACGTCGAACACGCCGAGCAATTGCGCGCGGCGGGGATCGACGAGATCTGGTGCGTGTCCGTCAACGACGCATTCGTGATGGGCGCATGGGGACGTGATCTGCACACCGCGGGCAAGGTGCGCATGATGGCGGACGGCAGCGCGGCTTTCACTCATGCGCTGGGGCTGACGCAGGATTTGTCCGCGCGTGGCATGGGAATTCGTTCCCTGCGCTACGCGATGGTGATTGACGGCGGTGTGGTCAAGACGCTGGCCGTCGAGGCGCCGGGCAAATTCGAAGTGAGCGATGCGGCGAGTGTTCTCGCGACGTTGACGTCCTGATCGTGCGGTGCGCCGTTGCCTTCCGGCAACGCTGCTCACCGGCCTCAGGGCAGTTGTAACACGGGCTGATGACCGGAAACGCCTCCGTTCCGGGCATCGGCCCGTCCCGTATCGGCACGGGTAAACTGTCGAAACAGATTGATACGCAGTTTCAGACAGCGTTGAATAGGGAATTACGCTATAATCCCGCCTATCGAATATAACTCCTGATTGATATCTTCAATCAAGACGAAGAAGACCATGTTGAAGCAGCGCACCATCAAATCCATCGTGAAGACCGTGGGTATCGGTGTCCACTCGGGCCGCAAGATCGAGTTGACGCTCCGTCCCGCCGCGCCCGGCACGGGCATCGTCTTTTCACGCGTCGACCTGCCCACGCCGGTCGACATTCCCGCATCGGCGATGTCGATCGGCGACACGCGGCTCGCGTCGGTGTTGCAGAAGGATGGCGTGCGCGTGTCGACGGTCGAGCACCTGATGTCCGCGTGTGCGGGTCTCGGCATCGACAACCTGTATGTCGATGTGACGGCCGAGGAAATCCCGATCATGGACGGCAGCGCCGCCACGTTCGTGTTCCTGATCCAGTCCGCCGGCATCGAGGAACAGAACGCGCCGAAGCGTTTCATCAAGGTGAAGAAGCCGGTCGAAATCCGTGACGGCGACAAGTTCGCGCGGCTCGATCCGTATTTCGGCTTCAAGCTGAAGTTCTCGATCGACTTCCGTCACCCGGCCGTCGACAAGACGGGCCAGGAACTCGAGGTCGATTTCGCGACCACGTCGTACGTGCGCGAGATCGCGCGTGCGCGCACGTTCGGTTTCGCGCACGAAGCCGAGATGCTGCGCGAGATCGGCCTGGCGCGCGGCGGCAGCATGGACAACGCGATCGTGCTCGACGAGTACCGGATCCTGAACAACGACGGGCTGCGCTACGACGACGAGTTCGTGAAGCACAAGATGCTCGACGCGATCGGCGATCTGTACGTGATCGGCCATCCGCTGCTGGCGTCGTACACCGCGTACAAGTCGGGCCACGGCCTGAACAACGCGTTGCTGCGCGAACTGCTCGCGCACGAAGACGCGTACGAGATTGTGACGTTCGACGATCCGCAGGCTGCACCGAAGGGGTTCGCGTTCGACGCGCAGACGGCCTTCGCGTGACCGGCGTTCAGCGCAAGCGATAAAAAAAGCGACCCTCGGGTCGCTTTTTTGTTGGCTGGCGGCCGCCGATGACCGGTGCGGTCAACGCGGCTTCGCGCCGTGTCGTGCCGCCATCCGCGCGAGCGCGGCCTGCAGCGGCGACGGTTCGAGGTGGTCGGCGAGGTCGCGCAGCGCGGCGGCGCCGGCCGAGGTCATCCGAGCCTGCTTCACGTGCGGCGGCTCCGGCGCGTCCTTCGGCCGCACGCGCACGCGCAGCGTCGTCACGGGCCAGCCGCGCTTCTGGAGGTCGCCGAGCAGCCGCACCTCGACCTGTCGCAGCCGTGCTGCCAGCGCATTGTGCGCGGCAAAGAGGGTCAGGGTGCCGTCCTTGATGAAGCCCGGTTCGACGTGATTCGCCAGATAATCGGGCAGGCAAGCGCCCAGGTCGCGCTGCAGCGACGCGATCTGCTCGACACCGGCGCGCAGCGCCGCGAATGCGTCGGTACGACCGAGCACTTCGGACACGGGTTGCGGACGATAGGCGGCGAGCGGGCCGAAACGCTTGGAAAATCGGTTCATCGAGGCTTTATTCGAGCGCGCACGCGCGCGGACGTTGCAGCCGATTGTACCCGTGCCGGCCCGCGCACGGGCGGCTTTCGCCCCTGTCCGCCCGGCCCCGGCGCGCCATGCCCGTGCGGCCGGGACGCAGGCGCACGCGTCCCCGCGTGCTAAAATTCGACGTTTGAGTCCACTAATTCGCTAAGCCGCCGAGGCTCGGGCGCCGGGGCGCGCAACACGCGCCGGGCGCCGGTGCTGCGACGCAGGATCCGATCCGATGACAACCGGTTTTCTCCAGAAAATTTTTGGCAGCCGCAACCAGCGGCTCGTCAAGCAATACCAAAAGACCGTCGCGACGATCAATGCGCTCGAAACGCAGATCGAGAAGCTGACGGACGACCAGTTGCGCGGCAAGACGGACGAATTCCGCCAGCGGGTCGCGGCCGGCGAGTCGCTCGACAAGCTGCTGCCCGAGGCCTTCGCGGTGTGTCGCGAGGCGAGCCGTCGCGTGCTGAAGATGCGGCACTTCGACGTGCAGATGATCGGCGGCATGGTGCTCCACTACGGCAAGATCGCGGAAATGCGCACCGGCGAGGGCAAGACGCTCGTCGCGACGCTGCCCGTGTACCTGAACGCGCTGGCCGGCCGCGGTGTGCACGTCGTGACCGTCAACGATTACCTCGCGCAGCGCGACGCCGAATGGATGGCGCGCCTCTACAACTTCCTCGGTCTGTCGGTCGGCATCAACCTGTCCGGCATGGAGCACGACCAGAAGCAGCAGGCCTACGCGGCGGACATCACGTACGGCACGAACAACGAATTCGGCTTCGACTACCTGCGCGACAACATGGTCTACGAGACCGACGCGCGCGTGCAGCGGGCCCTGAACTTCGCGGTCGTCGACGAAGTGGACTCGATCCTGATCGACGAAGCGCGTACGCCGCTGATCATTTCGGGCCAGGCCGAGGATCACACCGAGCTGTACGTGCGGATGAACGCACTGCCGCCGCTGCTCGAGCGCCAGATCGGCGAAGAGAAGGCCGACGGCACGGGCGTCGAGAAGCCGGGCGACTACACGCTCGACGAGAAGGCGCGCCAGGTGTTCCTGACGGAATCGGGCCACGAGAAGGCCGAGCGCCTGCTTGCCGAATGGGGCCTGATCGGCGAGGGCGAAAGCTTGTACGCGCCGCAGAACATCACGCTGATGCACCACGTGTACGCGGCGCTGCGCGCCCATACGCTGTTCCACAAGGATCAGCACTACGTCGTGCAGAACGGCGAAGTGGTCATCGTCGACGAATTCACGGGCCGCCTGATGGCCG
Organism: Burkholderia sp. 9777_1386; assembly: GCF_015712265.1. Lineage (NCBI taxonomy): Bacteria > Pseudomonadati > Pseudomonadota > Betaproteobacteria > Burkholderiales > Burkholderiaceae > Burkholderia > Burkholderia sp. 9777_1386. Next base: position 12,312 of record NZ_JACCQB010000059.1, on the reverse strand, counting down.
GCCGCCGCTGGTCCGACGGGCTGCACCAGGCCGTCGAGGCGAAGGAACACGTGAAGATCCAGAGCGAGAACCAGACGCTCGCGTCGATCACGTTCCAGAACTACTTCCGGATGTACGCGAAGCTGGCCGGCATGACCGGCACCGCGGACACCGAAGCGTACGAATTCAACGAGATCTACGGTCTCGAGACGGTCGTGATCCCGACCAACCGCCCGCCGAAGCGGATCGACAAGCAGGACCAGATCTACAAGACGGCCAAGGAGCGCTACGACGCGGTGATCCGCGACATCCGCGACTGCTACGAGCGCGGCCAGCCGGTGCTGGTCGGCACGACGTCGATCGAGAACTCCGAACTGCTGTCGCACCTGCTGAAGCAGGCCGGGCTGCCGCACGAAGTGCTGAACGCGAAGCAGCACGAGCGTGAAGCGGCGATCGTCGCGGAAGCTGGCCGTCCGAAGCGCATCACGATCGCGACCAACATGGCCGGCCGCGGGACCGACATCGTGCTCGGCGGCAATGCGGAGAAGCAGGCGGCGTTCATCGAGGCCGACGATTCGATCCCGGCCGACGAAAAGGCGCGCCGCATCCAGAAGCTGCACGACGAGTGGGAAACGCTGCACGAGGAGGTGAAGGCCGCGGGCGGCCTGCACATCATCGGCACCGAGCGCCACGAATCGCGCCGGATCGACAACCAGCTGCGCGGCCGTGCAGGCCGTCAGGGCGATCCGGGCTCGTCGCGCTTCTACCTGTCGCTCGACGATCCGCTGCTGCGCATCTTCGCGGGCGACCGCGTGCGCTCGATCATGGATCGCCTGAAGATGCCGGAAGGCGAGGCGATCGAAGCCGGCATCGTCACGCGGTCGATCGAATCGGCGCAGCGCAAGGTCGAAGCGCGCAACTTCGACATCCGCAAGCAGCTGCTCGAATACGACGACGTGTCGAACGACCAGCGCAAGGTGATCTACCAGCAGCGCAACGAGCTGCTCGAAGCACACGACATCACCGAGACGATCACTGCGATGCGTCACGGCGTGATCACCGAAGTCGTCCGCCAGTTCGTGCCGGAAGGCAGCATCGAAGAGCAGTGGGACGTGCCCGAGCTCGAGGAAGCGCTGCGCAACGACTGGCAGCTCGATCTCGCGATCCAGGAAATGGTGAACGAGTCGTCGTCGATCACGGCCGAGGAGATCCTCGACGCGGTGACGACGGCCGCCGACGAGCAGTACGAGGCGAAGGTCGCGATGGTCGGTCGCGAATCGTTCAGCGCGTTCGAGCGCTCGGTGATGCTGCAGACGGTCGACCGCCTGTGGCGCGAGCACCTCGCGGCGCTCGACCACTTGCGCCAGGGCATTCACCTGCGCGGCTATGCGCAGAAGAACCCGAAGCAGGAGTACAAGCGCGAGGCGTTCGAACTGTTCGCCGCGATGCTCGACGCGATCAAGCAGGAAGTCACGCGCATCGTGATGAACGTGCAGATCCAGTCGCCGGAGCAGCTCGAGGAGGCGGCCGAGCAGATCGAGGAGCGCGGCGGTCATCTCGAGAACGTCGAATACCAGCACGCCGACTACGCGGACGCCGGCGCCCCGGTGGCGAACGTCACGACTGCTGCTGCGGCGGCCACGGCGACGGCCGACATGGTCGGCAGCGCGATGACGCACGGCGGCCCCGGCGGCGAAATGCCGAAGGTCGGCCGCAACGACCCGTGCCCGTGCGGCAGCGGCAAGAAGTACAAGCAATGTCACGGGAAGCTGTCATGATCGGCGGCGGCGCGCGTCACGCGTGCCGCGTCGTTCGCAGCTTCGAATCAGTGATGTGAGTTGTGGCGGCCCGCGCGTGCGGCCGCCGGTTCTTCCAATCGATGCCGGCGCGTGCCGGCATTTTCCATCCGGCAGGTGTGCCCCATGGCTGTCAATTTTCCGTCGATCGATCCCGCCCAACTGCATCCCGTCGCCGGCGTCACGCTCGGCTGGGCGGAGGCGAACATCCGCAAGCCGAATCGCAAGGACGTGCTGGTCATTTCCGTCGACGAAGGCGCGACGGTCGCGGGCGTGTTCACCGAAAACCGTTTCTGCGCAGCGCCGGTCACCGTCTGCCGCGAGCATCTGGCGAAGGTGCGTGCGGGCGGCGCGGGCATCCGCGCACTGGTCGTGAATACCGGCAATGCGAACGCGGGCACCGGCGAGCCGGGCCTCGTGAACGCCCGTGAAACGTGCACGGAACTCGCACGCCTCGCGGGCATCGAGCCGGCGCAGGTGCTGCCGTTCTCGACCGGCGTGATCCTCGAGCCGCTGCCGATCGACCGCCTGAAGGCCGGTCTGCCGGCCGCGCTCGCGAACCGCAAGGCCGCGAACTGGTTCGACGCCGCGCAGGCGATCATGACGACCGATACGCTGCCGAAGGCGACGTCGCGCCAGGTGACGATCGACGGTCACACGGTCACGCTGACGGGCATCAGCAAGGGCGCGGGCATGATCAAGCCGAACATGGCGACGATGCTCGGCTTCCTCGCGTTCGATGCGAACGTCGCGCAGCCGGTGCTCGACACGCTCGTGAAGGAAGTCGCCGACCGCTCGTTCAACTGCATCACGATCGACGGCGACACGTCGACGAACGACTCGTTCATCCTGATCGCATCGGGCAAGAGCACGCTGCCGGCCATCACGTCGACCGATTCGCCGGCCTATGCGGCGCTGCGCGACGCGGTGACGGAAGTCGCGCAGGTGCTGTCGCAACTGATCGTGCGCGACGGCGAAGGCGCGACGAAGTTCATGACGGTGCAGGTCGAAGGCGGCAAGAGCGTCGCCGAATGCCGCCAGATCGCGTACGCGATCGGCCACTCGCCGCTCGTGAAGACGGCCTTCTACGCATCCGACCCCAACCTGGGCCGGATTCTCGCGGCGATCGGCTATGCGGGCGTCGCGGATCTCGACGTCGGCAAGATCGACCTCTATCTCGACGACGTGCTCGTCGCGAAGGCCGGCGGCCGCAATCCGGCCTACCAGGAAGAGGACGGCCAGCGCGTGATGAAGCAGAGCGAGATCACGATCCGCGTGCTGCTCGGGCGCGGCGACGCGCAGGCCACCGTCTGGACGTGCGACCTGTCGCACGATTACGTGAGCATCAACGCGGATTACCGCTCCTGATCGGGAGCGCTCGAACGACATGGACAAGCTTGAACAGTTTCTGACGCGCGCGGAAGCGCTGCTCGGCCGTCTCGAAGGGATGCTGCCGCCCGCACCGGCGGCCATCGACTGGAACGCGGCGCATGCGTTCCGCTGGCGCAAGCGCCAGGGGCGCGGTTACCTGCAGCCGGTACCGGCCGTGTCATCGATCACGCTCGGCGACCTGCACAACATCGACCGCCAGAAGGCGCTGATCGACCAGAACACGCGGCAGTTCGTGCAGCGCAAGCCGGCCAACAACGTGCTGCTGACCGGCGCACGCGGTACCGGCAAGTCGTCGCTGATCAAGGCGTGCCTGAATGCGTACGCGAACGACGGGCTGCGCCTGATCGAAGTCGACAAGGACGACCTGCACGATCTCGGCGACATCGTCGACCTGATCTCGCAGCGTCCGGAGCGGTTCATCGTGTTTTGCGACGACCTGTCGTTCGAGGACGGCGAATCGGGCTACAAGGCGCTGAAGGTCGCGCTGGACGGGTCGATCGCCGCGCAGTCGGACAACGTGCTGATCTACGCGACGTCGAACCGTCGCCACCTGCTGCCCGAGTACATGAGCGACAACGAGTCGTACAAGCATCTTCCTGACGGCGAGATTCACCCCGGCGAAGTCGTCGAGGAGAAGATCTCGCTGTCGGAGCGCTTCGGCCTGTGGGTCAGCTTCTATCCGTTCAAGCAGGACGACTACCTCGACATCGTCGCGCACTGGCTGCGCCACTTCGGCTGCCCGGAGACGGAGATCGACACGGCACGCGGCGACGCCCTCGTGTGGGCGCTCGAGCGCGGTTCGCGCTCGGGCCGCGTCGCGTGGCAGTTCGCGCGGGACTGGTCGGGCCGCAAGGAGCAGGCATGAGCGCGGATCTGGCACAGGGCGCCGTGCGGGCGCCGGACGGCCGCAAGGTGACGGAAGTCGCGGTCGGCGTGATGGTGCAGCCGGACGGTCGGTATCTGCTCGCGCAACGCCTGCAGGGCAAACCGTATGAAGGTTACTGGGAGTTTCCGGGCGGCAAGCTGGAGGCCGGCGAAAGCGTCGAGGATGCGCTGGCGCGCGAGCTGCACGAGGAACTCGGCATCGAGGTCACGGCCAGCCACCGCTGGCACACGCTCGAGCACGATTATCCGCACGCGTACGTGCGGCTCTATTTCTGCAAGGTGACGGGCTGGACGGGCGAGCCGCACAGCAAGGAAGGGCAGGCGTTCGTATGGCAGCAACTGCCGGTCGAGGTCGCGCCGCTGTTGCCGGCGGCGCTGCCGGTGCTCGAACTGCTCGAGAAGGAAGCGGCGTCGCAATGACGCCGTGGCGGCCCGCCGGAAACGCGGGCCATATCGGCGGACGGCGGCGCCGCGCGCCGCTCAGCTGTCGCGGCGGTTGTCCGTGCCGTCCTCTTCCGACGACGGGCCCTCGTCGGAGGCGCCGCCGATCCGATACTTTTCCGCGGCCCATGCGCCAAGGTCGAGCTGCTTGCAGCGGGCCGAACAGAAGGGACGGAACTTGTTTTCAGGCGTCCAGCGCACTTCTGCGCCGCACGACGGACATTTCACAACGGTAGTCATACGAAAGCGTTGAACCGGCACGCGGCCGTTACAGATTACACAGGGTCAGATGGAACGGCACGTCGATGTCCACCGCACGCGGCCGCACGTCGCCGTCCTGCATGGTGAACCGTACCCACAGCATGTATTTGTTGGCGCTCGCTTCGGGAATGACGCGCAGCTCCGGCGCTACCCGCACCTGCATCAGTTGATAGGTGCGGCCGGACAGCATCTGCTGGTAGCTGCCCTGCATCGCCATGACCTTCGACGCCTGGCCTGATTCGCGCGCAAGCCGCAGCACGATCGCCGCGGCGTCGCGCAACGGCAGCATCGGCAGGACCCACTTCGCGATGTCCTGGCGCCGCTGCTCGGCGGGCCATTGCTGCCACGCGTAGTACGACGGCAGGTCGAACTTGCATGTCCCGCCCGGAATCACCGCGCGGCTGCGGATGCTGGCGAGCCATTCGTTGTCGACGAGGTGCTGGCCGGTCTTGCCCTGCATCTGCGCAAGATTCGCGAGCGTTTGCTCGATTTCACCGAGCACGGCTTCGAGCGCGTTCTGCTCGATGCCCGGATTGCCGCGAAAGGGGGCGAGCGTCTGGCGCTGACGTTCGAGCTCCTTCATCAGATCCGATTTCAGGTCCGCGCGGCCCGTTACCTCGGCGATTTCGAACAGCGTCGTCAGCGCGACGTGGTGTTCACGCGGGTCCTCCTGAGCCAAAAAGAACGCGAAGCGCTCGAACAGATCTTCGAGACGCAACAGCGTGCGAATTCGCTCGTTGAACGGATACTCGTAAAGAATCAAGCGCGCTCGCCTCTTGGGTAGGGATTGAAACAATGAAGGACATTCTAATGCCCCCTCTCTACCCTAGCAACGCGCCAATTTCGTACACCATCACGATTGCGCGCGATGCTCAGTGCGCGGCGGCCGCGAACGCGACGTAGCGTTGGTGCAGTGCATCGACCTGCGCGGCGAGCGCGTCGGGCGTGACCGCGTCGTTGACGATCACGTCGTCGGCCGCCGCGAGGCGGGCTTCACGCGTCGCCTGTCGCGCGATGATCGCTTCGACCTGTTCGCGCGTGAAGCCGTTGCGCCGCATCACGCGTGCGATCTGCGTTTCGACCGGACAGTCGACGACCAGCACGCGATCGCTGCGCGCCTTCCACGTGCCCGACTCGACGAGCAGCGGCACGACGAACATCACGTACGGGCCCCGAGCCTCGCGCGCCTCGCGATCGGTCTCCGCACGGATCAGCGGATGCGTGATCGCTTCGAGGCGCCGGCGCGCGTCGTCGTCGCTGAAGATCAGTGTGCGCATCTTCGCGCGATCGAGCGAGCCGTCGGCGGCCACGAAGCCGCGACCGAAAGCGTGCTCGATAGCCGGCATCGCGAGACCGCCCGGCGCGGTGATGCGATGGGCAATCAGGTCGGTATCGACGAGCGATGCGCCACGGGCGCCGAACAGGTCGGCAACGGTCGTCTTGCCGCTGCCGATGCCGCCCGTGAGTCCTACTGAAAACATGTCAGCCTCCGAGCGCCGCATAGAAAGGGGTGCCGAAAAACAGCGTGGCGACGCCGCCGGCCGCGAGGAACGGGCCGAACGGAATCGGCTCCTCGAAGCGCATGCGGCCGCGCCAGGTCGCGACGAGCCCGACGACCGCGCCGGTCACCGCCGCGAACAGTACGACCTGCGGCAGTGCGGCCCAGCCCATCCATGCGCCGAGCGCGGCAAGCAGCTTCAGGTCGCCGAAACCGATGCCCTCGATGCCGCGCAGCCATTTGAACAGCCAGTAGATCGACCACAGGAACAGGTAGCCGGCCATCGCGCCGATCACGGCCGAGCGCAGCGAAGCGAACGTGCCGCCGAGGTTCAGCACGAGCCCGGCCCACAGCAGCGGCAGCGTCATCGAATCGGGCAGGTAGCCGGTCCGGATATCGATCGCGCTCATCGCGAGCAGCGCCGCGCACAGCGCGAACGCGGCAAGCGCGGCGACGGTCGGGCCGAACGCCGCGAGCGAGCCGGCCGCGAGCCCTGCGCACGCGAGCTCGACGAGCGGATAGCGGATGCCGATCGCATGGCCGCAGCGCCGGCAGCGTCCGCGCAGCATCAGATAGCTGACGACCGGGATGTTCTCCCATGCGCGCAACACGTGGCCGCAATGCGGGCAGGCGCTGCGCGGGCGCCACAGATCGTAGCGCGGCGGATAACCATCGTCGGGCGGGGTGCTTGCGGCGCCCGTCGCTTCGGCGATCTCGGCCTGCCACGCGCGCTGCATCATCACGGGCAACCGGTGCACGACCACGTTCAGGAAGCTGCCGATGCAAAGGCCGATGACGACCGCGAACGCATACTGCAGCGCGGGCGGCAGCATCGCCAGCGCGAGCAGCGTGCTCTCGGGCGAATCGGAAACGGCGGACAGGGGCGCTGGCGTCATGAGGCTCAAGGATCGGACTAAAAGGCGACAGAATCGGTTGCGATGCTACACCACGTTGCCGAGCTGAAGGATCGGCAGGTACATCGCGATCACGAGGCCGCCGACGAGCGCGCGCAGGACGATCACGATCAACGGTTCGCCGAGCGCCGCGAGCGCATCGAGACGCGCGTCGAGTTGGCGTTCGCACAACGCGGCGATGTCGCCGAGCATCGAGTCGAGCGCACCGGTTTCCTCGGCGACGGCGATCGGTTGCACGACGTCGTCCGGAAAGCAGCCGGCCGAATGCATCGCATCGGCCAGACGGACGCCGCGCAACACGCGTGCGGCGATGTGCACGGTGGCGTGCGCGAACACCGGGTGGCCGGCCGTGCGCTCGAGCGTGGCGAACGCATCGGCGAGCGGCACGCCGGCGCCGAGCAGGGTCGCCAGCGAGCGGCACCAGCGTGCGGCCGCGAACCGTTCCAGCGCGCTGCCCGCGAGCGGCGCGCGCAGCAGGCGCCGCGCGAGCGCATGACGCAGCGCGACCGAGCGCCGCAGCGCATGCTGCGCGGCCAGCGCTATGGCGGCCGCACCGGCCAGCAGCACACCGCCCCACGCCGACAGTGCCGAGGACAGCGCGAGTAGTGCGCGGGTCGGCGCGAACAGGATGACGGCGGCCGGATACGCGAGTGCGGCGCGCAGCTTGCGCCATTGCGCATCGGCGCGCTCGCGATGTTCCGCGACCCGGGTCAGCACGATGCCGAGCGACCCGGACGCCTCGCCGACCTCGATCAACTGGCGATACAGCGTGCCGAACTGCGATGGATAGCGTGCGAGCGCATCGGCAAAGCGCCGGCCGCCGACGATTTCACGGGCGAGTCCCGCGGCGATGCGCGGCACGCCGTCGCGCGTGCGGGTGCGGGCGAGCATCTCGAGCGACGGCGCAAGCGGCAGGCCGGCCTGCAGCAGACTTGCGAGCTGGCGCGTGAAGCGCGTGATGTCGCGTGCGGCCGCCGCGGGCGGACGGGCCGGCCCGCGGCCGTCGAGCGACAGTACCGCGATGCCGTCGCGTGCGAGCGTGGCGCGCGCGGCCGCGGCGTCGAAGGCGACGACGATCCCGCGGCGCGGCGAGCCGTCGCGATGGCGGCCGCGCCATGCAAAGCGGGTTTCGCGCGGTGGCGTGCGCATACTTATGCTCATGCCGCAGGTGTGGCCGCGACGGCTTCCGCGATGCTCGTCGTGCCGTCCAGGACGCGGGCGAATGCCGCGTCGCGCAGGCTGCGGACCCCCTCGGCCGCCACGCACTGCGCGAGTTCGCCGACGCTCGCCCGCGCGACGATGCGCTCCGCCAGCGCGGGCGATACCGGCATCGTCTGATGCAGGCCGATGCGGCCGCGATAGCCGATGCCGTGACAGGCGGAACAGCCACGCGCGACGAACGGCCGCCATCCGGCTGCCAGCGCCGCCGGGTCGCAGCCGGCTTCCCGCAGCGCACGCACCGATGCGTCCGAATGCACGCGGCAGGCGACGCACAGGCGCCGGACGAGACGCTGCGCGGTGACGAGATGCAGCGCGGCCGCGAGGTTGTACGGCGCGACGCCGATATCGAGCAGCCGCGCGACGGCGGCCGGCGCGTCGTTCGTGTGCAGCGTCGACAGCACGAGGTGGCCGGTTTGCGCAGCCTTGATCGCGACATCGGCCGTCTCCGCATCGCGAATCTCGCCGACCATGATCACGTCCGGATCCTGCCGCAACAGCGCCCGCAGCGCGGTCGCGAACGTGAGTCCCGCCTTGTCGGCGACCCCGACCTGGTTGATCCCGTCGAGCTGGATCTCGGCGGGATCCTCGACCGTGCAGACGTTGTGTGCGTCGCGATCGAGCATCTGCAGCGCGCAGTAGAGCGACAGGGTCTTGCCGCTGCCGGTCGGGCCCGTGACGAGCACGAGGCCGTGCGGATCGCGGCTTCCATCGCGGCGGCCTGCCGCGCGTCGAAGCCGAGGTTGGCAAGCGAGAGATCGGGCGGCAGTGTTTCGAGCCGCCGCAGCACGAGTTTTTCGCCGAACAGCGTGGGCAGCGAACTGACGCGGTAGTCGCCGCGCGTGCCGCCGTCGATCGCGATGCGCAGCCGGCCGTCCTGCGGAAGCCGCCGCTCGGCGATGTCCATGCGCGAGAGCACCTTGATCCGCGTGACGAGCGCATCGCGCAGGTGTAGCGGCGGGCGCGCATGTTCGTGCAGCACGCCGTCGATGCGAAGACGGATGCGCCAGCCGGCTTCGAATGGCTCGACGTGGATGTCCGACGCGTCGCGCACGCGCGCCGCATGCAGCGTGTCCGTCAGCAGCCGTACGGCGGGAGCATCGTCGAGCTGGGCCGCATCGAGTGCGTGGGGCGCGGTGGGCGGCGCGCCGGCGTGCGCGGGCGACGACTGCGGGTGCAGCGGCGCCCCGGAGGAAGGGAAATGCATGTGAGCCGGCACGCGGGCCGCCTGTTGACCGTGATGCGCAGATGATCGCGCGCCGCGGGCGGCGCCGGCAGTCGGCCGTTCGGCTAGGGCCAGCGCAAGCTCGTTATTAGCGCGAACAGGCCCTAGCGCGCGGCGGTGCGTCCGGTGCGCGCGCCGCGCGGCTTGAACAGCTTGACGGTGCGCACTGCCTGATCGTCGCTGCGCATCACTTCGAGCATCACGTCGCCGATTTTCAGGCACACGTCGTCTTCCGGAATTTCCTCGAGGATCTCGAGTACCAGCCCGTTCAGCGTCTTCGGCCCGTCGGTCGGCAGTTTCAGGTGCAGCCAGCGGTTCAGTTCGCGCAGCGGCATGCTGGCCGAGACGATGCATTCGCCGTTCTCGTCCCAGCCGCCCGCGCGTTCGCTGCGCGGCATCGACGTCGTGAATTCGCCGATCAGTTCCTCGATGATGTCCTCGGGCGTGACGAGCCCTTCGAGTTCGCCGTATTCGTTGACGACGAGCGCGGTGCGATGCCGGGTTTCCTGGAAGAACTGGAGCTGCTGGACCACCGGCGTGCCCGACGGCACGTAGTACGGTTCGGTGAGCAGCGAGCGCAGCGTCTCGCGGTCGAAATCCTGGTTGTGCAGCGCGGTGAGCGTCTTGCGCACGTGCAGCACGCCGAGCACCTTGTCGATGTCGCCTTCGTAGACCACCAGCCGGTTGTGATAGCAGGTTTCGAGCTGATGGAGGATGTCGTCGAGCGGCGCGTAGAAGTTGAGCGACTCGATCTGGCGACGCGGCACCATCACGTCGTCGACCGTGATGTTCTCGAGGTCGAACAGGTTGAGCAGGATGCTGCGGTGCTTGGTCGGCATGAAACTGCTCGATTCGAGCACGATGGCCCGCAGCTCGTCGGCCGACATCCGCTGGTCGCGGCCCTTCTTCGTGTTGATGCGCAGCACCCACAGCACGCCGTTCGCGAGCGCATTGACGAACCAGACGACCGGCTTGAACACGCGCATCAGCGGGGCGATCACGAGGCTCGCGGGCAGTGCGATGCGCTCGGGGAACGTCGCGCCGACGATCTTCGGCGCGATTTCCGCGAACACGATGATCAGGAACGCGACGACGCCGGTCGCGATCGACAGCGCGAGATTGTTGCGGCCGAACGTATGGAGTGCGAGCGACGTCGTGAGGACGGGGATGATCGTGTTGAACAGGTTGTTGCCGATCAGGATCACGCTGAGCAGCAAGTCAGTGCGCGTGAGCAGCCCCTGCGTGGTTTTCGCGCCGAGTGCGCCCTGGCCGGCGAGATGCTTCAGCCGATGGCGATTGAGCGCCATCATCGCGGTCTCGGAAATGGAAAAGAAGCTGGAACAGAGGAGAAGCAGGAAGACGGCGCCGATTTGCGCCCATAAGGGAATTTGGTCCACGCGTTGGAAAGGGCAGTGAAGGACAGGGATGGGGGAAATATAGCAGAGGCCGGCGACCGCGATGTGTCGCGCGCGACACGAGGGGCTCGCGGCGGCCGGACGAAAAAAAACCGTGCACACGGTGCACGGTTTTTTTAAATCTGGTCGGGGTGAGAGGATTCGAACCTCCGGCCTCTACGTCCCGAACGTAGCGCTCTACCAGGCTAAGCTACACCCCGATTTTTGCTCTTCGGACTTCGCTGTCTTCGTGAAGATCGCTGCGTCGTCTCAAGCAAGAACGTAACTATAACGATGTTTTTTCTAAAAGGGAATACTTTGATGAAGAAATTTTTCGGGACAAGGCGCCGCGTCCCGTTCGCGGCGTGTTCATGACTGCCGCGACGTCGAGTACGAGCACAACCCGAGCAGGCTTTCCTTGTAGATCGAATCGGGGAACGCGGCAATCGCCGCTGCCGCGGCCTGCGCTTCCTGGCGTGCGCATTCGAGCGTGTGATCGAGCGCGCCCGAGCGCGTGATCGCTTCGAAAATCGTGTCGAAGCGATCGGTGCCGCCCTGTTCGATCGCCTCGCGTGCGAGCGCCGACTGTTCGGGCGTGCCGCGCTCGATCAGATAGATGAGCGGCAGCGTCGGCTTGCCTTCGCGCAGGTCGTCGCCGGCATTCTTGCCCATTGCCTCGGCGGTGCCCGCATAGTCGAGCCAGTCGTCCATGATCTGGAACGCGGTGCCGATCCGGCGGCCGTATTCGGCGGCGGCGGCCTCGGTCGGCGCATCGGCGCCCGCGAGCACCGCGCCCAGGCGCGCCGACGCCTCGAACAGCTTGGCCGTCTTGTAGCGGATCACCTGCATGTAGCGCGTTTCGTCGACGTCCGCGTCGTGCATGTTCAGGAGCTGCAGCACCTCGCCTTCCGAAATGATCGTCGTCGCTTCGGACAGGATCTCCATCACGCGCATCTTGCCGACGCCGACCATCATCTCGAACGAGCGCGAGTAGAGGTAATCGCCTACCAGCACGCTCGCCGCGTTGCCGAACAGCGCATTGGCGGTCTGGCGGCCGCGGCGCAGCTCGGATTCGTCGACGACGTCGTCATGCAGCAGCGTGGCCGTGTGGATGAACTCGACGACGGCGGCCAGCACGTGCCGCTGGTGCGACGTTTCGCCGAGCGCGCCGGCGACGAGCAGCAGCAACGCCGGACGCAGCCGCTTGCCGCCCGCGCCGATGATGTACTCGGCGATCTGGTTGATCAGCAGCACGTCGGACGCGAGGCTTTGCCGGATAACGCGATTCACCTGCTCCATGTCGCTGGTG
>NZ_JACCQB010000058.1:0-40519 GCF_015712265.1 Burkholderia sp. 9777_1386 | reverse complement strand
CCTGCCCGTTCAAGCTCCGCTCTTCGACTCCGCGAAATCTGTAACCCGAAAGAGACGAACCCTGAACCCTTCAAAACACGACATTTCTATTTAGCCGCCGCTACGACATCTTGAAATGGCTACGACATGGGGTCGAAATCGACAACCTCCATCTTCAGTATCACGTCGTGTGCAACGTAATGCTCCCGGCGTGGCGGCGACCCGCCGAGGACGGTTTCCAGCGGATCCGCGCGCAGCGTTAGAATAGCGCCCCTTCTCACAGGAGACGAAAATGTCCTGGTTCGTTTACGAAGTGCCCGAATACCACGAAGACGCTGCGCGCATCGAGCCCTTGAGCGACCTGCGCAGCCGTGTGCTGAAAGTCAACGGCCCGGCCATGGCCGACGAGCTGGAAAGCGTTCGGGAGAACGCCGCGGCGGCAGCGGACACGCCCGAGCGCCCGTTGCGTACGCCGGAAAATCCGCATGTTTTCCCGATTCCTTACGCCGATTCCATGATTCTGGTCGGCTTCATCTTCGATCTGAAGCGCGAATTCCGGCAACTGATCGTGTCGCCCGTGGAAATGCCCTGGCTGAAAGACGCGTAAAAGGCGGCCGGAACGGAAGTTAGCGTTCGAGCGATCGTGATAAGCAGGATGACATAACACTGACGGCAAACGGCGGTTTGAAAAAAGCCCGCCACGCGTGATGGTCGCGACACACCCGCGCCGTCTTTGCGTCGGACGCGCATCGTCGATCGGCCCGAGGAAGTCGCGGACGTCACACCGTCAGAAATTGCGCGCCAGGCCGACCATGAACATGTCCTGGTCCTTGTTGTTACCGGTTGCGACGCGATTGAAGCGCAAGCTCGCCGCCCAATCGTTCGTGACCTGATAGGTCACCAGCGCGCTGAGCAACGCATTGAGCCTCGTTTTGCGCGAGACCTCGTCCCGGTCATGCGACAGATACGGACCGACACCGGCCGAAAGCGTCCATTTGCTCTTGATCGGCGCGACGTACCAGAATTGCGCGGCCACGCCCCTTCGGCCCGCGACGCCATTGTTGCCTTCGTACACGAAGCTCGCCGAATAGGCCCACGCATTGCCGAACGGTCGTTTGACTTCGATCATGTAGCCCTTTTCGATCGGTACTTGGGGGCGGTTCGTCTGCGACGTCCCGGCCCAAACGCTCACCTGCGTCTTGCCGTCCGACAGCGCCGGGCCAGGATCGCCGCCAAAATCCGAGCCGATGCCGAACAGCACCGCGTCGGAATTGAATCCGCTGAACATCTGGACGTGGTTGTACTGCAGCTTGAGGAAGAAGCGATTGGGCACGAGGTAATACCGCACCGCTGCCGACGCACGCACGCCCCAGCGCTTTTCATTGCGCGCCTGATTGTCGACATGCGTGGTGTCCATGCTGAAATACGGCCCGGCCGACAGTTCGAGCGCCACGCGACCGCCGACCGGCCAACGAAACGAGCCCAGCGCGGCGAAGCCGTCACGGTGGTGATCCAGCGGATGCCCCTCGTTCAGATACGCGAGGTAGACCGACAGGTAGTCGTTCAGGACGTCGCCGAAGCCGACTTCGTAGGCGCGCCAATGCATGTCGCCCCCCTCGGTCGCGCGTCCGTCGCCATACACCGCATAGGCGTTGATCGTTCTTTCCGATGGCTTGAAGTCGATCGGAAAGCTCGACGCACTGTCCTCGGCATGTGCGTTGCCCGGGCCAGCAAGCATGGCCAGACCGGCGATCGAACTCGTGAGGATGACGCGCGAATAGATGCGACGGTACGGTCCCATTTGCCCTCCCTCGCCTTGATAACCGCGACTTCCCGGACAAGCTGATGGCGATTATAGGAGGCCGCGAGGGATGGAGCCAGCCCGCGCTCTTCCGCTGCGGTACGCGTCACGGCGCGGCGATCAACGCCTGGACCAGATTGGCGGCCATCGGGCGCCCGAGGCCGGTTACGTAGTCGTATCCGGTTGTCGCAGTGCAAAGCGCGCCGCATGCGCCGTTCGAACCGCTGACGATGTCGCGGAAGTTCGCCGCGTAGGCGCTGGCGGCGAGCCCGTACAGCACGGTCTGGAGCGCGCTCACCGCGTTCAGCGTCGTCTTGCCGTGCGCGATGCGCAAGCTGTTCGCGATCGCGATCAACGCGGACCATTGCGGTGCGCCCGCGCTCGTGCCGCCGACCACGAACCACCCGCCCTGCCCCGCATAGCCGTACGAATCGTAGACAGCGAAGCCGGATGCCGGATCTGCGTCATAGGCGACGTCGGGCAGCCCGCGCAAGCCGAGGCTATCCGACGGAATCCGGAAGTTCGACTGATACGTCGGCTCCGTCTCGACGGCGCTCTGTCCGCCGCCACTGCCGGCCCATGCCGTTTCGCCGGCATAGGCGCCGCTCGCATCGGTCGCGATCGACGTGCCGCCGACGCTCAGCACGTACGGCGACGCGGCCGGGTAGTCGATCCCGTTGCCGCCGTCGCCGGACGCTGCGACGAACGACACGCCGTTCGCGCTGGCGAACTGCCCGTCGAATTGCGTTTCGGCCAGGAACTCCCCGCTCCCCCAACTGATCGACACGACCTTCGCACCGACCCCGCCCGGGGCCGGACTCGTCGCGAGCGCGATCGCGCTCATCAGGTCATCGAGCGAGCTCGATGCGGCTTCGACCAGCACGATCCGCGCATTCGGTGCGATCGCGTGCGCCCACTGCACGTCGAGCGAACTCTCGAGCGCCCACAGTGCGTCGGGCGGCGGCGGACGCTTGTCGGCGGTCGCGTACACCTTCGTGAAGCAGCGCGGCGACGCGCACGGCGGCAGGCCGAACGTGCGGCTGAACGTTCGCAGATCCGCCACGACGTTCGGGTTGTCGTACGCATCGACGATCGCGACGACCTGATCGTCGCCACCGTAGCCGCGCGCCGGCAATTGATCGAACCCGTAGAAACGGCGGATCTGCTGCGGTGACAGGCCGGCCGGATTCCGTTTCGCGGCGCCGTGCAGATGGAGCGGCGGCCGTGCAAACCCGCGCGGCGCGCGCGGTGAGGACTGTGCGAACGACACGCCGCACAAGAGCGCGACGCTCGCCGAAACGACCAGCATTCGCAGCGCACGCGCAAACGAAGCTCGCTTCATGATGTTCCCCGTTGGTCAAGGCGCCGGCGCGCGTCAATGCGCCTTCGCGCTCGTGAACGACAGCGACTTGCCCGTGCCCGCGATGACCAGCCAGTTGACCGGATCGGTGCTCACGATCGTTGCGCTTCCGCTTTTCACGCTTGGCATCTGGTACGTGCTCTTCGGCAGCAGCCAGGTCATGTCCTGCAGGCTGCTCGGGTGCGTCGCGCTGAACGTCCAGCCGGTGCCGGTGTCGGTCGCCGTCCAGTTCACGAGCAGACGGCGCCGGTCGAACTGCGTGAGCTGATCCATCGTGAACCACTTGAACTGGCCGGTCTTCGCGAGCGACGCGGCACGGCTCAGGATTGTCGTGACGACGTTCGGATACCACGACGCGCCGAGCGGATGCATGTAGATCAGTCGGCTCGTGCGGTTTGCGACGACGAAATCCATCAGCGACAGATACCAGTTCTGCACGTCCGCGGTCGGTACCGCGAACTCCTGGAACTCCTCGAACGTCGCGTACTTGCCGAACGGCATCACCGGAAACGCCCAGATGCCGGGATTCAGCAGCGAACCGTTGCGATACGCACGCGTTTGCGCATTGCCGGTATGGCCGGTGAAGTAGTAGCCGGAGTAACCGTTCGATTCGAGCCAGTTCACCGCCCACGTCGGCGTATTGCCTTCCGGCGCCGCCCATTCGATGTCCGGCTTGCCCGTCACCGACTGCACCGCATTGCGGTTCAGCACCAGGTACTGCGTGAACGTGCCCGCGTTCGTTTCGCTGGCGTTCGCCCCCCAGTAGTCGTGCGCCCAGCCGCCGTGGCTGCCGACGTTGTGACCGCGCTTGAGCAGGAACGCGACCAGTTGCTTCGCCTGCGTGTTGTTCGTCAGGTTGATGCCGAGACCATCGCCGATCGTCACGTCGTCAGGGCCGGCCGTCATCACGATCGAATACGGGCCGCTGTTCCAGATACCGTAATTCTTCAGATACTGCGCCGGCTGGATCTGGTCCTCCGCGCAGAAGTGCCAGTTCAGGACCATCCCGGCCTGGGCACGCGGCTGCAGCGACAGGCGCGGCATCGACAGGACGTTCGTCGTGAAGTAACGCAGGAAGCCGTGGATCGGCATGCTGTCGGTTTGTCCGTCGAGATACGCGAGCGGCAGGTTGACGAACATCACGCCGCCGTTTCCATACGCCTGATAGCCGGCGACGAGCCCGAAATTCGGCGACGTCAGCAGCGTCGTGCCGGTATACGTGCCTTGCGTGACGTAGCTCGGATAGGTGAGGAAACCGTAGACGTAGCCGGAGATTCCTTCGAGCACGTCGGTCGTCGCGGCGGGCGACGTGCTCGCGAACGACGTCGCGCCACTCATCGACGGCGATGTCGATGCCGACGACGGCCTCGTCGAGCTCGGCCAGTACGATCCGGAGCCGACCCTTGCGCCGGTCGACACGCGCCCGAGATTCAGCGGCACGCCGGTCATGCGTCCGTTCACCGTCTTGTACGTGAAGTACGCCTGATGGTTGTAACCGGCAAGCCCGCCGGGGTTCGACGTGCTCGGCTGCAGGTAGAGCGGCGGATTCGTCGTCGAGCCGGTCGACGTACTCGACAGGGTGGTGGCCGACGCGGTCGCGGCCGCCGTCGTGCCCGGCCATGTCATCGACTTTCCGGGCGGAATCTGCAGCGCGCGCAACGTGCTGCCCATCCCGGTCACGCTGCCGAGGCCGATCATGTTCCCGCCGAGCGTATCGTAGAGCACGTAGTTGACGCCGGCCATCGAGCTGAAGCGCGATTGCCCGGCCGGATAGAAGCCTGCCGCGTTCAGTACGCCGAAATCATAGACGAGCATCACGCGCCCGCCGTTCAACGCGTAGGTCTGGATGGCGCTCACGAGCGTATCGTCGGCGACCGTATGCACCTGGTCGGGCAGGATGAGGCCCTGGTACTGCTGCAGCGACGTGCCGCCCTGCTTGAATTGCGTGTCGCTGATCAGCGCGATCTGCAGCCCCTCTTCCGCCGCCGAATCGAGCCACGCGGACACCCGCGGGTCCGGCAGCGTGAAGTTGTCCGGCAGCAGCAACAGCAACTGGTTCGACAGTGCGCTCGCTCGCCCGGGTGCCAGCGTCATCAGGCAAACGGAGAAGACGATCAGTACGGCTCGTAGGGTCCGGATTGACTTGGCCAACATTTTTATCTCCCCGTAGAAGGTGGGACGACCGCCGATGCTCGACGCGTCACGGCCCGAGCGTCCCGCTCATCGTCGGCGGGCGGTCTGCGTCGGTCGGGTGGCGCCGTCGGCTGGCGGCGAAGCGCGAACGTGCCGTGTTGTCGGACACCCCGCGACGCATGCGCGTCGAATGGTCGGACGATCACGGGTGCTCGGCGGCTATCGTTCCCACTACGACCGGTGAAGCGAACAACGTGCCAGTCTCGCAACCGCGCCGTCGGGCCGGCCATGGGCAAGGTCGAGCATCCGGGACGCGAAAATCGAGCGCAAAACGTTGCAGCGTCGATACGGCGCCTGTCGCGCGTAATGGAGCGAAGCCGGCGGCCGCGGGCGAGATGGACGATGTGACGCTATTTGGCGCTGTGTCGGCCGGGGCTCGCGCTCGCTGCCGGCCGCGTCGGGCATCGGCAAGCGCGCCGGGCATCAACGGAAAATGATTCTGCCGTGCAACACCGGCGTGGCCCGCGCCTTGCTCGCCTGAACGGTGCGCAACATTCCAGGTTGCGATCAGGAGAGCGAGATGACACGTGAACAGCAACAGACAGGCAAGCAAACCGGCGACGCGAAGCCCGCGGAGAAGCCCGACGACGGGCAGCGAACCTTCGAAACCGATATTTCCGAAACCGGCGACGACGGCACCACGGTGCGCCAGGCGGAGGTTCACGAGGACGACCTGTCCGAGACGAAACCTCCGTCCGATCCGGCTCGCTGAGTGTCCGGAAGCGGCGCGGCCAGCGGGATTACCGCCGGCCGCGCGGCACACCGCGCCGCGCCATCGCTGCCGCGCGAACGACGCAATACGCCGGCTACCGGCGGAATCATGCAAAATGCTCCGCATCTGAAATCCGAGTGGCGGAGCGTGACCCCGTGGGCATCAATTTCGATTTGACGGACTTGCAGGCGTTTCGCGCGGTCGTGGAAACGGGCAGTTTCCGAAAGGCCGCCGATGCGATCAGCCTGTCCCAGCCCGCATTGAGCCGCCGGATCGACAAGCTCGAGGACGCGCTCGGCGTGCGGCTCTTCGAGCGCACCACGCGCCGCGTGACCCTCACCACCGTCGGCCGCGTGTTCGCCCAGAGCGCCGAACAACTGCTCGACGATCTCGACGCCGCGCTGCTCGGCATCCGCGACGTGTCATCGAGCCGCCTCGGCCATGTGACGATCGCCTGCGTGCCGTCGGTCGCCTACTACTTCCTGCCGCCCATCATCGCCCGCTATCATCAGCGTTTTCCGCGCATCCGCGTGAAACTGCTCGACGCCAGCGCGAACGAGGTGCTCGGCGCGGTGATCAGCGGCGAGGCGGATTTCGGCGTGAGCTTCATCGGCAGCCAGGAGGCGGAGATCGAGTTCAAGGTGTTGCTCCAGGAACGGTTCGTCGCCGCCTGCCGCCGCGACCATCCGCTCGCGCGCAAGAAGCGCGTGACCTGGAACGAACTCTACGCGCACGATTACGTATCGGTGGACAAGACGTCCGGTAACCGCCTGCTGCTCGACCAGGCGCTGGCGGCCGTCGCGCCGCGCACGCCGAGCGTCTGCGAAACGCGCCACGTCACGACCCTGCTCGGGCTGATCGAGGCGGGGCTCGGCGTCGCCGCGGTGCCGTCGATGGCGATGCCGGGGCACGACCACCCTGTCATCACGAGCGTGCCGCTCGTCGAACCCGTCGTCAAACGGCGCGTGGGCATCGTCAAGCGGCGCGGGCGCGCGCTGACACCCGCCGCCGAGGCGTTTCACCGGATGGTCGTCGACGCGAAGCGCGGCAGCATCGCCGACAGCGGTACATCGGCATGACGGCGCCGGAACGGAAACGAAGGACGACCGCATCGTGAGGCAGGCCCGGCTGCTCAAATCGCTGTACGTGCAGGTCCTGCTCGCGATGATGCTCGGCATGGGCATCGGCCACGTGTGGCCGGCGGCGGGCGCGATGCTCAAGCCGCTCAGCGACGCGTTCGTCGCGCTGGTGAAGATGACCATCGCGCCGATCGTCTTCTGCACGATCGTGTCGGGCATCACGTCGCTGTCGAACGGGCAGGCCATCGGCCGCACGATCGTGCGGGCGCTCGCGCTCTTCTATCTATTGACCGCCGCCGCGCTCGCGCTCGGGCTCGTCACCGCGTACGTGCTGCAACCGGGCACCGGCATGCACATCGATGTCCATCACCTCGATGCGAACCTCCTCGCCCCGTATGTGAAGCATGCGGCGCCGCCCGGGCTCGTGGCGTTCGCGCTCGGCGTGATCCCGGACACGATGCTCGGCGCGTTCGCGAACGGCGAAGTGTTGCCGGTGTTGCTGCTGTCGCTGTTGTTCGGCTTCTCGCTGAACGCGCACCCGCGGGCCGGCCGGCCCGTTCTCGCGCTGATCGACGGCTTCGCCGAGGTCGTCTTTCGCGTGCTCGCGATGATCATGCGGCTCGCGCCGCTCGGCGCATTCGGTGCGATGGCCTTCACGGTGGGCCGCTTCGGCATCGGCTCGGTCGGCTCGCTGGCGAAGCTGATGATGGCCTTCTACGTGGCCTGCGTGCTGTTCGTCGCGGGCGTGCTTGCACCGCTCGCGCGACTGCACGGCTTCGCGCTGTGGCGGCTGTTGCGCTACCTGCGCGAAGAGTTGCTCATCGTCCTCGCGACCTCGTCCACGGAGCCGGTCCTGCCGCGCCTGATCGTCAAGCTGGAAGCGCTCGGCTGCGACAAGGGCGTCGTCGGCCTCGTGCTGCCGGCCGGCTATTCGTTCAATCTGGACGGTACCGCGATCTACCTGACGCTCGCGGCGTTGTTCATCGCGCAGGCGTGCGACATTCCCCTTTCCGCGTCGCAGATCGCGACGATGCTCGCGATCATGCTCCTCACGTCGAAGGGGGCGGCCGGCGTGTCCGGCAGCGGGCTCGTCGCGCTGGTCGCGACGCTCGCCGTGATGCCCGACCTGCCGGTCGCCGGCGTGGCGCTGCTGGTCGGGATCGACCGCTTCATGTCGGAGGCGCGCGCGCTGACCAGCGTGATCAGCAATGCGTGCGCGGTGATTTTCGTGTCGTCGTGGGAAGGGGCGTGCGATCGTGCGCGGCTTGTGCGGACGCTCGCGATGGCCGGGCCGGCCTCGCCGAACGGAGTCGAGGAAGACGGTATCGCGGCCCATGCGGGCGGGGACGGGAAGGCACGCTGACCCAAGCCTTCCCGTCTCTCCGGCTCAATGAGCCGAAACCGAATCGAGCCCGGTCGATTTCACGTCGCCCTGCACGTCGGGCGATGCGAGATAGTCGAGCAACGCCTTCGCTTCCTGCGGATGCTGCGCGCCGACCGGGATGCCGGCGGCGAAGCGCGTGACGGATTGCAGCGATTCGGGAATCTTGCCGACGAAGGTCGCCCCCTTGACGGGCAGCAGCTCGCTGACCTGCTGGAAGCCGATTTCGTAGTCGCCGTTCGCGACCACCGACGCCACCGGAATCCGCGGGATCATCTTCGCCTTCGACTTCACCTGCTCGTCGATGCCGAGCTTCTTGAACAGTTCGCGCTCGATATACACGCCGCTCGCGCTGTCCGAATAGGCGATCGACTTCGCGTGCAGCAGCACCTGCTTGAGGCCTTCGGCCGTGCTGATGTCGGGCTTGGCCGCGCCGTCGCGCACGACCATGCCGATGCGCGAGTCGGCCAGATCGACGCGGGACCCCGGGATCACCTTGCCCTGCTTGATCAGATCGTCCAGCGCGTAGCCGACCATGATGACGGCGTCGGCGGGCTCGCCGCGCGCGAGCCGGTTCGGAATCGCTTCGGGCGACTTGCCCATCGACGGGCCGAGCGCGGTGTCGAGCGTATTGCCGGTCGTCGACGCGAACCGGGGGCCGAGCACCTTGTAGGCGGCGGTGAAGCCGCCCGAGCTCATCACGTGCAGCTCGGCGGCCTGGACGTTGGCCGCCACCGCCGCGGTGGCGACGAGCGCGGTCGCGCAGCATTTCAGGAGCAGATTTCTCATGGTTGGTCGTGGTCGTACGAATGCGTGGGTGGGATGAACGTTCCGGCCGGGCCCGACATCAATGCGCCGGCGTCAACGTTGCGGCGTGCCGGCGATAGAGCGCGAACGTTGCCAGCAGCGCGCACACCGCGGCGAAGCTCATCCAGTAGCCCGGTGCGGCCTTGTCGCCGGTCATGTGAATGAGCCCGGTCGAGATGGCCGGCGTGAAGCCCCCGAACACGGCCGTCGCGAGGCTGTAGGCGAGCGAAAAGCCCGCGACCCGCACCTGCACCGGCATCACCTCCGTGAGCGCGACGACCATCGCACCGTTATAGATGCCGTACATGAACGAGAGCCAGAGCAGCACGAGCAGCATGTGGGCGAACGACGGCGCGTGCGCAAGGAACGACAGCGCCGGGTAGGCGGTCGCGACGGTGAGCATCGTCATGCCGACCAGCAGCGGCCGGCGGCCGATCCGGTCGGACAGCGCGCCGCCGATCGGCAGCCACACGAAGTTCGACACGCCGACGCAAAGCGTCACGAGCAGGCTGTCGGCGGTGCTCAGGTGCAGCACCGTCTTGCCGAAGGTCGGCGCGTAGACGGTGATCAGATAGAAGCTCGTGGTGGTCATCGCGACCAGCATCATGCCGGCGACCACGACGCCCCAGTTCTGGACCAGCGTACCGAACACTTCCTTCATGCCCGGACGATGCTTGCGTGCCTTGAATTCCTGGGTTTCCTCCAGGTTGCGGCGCAGCATGAAGATGAACGGCACGATCATGCAGCCGACGAAGAACGGCACGCGCCATCCCCAGGCGGCGATCTGCGATGCGCTCAGCCACTGATTGAGCGCGAAACCGAGGGCCGCCGCGATGACGATCGCCACCTGCTGGCTCGCCGATTGCCAGCTCGTGAAGAAGCCCTTGCGGCCAGGCGTCGCCAGCTCGGCCAGATAGACCGAGACGCCGCCCAGTTCGGCGCCTGCGGAGAAGCCCTGCAGCAGCCGGCCGATCAGCACGAGCACGGGCGCCAGCAGCCCGATCGTCGCGTAGCCCGGCACGAACGCGATCAGGATGGTGCCGCTCGCCATGATGGACAGCGTGACGATCAGGCCCTTGCGGCGGCCGACCTCGTCGATGTACGCGCCGAGCACGATCGCACCCAGCGGCCGCATCAGGAAGCCGGCGCCGAACACGGCGAAGGTCATCATCAACGACGCGAACTCGCTTTGCGCGGGGAAGAAGACGTTGGCGATCTGCGTGGCGTAGAAGCCGAACAGGAAGAAGTCGAACTGCTCGAGAAAATTGCCGGCCGTGACGCGAAAGATCGCGGCGGCCTTCGAGCGTTCGGCCGGAAGGCTGGACGAGGGATGCATCGAGGGTGTCTCCTGAAAATCCTGGAATACGCGGGAGGGACTGGTCTGATTGTCGTTTTCCGGCATGTTGGCGCGGTATCGCTCAAACGATAAGTGCGATTTTTGGAACGATTGATGCAGTGTCGTTATCAATAGGCAAACGCTGCGCAGGTCCGGATGGCGATCGGGCATCTCGCTGCGAGGCCGCATACGTTTGCGTCGCCGTGCGATGCCGCCATCGTCGGCGGGCCACCACGCGTGGCCTCGATTTTTTGTTAACCGTGCCGTTAACGAGAATTTGACCCGCGCCGGCGCCATTGCAGCCGGCGTCCCAAACGAGCGCGAGCATGCCCGCATTCACTTCGATCGAGAAAATCGCCGACTGGGCCGGACGCAACCCGCTCGTCGTCGGTGCGTTGGGCACGCTGATGTCGCTCGCGGCGCTCGGGATCAGCGCGGTGACGCTGTGGGCCGCGCGCAGCGAGGTCGTCGAGCACGCGCACGAGACGTCGCGCAACGTCGCGGCCGTGCTGGCGAGCCAGATCTCGAGGACGGTCGAGACGTCGAACAACGCGCTGATCGCGCTGACCGTCGATCTCGGCAAGCCGTCCGTACAGCGCATGGATGCCGGATTGCGGCACGACCTGCTGTTCGAGCGCACCGCGGCGCAGTACGTGACCGGCATGGGCGTGACCGACCGGCACGGCCGGTTGATCGACGGCTGCTGCAGCGCGACCCATCGCTGGGACTTCAGCGATCGCGATTACTTCAAGGTCCATCGCGATGCGGACAATCTCGGTCTCTACGTCTCCCAGCCCTATCGCGCGCGCTCGCGCGGCGACAAGGAGTCCATCGCGCTGTCGCGGCGCATCGAGCGGCCGGATCACGGGTTCGACGGGATCGCGGTCGTCGCCATCGATCTCGCCTATTTCGAGCAGCTTCTGTCCCGCCTCGATGTCGGGCCGAACGGGGTCAGCGCGATCGTGCGCGCGGACGGCACGATCCTCGCGAGAAACCCGTCGTTGAACGACGGCCAGATGAGCCGCCTGCGTCGTTCGACATCCTTCAAGCGGATGGTGAACAGCGAATCGGGCTTCTATCCCGCGCGATCGAGCATCGACGGCACCATGCGGTTGTACACCTACCAGCGGATACCGGGCACCCCGCTGATCGCGGTCGTCGCGCCGGCCGAAAGCGACGTGCTGGCCGGCATCCGGCGCCTGTCGTGGACGGTCGGCGTGTCGGCATCCGTGATCGGCGCATCGTTCTGCGCGGTGGTCTGGCTGCTGGCCTTCGCATTGCGGGACAACTTCCGCAAGCAGACGCTGCTGACCGACCTCAGCCGCACCGATCCGCTGACCGGGCTGCACAATCGCCGCGCGCTCGATACCGCGCTGGCCGACGAATGGGAACGGCTGCAGCGCGGCAGCGGCGGCAGCCTCTCGGTGCTGTTCATCGACGCCGATCACTTCAAGCAGTACAACGACCGGCACGGGCACGCGCTGGGCGACACGGCGCTGCGCTTTCTCGCCGAATGCATCCGCGCGCATACGCGGCGGCGCGGCGACCTCGCCGCGCGCTACGGCGGCGAGGAGTTCGTCGCGGTGTTGCCGGATACCGATGAAAACGGGGCCGCGCGGGTCGCCGACGCGATTCGCCGCGAAGTCGAACGCAACCGGCTCGACGGGTTTGCGGAAACGGTTCCGCCCTTCACCGTCAGCATCGGCTGCGCGACCAGCCGGCGCGCACGGCATGCGTCGGTGCATGCGCTGACGCACGACGCGGACATGGCGCTCTACCGAGCGAAGCGCGAAGGAAGGAATCGTGTGTGTCGCGCGCAGGCGGAGCCGGTCGCGCAGCCGGCGTGAAGCGGGGAAAAGGCATCGGCGCGTAGCGTTCGCCCGGCGGTGCGCCGCGACCTGCCGACGCCCGACAGACCAGCCGTCAACCGGTCCGCCCCCCGCCCCGACGCATCACGACGAGCGCATGAAGTAATGCTGCGCCAGCTCGACCCAGTACCGGACCCCGGCCGGAATGATGTCGTCGTTGAAGTCGTATTTCGGATGATGCAGCGACGGTGCCGTCGCGCCGTCCTGCGCATTGCCGATCAGCACGTACGCGCCCGGCCGCTCCTCCAGCATGAAGCCGAAGTCTTCGGACGTCATGTTCGGCGGCACGTCGCGGGACAGGCGTTCGTCGCCGAACGTCGCGCGAATCACCGCTTCGCACAGCGCCGTCTCGGCCGGCGTATTGACCGTCGCCGGATAGTACTGAAAAAACTCGACGTCGACCTGCGCACCATACGCATGCGCCAACCCCTCGCACGCAAGCCGGACGTCGCGCTGCAACTGCTGCTGCAATGCCGACGACAACGTGCGAATCGTGCCGCGCAGCTCGGCGGTGTCGGGAATCACGTTGTCGGTCGTGCCCGCATGGAACATGCAGACGGAAATGACCGCCGGATCCACCGGGTCCTTGTGCCGCGCGGCGATGGTCTGGCACTGCAGCACCATCGAGCACGCGAGCGGCACGGGATCGATGCCCAGATGCGGCTGCGCCGCGTGCGCGCCCTTGCCCGTGACCGTGATCCTGAAGCGCGAGCCGGCGGCCATGATCGGGCCGGTACGCAATCCGAAATGCCCGGCCGGCAACCCGGGCCAGTTGTGCATGCCGAATACCGCTTCCGTCGGGTATCGCTCGAACAGCCCGTCGTCGATCATCCGGCGCGCGCCCGCGCCGCCCTCTTCGCCCGGCTGAAACACGAAATGGACGGTGCCGGGCAACTGCGGCATTGCCTTCAGCACGCGCGCGGCGCCGAGCAACATCACGGTATGGCCGTCATGGCCGCACGCGTGCATGATTCCGTGCGTGCAAGATGCATGCGCGAAGTCGTTGGCTTCGTGGATCGGCAATGCGTCCAGATCGGCGCGCAGCACGATGCCGCGGCCCGGGTCCGTGCCGGGCAGGCTCGCCACCACGCCCGTGCCGCCCAGCCCGCGCGACACCGCATAGCCGAGCGCCTCAAGCTCGCGGGCGACGACGTCGGCGGTCCGGTGTTCTTCGAATCGCAACTCGGGATGCGCATGCAGGTCGCGGCGCAGCTTTGCCCAGTGCGCGTGATGCGCGTGCAGCGACGGGACGGGAGTGACGGGGTTGTCCAATTTAGGCACCTTCGGAAAGTAGCGGGCTCGCAGCCGTCATGCCGGCGCGTGTCGCGCGCGGCGGCTGGGTCAGTCGTAACAGCCGACGATCGACTTGATCTCCATGTATTCCTCCATCCCTTCGATCCCGTACTCGCGGCCGTTGCCCGACTGCTTGTACCCGCCGAACGGCGCCTGCGGATCCCAGGCCGGGTAGTTCAGATGCACCTGCCCCGCCCGGATGCGGGCGGCCACCGCGCGGACGTGTTCCTTGTCGGTGCCTTGCACATGCGCGCCGAGCCCGTAGACCGTGTCGTTCGCGATGGCGACCGCTTCGTCGACGGTGTCGTACGGCAGGATCGCGAGCACCGGGCCGAAGATCTCCTGCTGCGCGATCGCCATGTCGGTGCGCACGTCGGAGAAAATCGTCGGCCGCGCATAAAAGCCGCGGTCGAGCCCCGCGGGTCGGCCGGGGCCGCCGGCGATCAGTTTCGCGCGTTCGTCGATGCCCACGTCGATCATCTGTGCAACGCGGCCGAACTGCGCGCGATTGGCCAGCGGCCCGTGCGTGGTTGCGTCGTCGAACGGATCGCCGACGACGAGTCCCTGCATCGCCGCGACGGCCAGCGCCTCCACCGCGCCGAGCACGGCGCGCGGCACGATCATGCGGGTCGGCGCGCTGCACGACTGCCCCATGTTGCGGAACGCGGCGGCCACGCCGGGCGGGATCGCACGCGACAGGTCCGCATCCGGCAACACGATATTCGGCGACTTGCCGCCCAGCTCCTGCGCGACGCGCTTGACGGTGGTGGCGGCCGCCTGCGCCACCAGCACGCCGGCCCGCGTCGATCCGGTGATCGACACCATGTCGACCTCCGGGTGCGACGCAAGCGCGGCCCCCACGGTTTCGCCGCTGCCGCTCACGAGATTGAAGACGCCGGCGGGCACGCCCGCATCGGCAATCACTTCCGCGAACAGCAGCGCGCTGAGCGGCGACAGCTCGCTCGGCTTGAGCACGACCGTGCAGCCGGCTGCGAGCGCCGGCCCGACCTTCGCGGTGATCTGGTAGATCGGCCAGTTCCACGGCGTGATCAGCGCGCACACGCCGATCGGCTCGCGGGCGACCGCGGTCGTCCCGCGCCGCTCGACGAACGGGTAGCGCGCGAGGTTGTCGCGTGCGACCCGGATATGTTCGGCCGCGAGCGGCACGTGCGCGCCGCGTGCATAGCCGAGCGGCGCACCCATCTCCAGCGCGAGTGCCGTGGCGAACAACTCGGCGCGTTCCAGCATCAACGCATGGATGCGGTCGAGCAGCGCGGCGCGTTCCTGGGGTGAAGTCGCGGACCAGCGTTCGAACGCGTGGCGCGCGGCCTGCACCGCGCGATCGGCGTCATGTGCGTTCCCGAGCGGGATCTCGCACAGCGTGTCTTCCGTGGACGGGCTGACGACCGCGAACCGGTCACGGCCGTCGGGCATGACCCAGTCGCCGTCGATGAAGAACCGATCCAGCCTTCCGGCTTGCATCAGGCGATGAACCGGTGAATTGACGGGGGAATGCATGGCAGGAATATCCTTGAGTCGATACCGTGCGTCGACGCACGGCGAAAGCCGTGATGGGCCGAAGCAGCGGCCGGAACGCGTCGCGGCCGCCCGCTAGAAATCCGCGACCTTGCCCCACGCGGATTCGGCGAACCGGCTGGGCCGATACGGCGCCGGATCGACGAGCGGTTGCGCACCGGTCGCGAGATCCGCGATCAGGTGCCCGGCGCCCGGGCCGATCCCGAAGCCGTGCCCCGAAAACCCGGCCGCGAGGATCAGCCCCGGCACGCCCGGCACTTCGCCGATGCCCGGCACGCCGTCCGGCGTGCTGTCGACGAAGCCGGCCCACGCGTGCGTGATCCTCGCTTCGCGCAGCTCGGGCAACAGTTCGGCCGCGCGGCGGTAGGTTTCGGCGACCGTCGGCATGTCGGGCTTCGGATCCAAGATGCGCACCGCCTCCATCGGCGTCCGCGCGTCGAGGCGCCAGCGCTTCAGCGTTTCGTGGCCGCCGCGCACGCCTTCGAGACCGCCCGGCAGCAGGTTGCGCCAGCGCTTCGCGAACATCGGCACGAATTGCGGCGCGAAGCGCAGGAACTGCGGCGTCAGGTCCACGCGCGCGCGGCCGCTGATCGCCAATGCATAGCGTCCGTCGCTGCGTCGCGTCACGGACACGCCGGATGTGTACATCGCTTCCGGCAGCGGTGTTTCGACGGGTGACACGCTCAGGATCGACTGACGGATCGACGCCTGCGGAAACCGGATGCCGAGCTGCCGGCAGAACGACGACGCCCATGCGCCGCCGGCCATCACGACCGTGCGCGTCTTGATGACGCCGGCCTCGGTGACGACGCCGGCGACCCGGCCGCCCTCCAGCTCGATGCCGCGCGCCGCGCAGTGCTGGTGGACGCTGCCGCCCAGCTTGATCAGCGCGGCGGCCACGGCCGGCGCGGCCTTTCCGGGGTCGGCCGTGCCGTCGGTCGGCGAGAACACGCCGCCCTTCCACTGTCGCCCGGTCGCCCGTCCGCGCTCGGCGGCCTGCTTGCTGTCGAGCATATACGTGGTCACGCCGGCGGTCTTCGCGAATTCGCCCCAACTGGCCCAGCGGGACAGCTCGGCGTCGTCATTGCTCAGATACAGCAACCCGCAGCGATGAAAGCCCGTGTCTTCGCCGGATTCGGCGGTGAATCGTTCCCACAGATCGATGCTCTTGCTGGCCATCGGCAACTCGCGCGCGTCGCGGTTCTGCTGCCGGCACCAGCCCCAGTTGCGGCTCGACTGTTCGGCGCCGATGCGGCCCTTCTCGACGAGCGCGACCGATACGCCGCGGCGGGCCAGATAGTAGGCGGTGAAGACGCCGATGATGCCGCCGCCGATCACGACGACGTCGGCCGCGGCCGGCGGCGTGGACAAGGTTTCGATATGACGCAACGGAGGGGACATGTTCAGTCTCGCTCGACGGGGGCGTTGACGGTCTGCATCACGTAGAACTTCGCGACGCGTTCGCTGCTTTCCCACCCGATCGACGCGCCGCGCGGCACGAACAGCGCATCGCCGGCGCCGAGCGCCAGCACGCTGCCGTCGGGCGCCGCGAACCGCACGCCGCCGTCCAGCAGGAACATGAACTCGTTGGCGCGATGCGGCCGGACGATCCGGTGATACGGCGTCGAATCCCACGTGCCCGCGCAGTACCCGGCTGCGTCGTCGGTGAACACGTTGTCGCTGCGGCATTGCGGCGCGGGGCCGAGCAGCACCTCGGCCGGCAGCGTCGCGGACGGCTTGAAGTCCGCTTCGGCGTACAGCGCGAAGAGACCTCGCTTCGTCGGTGTCTCGCACGCCGCCGCGCAGAACGTCAGCCGCACGGGCGCTTGCGCGGCGATGCGCAGCGCGGTGCCGCAGCCGATGACGGCACCCTGTCGCGGACCGAGCACCAGCGGCGCGGCGCCGGCCGCTTCGAGCGTCAGTTCGCCTTCGACGACGACGAGGGTTTCGACGTGCGGAAAGCTCGCCACGTCCAGCGCGCCCACGAAGGCGATGCGCCCGGCGGCCATCGCGTCGGGGCCTTCCCACGCAATCTCGCGATGCGCCGCGAACGGATCGCTCGCGCCGAACCCCTGCTGGCGGAAGGCGGTGGAAGACGGTGCGCCGTCGGCCCGGTGCAACACGAAAACTGCGGTCATTTCTGCTCCTGTGCAATGCGTGGCGACCTGGTTCGAAGCCGTCACGCGATATCGGAAATCGTCGTTCGCCGGCGCTCCTGCCGGAACGCCTCGGCGGCGCATGTCGTCCATGCGTGCGCCTATGCCGCGTGACACGACGCTTCGCGGCGTTCGCCGCGCACGCGCGTCGATGGCGCTCGCACCGGCGCGCCGGCCGTTCGGGCGACCACGTAGTCGCGCGGCGTGATCCCGAGCACGCGCCGGAAATGCCGGCACAGGTGGCTCTGATCGAAGAAGCCGACGTCGGTCGCGACGATCGACGGCGCGAGACCCGCGCGTAGCAGGTCCTGCGCCCGCCGCACCCGCACGAGACACAGATACCGGTGCGGCGACAGACCGGTTTCGCTGCGAAAGCGCGCGGTGAAACGCGACACGCTCAACCCGGCCACCGCCGCGAGCGTGTCGAGGTTCAGCGGCTGCGCGAACGCCGCGTCGATCGTGCGCAGCACGTCGCCGATCGCCGGCGACACGGGCCGCGCGACACGCGGCGAGCCCACGAATTGCACTGTCATGTCGAATTCTCCCGGCGCTCGCTTCAATGCAGGAAATCCTGCATCCGGTAATACGCGCCGACGAGCGGCAGGAACCACGCGTGCCCGAAATGGCCGGGTATCGCCGGCCAGTCGAGTGCGCGCCACGGGTTCGACGCGGCCGCGCCATACAGCACGTCGG
Organism: Burkholderia sp. 9777_1386; assembly: GCF_015712265.1. Taxonomy (NCBI): domain Bacteria; kingdom Pseudomonadati; phylum Pseudomonadota; class Betaproteobacteria; order Burkholderiales; family Burkholderiaceae; genus Burkholderia; species Burkholderia sp. 9777_1386. The sequence continues at coordinate 22,325 of NZ_JACCQB010000058.1, read as the reverse complement.
CCATCACGCGGCCCATGTGCACCGACATCTGCACGCCGTGCCCGCTGTAGCCCATCGAGTAATAGAGCCCGTCGTGCTGGCCCGCGCGCGGCAGCCGGTCGGCGGTGATGTCGACCAGCCCGCCCCAGCAGTAGTCGAGCCGCACGCCGGCCAGCTCGGGGAAATAGCCGGCCATGCCGGCGCGCAGGATGTCGCCGCTCTTCGCGTCGGAGCGCGGGCTCGACATCGCGAAACGCGCGCGGCCGCCGAACAGCAGCCGGTTGTCGGGCGTCACGCGAAAATAGTTGCCGATCTGGCGCGACGTCACGTACGCACGGCGCTGCGGAAACAGCCGGTTCAACTGCGCGTCGGGCAGCGGCTCGGTCACGACGATGAAGCTGCCGACCGGCGCGATGCGTCGCCGGAACCATGCGAACGGCCCGTGCTGCGACGCGCCGGTCGCGACCAGCACGCGATCGGCGACGATCGTGCCGCGCGTGCAGGTGATCCGGTGGCGCTCGCCGTCCAGCCGGTCGAGCCGTGTGACGGCCGCTTGCTCGTACACGCGTGCGCCGGCCCGCACGGCCGCTTGCGCGAGCCCGACGCCGAACTTGCCCATGTGCATCTGCGCGCCGTTGCGCTGCAGGAGCCCGCCGTAAAAGCCGTCGGACGCGATTTCATCGCGGATCCGCGACGGCTCGATCAGCTCGATGTCCGGATCGACGTCGCGCCGCAACGCATTGAAGGTCTTTTCGAGCCCCGCGAAATGCTGCGGTTTCGCGGCGAGCTTCAGCTTGCCCGTTCGCCGGAAATCGCAGTCGATCGCCTGTTCGGTGACGATCGTCTCGACGCTCTTCACCGCGCTTTCGTACGCGAGATAAAACTGCTTTGCCGGCGCGGCGCCGATGCGCGCGGCCAGCGACGCGTAGTCCTGCGCGACGCCCGTATTGCACTGGCCGCCGTTGCGGCCGGACGCTTCGCCCGCGACCTGCGCGGCTTCGAGCACGACCACCGAGACGCCGCGCTGCGCGAGCGCGAGCGCCGCCGACAAGCCGGTGAAACCGCCACCGATGACGACCACGTCGGCCCGCCCTTCGACGGGCCCGACGCTGCCCGCGCGAAACGCGGGACGGGTATCCAGCCAGTACGATTCCAGTTTCATCGGATTCTTCTCGAGCATTCCCGCAACGACGATCGGCGACCGTTCAATGCGAATCATTTAATCACCGTCAAAAACCGCAGTTGCCGCGTATTCGCGCGCGGCACGCGTACAAATCGCCGTTTTGCGCGACCGCCGCAGCAGACTATGCGGCGGGCCGTTCACCGCGCCGCGCGACGCACGGTTCGCGCGCCACGGACTACAGCTGCACCGGCGTGACACCCGCGGGCGCCGGCTCCGCCTGAAAGCGCGCGAGATCCTCCTCGCTGCGATGGCACAGCACCTGCGCGCCGTTCCCGAGCGTGCGCAGCGACGGGGCCGTGCGGTTGCACACGCCGTCCACGCGCATCGCGCAGCGCGACAGGAACGGACACAGCTCGGCCTCGTGCTCGCGCTCGCCGATCGGCACCAGCGGCCGGTGGCAGCGCTCGGCCGCATCGTCGAGCCAGCCCGCGCGCAATTCCGGCGCGGACGACACCAGCAGATGCGAATACGGGTGATAAGGCGGCGCGCACAGCGCGTCGCGACTGCCCGTCTCCACGCGCCGGCCCGCATACAGCACGACGATGTCGTCGCTGATCGCGCGCACCTTCGCGATGTCGTGCGTGATGAACACGTACGACACGCCGAGCTTCGCCTGCAGGTCGCGCAGCAGTTCGATGATCGCGGCGCCGACCACGGTGTCGAGCGCCGACGTGACCTCGTCGCACAGGATCAGGTCGGGTTCGGCGGCGAGCGCCCGCGCGAGATTCACGCGCTGCTTCTGCCCGCCGGACAATTCGCCGGTACGCCGCGCGGCCACCGCCGGCGGCAGCCGCACGAGTTCGAGCAGTTCCGCGACGCGCTGCCGCGCACGCGCGCCCTTGATTCCGTGATAGAACGCGAGCGGCCGCGCGAGCGTGCGCTCGACGGTATGCACCGGATTGAGCGCGGTATCGGCGTTCTGGAACACGATCTGCACGCGGCGATGCTGCTCCTTCGTGCGCTTGCCGATATCGCGCGCGAGCGGCACGCCGTCGAGCAGGATCTCGCCGCCGGTCGCCGGCACGAGGCCCGCGATCACCTTCGCGAGCGTCGTCTTGCCGGAACCGGATTCGCCGATCACGCCGACGGTCTGCCCGCGCCCGATGCGCAGGTCGACTTCATGCAGGATCACCTTCGCGGGCCAGCCGTTCGCCGCGCGGCCGCCGTAACCGGCGATCGCGCCGCGCACGTCGAGCAGCGGCGCCGGCGCGGCCGGTCGTCGCACTTCCCCGCCACGTTCGGCATCGTTCGGCGTGACCGCCGCGATCAGGCTCTGCGTGTACGGATGCGTCGGCGCATGCAGGATCTGTTCGGTCGCACCCGCCTCGCGGATCACGCCGTCGCTCAGCACGACGATCCGGTCGGCCATCTGCGCGACCACGGCCAGGTCGTGCGACACGTACACCGCGCTCATCCCGTAGCGCCGGATCACGCGCTTGAACGCCTGCAGCACGTCGATCTGCGTGGTCACGTCGAGCGCGGTGGTCGGCTCGTCGAGGATCACCAGTTCCGGATCGGTGATCAGCGCCATCGCGGCCATCAGCCGCTGCAACTGCCCGCCCGAGACCTGGTGCGGATAGCGCTTGCCGATCGTCTCCGGCTCCGGCAGCGCGAGCGCGCGAAACAGCTCGATCGCCTTCGCCTGCGCGTCGCGCTTCGTCATCGTCTTGTGGATCAGTGCGCTCTCGATCACCTGGTCGAGAATCGTGCGCGACGGATTGAACGCGGCGGCGGCGCTCTGCGCGATATACGCGACCTTGCGGCCGCGCAGCGCGGTCAGCGCCGCGGCGGAAAGCGTGCACACGTCGGAGCCGTCGAGCTTCACCGAGCCGCCGGCGATCCGGCAGCCGGCGCGCGCATGGCCCATCAGCGACAGCGCGATCGTCGTCTTACCGGAGCCCGATTCGCCGATCAGCGCGAGCACCTCGCCGCGTCCGATGTCGAAGTCGACGCCGTGGACGATCGTCGTTTCCTCGCCGCCCGGCCGGCCGCCGACCACGCGCAGCCCGCGCACCTCGACGAGCGGGTTCGATTCGTGTCGCATCAGTGTCCTCCGGCGGCGCCGGCCGCGCCCTTGCGGCGGCCGCGATGCGGCAGACCGTCGATCAACAGGTTGACGCCCACCGTCAGGATCGCGATCGCGACCGCGGGCATGATCGCGACGGCCGAGCCGTCGCCGAGGCTCGCGATGTTCTCGCGCACGAGCGAGCCGAGGTCCGCATACGGCGGCTGCACGCCAAGGCCGAGAAAGCTGAGGCCGCTCAGCAGCAGCACGACGAACGTGAAGCGCAGCCCGGTATCCGCCAGCATCGGGTGGATCATGTTCGGCAGCATCTCGACGCACGCGATGTACAGCGCGCTCTCGCCGCGCGCCTTTGCCACCTGCACGAATTCGAGCGTGCTGATGTTGACGGCCAGCGCGCGCGCGATCCGGTACGAGCCCGGCATGTAGCTGACCGCGGCTGTGAGCACCAGCAGCGGCAGCGACGAGCCGAACGCGGCGACGAACATCAGCGCGAACATCTTCGACGGAATCGACGTGAGCGCGTCGAGCAGCCGGCTCATCGTCTCGTCGACCGCGCGGCCCGACACGGTCGCGAGCAGCCCGAGCGTCGTGCCGGTCAGCGCGGCGAGCAGCACCGCGGCCAGCGCGAGCAGCACGGTCAGCCGCGTGCCGTACAGGATGCGGCTCAGCATGTCGCGGCCGAGGAAGTCGGAACCGAACGGCAGCTTCGCACCGAACGGCGCGAATACATCCGGCGTGACGATCGCGCCGACGTCGTGCGGCGCGAGCAGCGGCGCGAACACCGCGATGAACAGCATCAGGCCGACCATCGACAGGCCGACGCGGCCGCCGGTCGTCAGCCTGATGCGTGCGCCGCGGCGCTTGCGGGGCTGGTCGGGGGACGGCGCGGCGGGCGGCGTCGCGCCTCCCCACGGCGCGCGCGGTTCGCCTGACGGCGGCAGCGCGCTGCTGCGATGAACGGGTTCGGTCGGGTGCATGGGCGGCATCTCGGAAGAAGAACGGGACACTCAGGTCCGCAGTCGCGGGTTCGACACGATCGAGCACAGATCGGCGAACAGCACGAGCATCAGGTACGCGACGCAGAAAATCAGCGTGCATGCCTGGACCAACGGGAAATCGCGGTTGCCGACGGCATCGACCATCAGGCTCGCGAGGCCCGGATAGTTGAAGATCGTCTCGACGACGATCACGCCGCCGAGCAGATACGACAGGCTCAGCGCGATCGCGTTGGCGATCGGGCCGATCGCGTTCGGCAGCGCGTGGCGCAGCACGACGCGCGCGGGGCTCGCGCCCTTGAGCATCGCCATCTCGACGTACGACGCGCTCAGCTGCTCGATCACCGCGGCGCGCGTCATCCGCGCCATCTGCGCGATCACGACCGCGCACAGCGTCAGCACCGGCATCGCATACGCCCGCAGGAAATCGTGCAGGCTGTCGATCGGGCCGCTGTACGACAGCGCGGACAACCAGCGCAGCTTCACCGCGAACACGAGCACGGCGACCGTCGCGATCAGGAACTCCGGCGTCGCGACGAGCGACAGCGTGCCGAGGCTGATCACGCGATCGACCACCGACTCGCGTTTGACCGCGGCGAGGATGCCGAGCAGCAGCGCGATCGGCACCGACACGGCGGTCGTGATCGCCGCGAGCGCGAGCGACTTCGGCAGGCGCCCGCCGATCAGCTCCGACACCGGCATGTCGCCGGACAGCGAACGGCCGAAATCGCCGTGCAGCAGCCCGCCGAGCCAGTGCACGTAACGCACGTGCGCCGGCATGTCGAGCCCGAACTGCTGACGCAGCGCGGCGACCGTCTCCGGCGTCGCCGACTGACCCAGCGCGGCCTGCGCGGCGTCGCCCGGCAGCAGGTTCGTGATCGTGAAGATGATCGCGGACACGATCAGCAGCGTCAGCGCGGTGACCGCGATACGTCGACCGATCAGCCCAAGCAGGATTCGATTCATGAAACGGCACTCCGGGAAAGATCCCGCGCGACCGGGGCGGTGGCCCGCTGCGGCCGCGCGGCGGCGTCACGTATCGACGTCAGGCGTTCCACCACACGTACTCGGCGAACATGAAGCCCATCATCCCGCCGGTCGGGATCGACCCGAGGCCCGCGAGCCGCTTGTCGTAGCCGTCGAGGAAGCTGATGAACGCCGGAATGCCGACCCGGCCCTGCTGCGCGACGAGCGTCTGCATCTCGCCGTACATCTGCTTGCGCTTCGCATCGTCGGTCTCCGAGCGCGCGGCGAGCAGCAGCTGATCGAACTTCGCGTTCTTCCAGCCCGACTCGTTCCACGCGGCGTCCGACTTGAAGAACTGCGTGAACAGCACGTCGGCGCTCGAGCGCGGGTTGATGTTGCCGAAACCGAGCGGATGCTTCATCCAGTGGTTCGACCAGTAGCCGTCGGGCGACACGCGGTTGACCTGCAGGTTCAGCCCGATCTTCTGGCCGGCCTGCTGCAGCAGCACGGCCATTTCGATCGACCCGTTCGCATCGGACGTCGCATAGATCGGCGGCAGCGCCGTGCCGAGCGCGCCGGCCTTCTGGAACAGGAATTTCGCCTTGTCCGGATCGTGCGGCCGCTGCGGCAGCGACGCGTTGAAGTAGCGATGCCCCGGCGGGATCGGCTGGTCGTTGCCGATCACCGCATAGCCGCGAAATACCGCCGAGCGGATCTGTTCGCGATCGAACAGGTACTTCATCCCCTCGACGAAATCGGGATTCGCGGTGATCGGGCTTTCGCTGCGCATGATCAGGTCGGTATAGAGCCCCGACTTGGTTTCCTTCAGCGCATAGCCGGGCGTCGACGCGACCCGTTGCGTCGAGCGCGGGTCGATCGCGTTGATCAGGTGCACGTCGCCCGACAGCAGCGCGTTCAGGCGCGCGGCGCTGTCGCTGATGCCGATCAGTTCGATCTCGTCGAGATACGGCATGCCCGGCTTGAAGTAGCTGTCGTTGCGCACGCCGACGGTCGACACGCCCGGCTTGAACGACTTGAGCTTGTACGGGCCGCAGCCGATGCCGGTCGCGAAATCGGTCGTGCCGTCCTTGACGATCACGAGTTGCGGCGTCGCGAGGATGACCGGCAGATCGGCGTTCGCGCTGGCGAGCGTGAGCGTGACCTCGTCCGGGCCGCTCGCCTTCGCGTCCGCGAACTGGTCGGCGAGCGGCTTGACCTTCGACGCGGTGGCCGCGTTCTTGTGGCGCATCAGCGAGAACACCACGTCGGCCGGGCCAACGGGTTTGCCGTCGTGGAACGTGACGCCCTTGCGCAGCTTGATGATCCAGGTCTTCGCATCGGTCGTGTGCAGCGACTCGGCGAGATTCATCTGCGGCGTGAGGCTCCCGTCGAGCTGCGTGAGGCCGCTGTAGAACATGAAGAAGCGGATGTAGTCCGCGCCCGTCGAGCCCTTGGCCGGGTCGAGCGTATCGGCGGTCGAGCTGGATTCGTTCGCGACCCGGATCTTGCCGCCGCGCTTCGGCGCGGGCGCGGCGAATGCCGACTGCGCGCTCGTCAGCAATCCGCCGCCGCCGACGGCCATCATGCCGCTCGCCGCCATGACCCGCATCATGTCGCGGCGCGTGAAGCCGCCCTTGCCGCCATTGTCGATATCGTCGCTCATCCGAACTGCTCCTGACTGTGTAAAGTGGGTCATAGGGTCCAGCGTGGTTGTTCGATCCCGCCGCGCCCGCTTGCTGGTGGCGGGCGCGACGCCGTGCACATGCAATTCATTTAAGCATCGCCAAAATGCCGGTTGTCCCGATTCGGGCCGCCCTCACGATACGAATCGACCGTTTTGGGTAGCCTGCGCAGCATGATTTGCTGCGTGCGCCGGGGACCGTCGGCGGGTGCCGGCCGCATGCCGGCGCGTAAGTGAAAGTTCAGAGGATTGTTCGCCGGCATCGACGCGTTGATCCCGAGGGCGCGACGCGAATGCGTGCAGGCTCGCGCGACGTGGCGACGTGGCGACGTGGCGACACCGGCCGCCTGCCGCATTGCGCGTGTTTCTCCCGGGATCGCGACGGGCGGCACCAGGCGTGCGCGGCACCGCACCGGGGAAACGCGTCGCTTACAGCCCGAGCTGCGTCGCGAGCTGGCCGATGTCCGACACTTCGTAATAGTTGTAGAACGGCGTGCCCGGCTCGTGGCCGCGATTCACGAAGGCCTTGTGCCTGATTCCCAGATCCTCGGCCGTCATCAGGTCGTAGCGCAGGCTCGACGACACGTGCAGCACGTCCTCGGGCTTGCAGCCGAGCTTGTCGAACATGTATTCGAAGCCCTGCATCCGCGGCTTGTACGATTGCGCCTGCTGCGCGGTGAACACCGCGTGGAACGGTGCGCCGAGCTTGTCGACGTTGCTCATGATCTGCTCGTCCATCGCGTTCGACAGGATCACGAGCTTGTACTTCGTCGCCAGCCGTGACAGCCCGGCCGGCACGTCCGGATGCGGGCCCCAGGTCGGCACCGCACGATAGAACAGCTCGGCCTCGGCTTCGTCGAACGTCACGCCGACCCGCGCGCAGGTGCGGCGGATCGCGTTGACGACGACATCGCGATACGGCTTCCACGCACCGAGCACCTCGTCGAGCCGATAAGCGGCGAACGCGCGCACGAATGCCTCCATCGCGGCCGGCGACAACCGGTCCGCATAGATTTCGCGCGCCGTCTCGGCCATCCGGAAATGGGTCAGCGTGCCGTAACAGTCGAAGGTGATGTACTTCGGTTCAAACTGGATCATGATGACGTCCTGTCGGTGTGAAGCCCCGGCGGGCCGGGGACGGGCTGGGTTGTACGAAATTGAATCAGGGCAAAAAGCCCCGCGCGCGTCGTTTGGCGCCGTCCGAAACGCAGAATCGTCGCGTGTTGCGCGGCGCGGGCAGCACGATATGCGGCGCCCGGCCGCCGCAGCCCGCCGCGAACGGCCGCGATACCGCGCTTTGGTCGTAGCGGCACGCTCGCGGCAGGAACGATCGAGTTCATGTGACGCGTCGGCACGACGGGCGGATGCGTTCATGCCGGCCGAGCGGATCGGCATCGATCCCGCGCGCCGGGCCGCCGCCGGAAAACAGGCGAATCGTCCTATCCGTGCCGCCGCCGCGCTGGCAGAGTGAACAGGTCATTTCCACCCATCCGGAGTCCGGCGTGTCCGACCTCAATCCTTCCCGCACGCTCATCTATCGCCCGCTCACCGAAGCCGACCTGCCCGCCGCCCATCGACTGTCCGAAGCAGTCAAGTGGCCGCACCGGCTCGACGACTGGCGCTTCGTATTCCAGCTCGGCAGCGGCTTCGTCGCCGAGGACGAAACCGGCATCGTCGGCACCGCGCTCGGCTGGCGCTTCGGCGAATCGCACGCGTCGCTCGGCATGGTCATCGTGTCGCCCGAGCGCCAGGGCTGCGGCATCGGCCGCGAACTGCTCACCCGCGTGGTCGACAGCTTCGGCACGCGGACCGTATTTCTGCATGCGACGCCGGCCGGCGAGCCGCTGTACGCGAAGTTCGGCTTCGACGTCATCGATACGATCGATCAGCACCAGGGCGCCGCGTTCCAGCCGCCGCTGATCTCGCTGCCGCCCGGCGAGCGCCTGCGCCCGCTCGGCACCAACGACGGCCCGCGGCTCGCCGCGCTCGCGTCGCGCGCGGCCGGCTACGAACGCGGTGCGGTGATCGATGCGCTGCTCGACGTCGCGAACGGGATCGCGCTCGACCGCGACGGCGAGCTGCTCGGTTTCGCGCTGTTCCGCCGGTTCGGCCGCGGCCACGTGATCGGCCCGGTGATCGCGCCGGATGCGCTGCGCGCGCAAGCGCTGATCAGCCATTGGCTCGCGCTGCACGAGGGCATGTTCGTGCGGCTCGACGTGCCGGGCGACAGCGGGCTGTCGGACTGGCTGCAGGGGCTCGGGTTGCCGCGCGTCGATACGGTCGTCGCGATGGCGCGCGGCACGACGCCGCCACGCGACCCGGCGCTGCGCGCGTTCGCGATCGTGAACCAGGCGCTCGGCTGAGCGGGGCGCACGATGAGTTTTCTCTACAAGGCCGACCCGGTGCGCGGCGCGCAGTGGGCGGCGCGCTTCGCGCAACGCGCGCCCGACCTGCCGTTCCGGATCTGGCCGGACCTCGGCGACGCCGACGCCGTCCGCTATCTCGCCGCATGGCAGCCGCCGGACGATCCGGTCGCGCTGTTGCCGAACCTCGAAGTCGTGTTCTCGGTCGGCGCCGGCATCGATCAGTTCGACCTGTCGCGCGTGCCGCCGCATATCCCCGTCGTGCGGATGATCGAGCCGGGTATCGTCGAAGGAATGGTCGAATACGTGACGCAGGCCGTGCTGACGATCCATCGCGACCTGTTCGACTACGCGGCGCAGCAGCGCGACCAGGTGTGGCGCGAGCGCCCCGTGCGCGCGGCCGCGTCGCGACGCATCGGCGTGCTCGGGCTCGGCACGCTCGGCCAGGCCGTGCTCGACACGCTGCGGCGCTTCGGCTTCCCGTGCGCGGGCTGGAGCCGCACGCCGCGCACGCTCGACGGCGTCGACTGTCATGCAGGCGATGCCGCGCTCGACGCGTTCCTCGCCCGTACCGACATCCTGATCTGCCTGCTGCCGCTCACCGACGGCACGCGCGGCCTGCTCGGCGCGCGCGTGTTCGACGCGCTGCCGGCCGGCGCATCGCTGGTGCAGGTCGGGCGCGGCCCGCAGCTCGATGCGCCTGCGCTGCTCGCGGCGCTCGCGAGCGGCCGGCTCGACAGCGCGATCCTGGACGTGACGGACCCCGAACCGTTGCCGGCCGGCCATCCGTTCTGGACGCATCCGCGCATTCGCATCACGCCGCACATCGCCAGCGCGACGCGACCCGACACCGCGGTCGACGCGGTGCTCGCGAATCTCGCGCGCCATCGCGCGGGACAACCGATGATCGGCGTCGTCGATCGCGCACGCGGCTACTGACGTGCGGGCCCGGCCTGCGGGGCGCGCAGCAGAAAATGCCGAAGCGCCCGGTGCAAACGCCGCGCGCATACGTTTCGGACCGCAAATTGAAGACGCATGCGGATGGCTTGCCCGTTAGCATGAACTCACCGCTGACACCTGACGAGAGTCCCGCCTTCCCATGAACCAAGCCGCGCTGATCGAAGCCGATCGTCAACACCTGATCCACCCCGTCGTCAATTACCGTGCGCACGAGGCACGCGGCGTCACCGTGCTGGAATCCGCGGACGGCGTGTTCCTGCGCGATGCCGCGGGCCATACGCTGCTCGACGCGTTCTCGGGCCTGTGGTGCGTCAACGTCGGCTACGGCCGCGACAGCATCGTGAAAGCCGCCGCCGACCAGCTGGCCAAGCTGCCCTACGCAACCGGCTATTTCCATTTCGGCTCGCAGCCGGCGATCGAGCTCGCCGAACGGCTCGCCGCGCTCGCGCCGCCGTCGCTGAACCGCGTGTACTTCACGCTCGGCGGCTCGGACGCGATCGACTCCGCCGTGCGCTTCATCACGCACTATTTCAACGCGACCGGCCGTCCGTCGAAAAAGCAGATGATCGCGCTGGAGCGCGGTTATCACGGCTCGTCGTCGATCGGCGCCGGCCTCACCGCGCTGCCGGCGTTTCACCGTCATTTCGACCTGCCGCGTGCGGACCAGCACCATATTCCGTCGCCCTACCCGTACCGCCATCCGCTCGGCGACGATCCGCAGGCGCTGATCGCCGCGTCGGTCGCCGCGCTCGAAGCGAAGGTCGCCGAACTGGGCGCGGACAATGTCGCCGCGTTCTTCTGCGAGCCGGTGCAGGGTTCCGGCGGCGTGATCGTGCCGCCGGCCGGCTGGCTGAAGGCGATGCGCGACGCGTGCCGGCGCCTCGGCATCCTGTTCGTCGCGGACGAGGTGATCACCGGCTTCGGCCGCACCGGCCCGCTGTTCGCGTGCGAGGCCGAACAGGTCGATCCGGACCTGATGACCGTCGCGAAGGGGCTGACCGCCGGCTATGCGCCGATGGGCGCGGTGCTGATGTCCGACGAAATCTACGAAGGGATCGCGGGCCACCGCGCCGATGCGCCCGCGGTCGGCCACGGCTATACGTATTGCGCGCATCCGGTGAGCGCGGCGATCGGCCTCGAAGTGCTGAAGCTCTATCACGAAGGCGGGCTGCTCGCGAACGGCCAGGCGCTGGCGCCGCGCTTCGCCGCGGGGCTCGACGCGCTGCGCGCGCATCCGCTCGTTGGCGACGCGCGCTCGGTCGGCCTGCTCGGCGCGCTCGAACTGGTCGCCGACAAGGCACGCAAGACGCGCTTCGACCCGGCGCTGAACGTGCCGGACCGGATCGCGGCCGCCGCCTACGCGAACGGCGTGGTGTTCCGCGCGTTCGGCGACGGCGTGCTCGGCTTTGCGCCGGCGCTGAGCTTCACTGCCGGCGAGTTCGACCTGATGTTCGAACGCGTGCGCAAGACGCTCGACGACGTGCTGGCGGATTCCGGCGTGCAGCGCGCGCTCGACGCCGCGCATGCGCAACCGGCCTGACGGGCCAAGGGAAAGCCGGGCTTGTAGCGGTCATCGTTCGTCTCTAAAGTAACCGGACATTCCATTTTTGCTCTTTCACGTGAACATGACGGACAGCAAGCTGGATCGCATCGACCTGCGCATCCTCTCCCAGTTGCAAAAGCGCGGCCGCATGACCAACGTCGAGCTGGCCGATGCGGTCGGGCTGTCGCCCAGTCCGTGCCTGATCCGCGTGAAGCGGCTCGAGAAGGCCGGCTACATCGGCGGCTACGGCGCGCACATCCAGCTCGAGAAACTCGGCGACGTGCAGGTCGTATTTACCGAGGTCACGCTGGCCGATCATCGGCGCGAGGATTTCGACCGCTTCGTCGCGGCGATCCGCACCGTCGACGAGATCGTCGAATGCCACCTCGCGAGCGGCGGCTACGACTATCTGCTGAAGTTCATCACGCGCAGCGTGAGCCATTACCAGACGATCGTCGAAGGGCTGCTCGAGCAGAACATCGGCATCGAGAAGTATTTCAGTTACGTGATCATCAAGTCGCCGTTCGTCAAACGGCACTACCCGCTCGAATCGCTGTTCGGCGAACGTCACTGACACGCGGCGTGCGTCCCCCCCGAACGCGGCAGCCTGCTGTCCGCGCGGGGTAGCCGCGCGCCCACACCGCTCAACCAGCGTCACCGAACCGCCTCATTCAAGGATCTGTCATGCCGCTTACGCTGTCCCGCACCGAACTCGTTCGCACCGCCAACCTGATCGACGGCAACTGGCGCGATGCGCTCGACGGCCGCCGCTTCGCCGTCACCGATCCCGCCACGCTCGAAACCGTTGCCCACGTACCCGACAGCGGCGCCGCCGACGCACGCGCGGCGACCGACGCGGCAGCCCGCGCGCTGCCCGCGTGGCGTGCGACGCCCGCGCGCGAACGCGCCGCGATCCTGCGTGCCTGGCATGCGGCGATCGTCGCGCACACCGACGATCTCGCGAAGCTGATGTCGCGCGAACAGGGCAAGCCGCTGGCCGAGGCGCGTGGCGAAGTTGCGTACGGTGCGTCGTACGTGCTGTGGTTCGCGGAGGAAGCGACGCGCACGTACGGCGACCTGATCCCGCAGCAGCAGCGCGGCAAGCGCTTGAGCGCGGTGAAGGAGCCGATCGGCATCGTCGCCGCGATCACGCCGTGGAATTTCCCGCTCGCGATGATCGCGCGCAAGATCGCGCCGGCCCTCGCGGCCGGCTGCACGGTGGTCGCGAAGCCGGCGGAGGACACGCCGCTGACCGCGCTCGCGCTCGCGTTGCTCGCGCAGGAAGCCGGCGTGCCGGCCGGCGTGCTGAACCTGATCGCCGCGTCGCGCGAGCGCGGCGTCGACGCGGCGGCCGACTGGCTCGCCGACGGCCGCGTGCGCAAGATCACGTTCACCGGCTCGACGCCGGTCGGCAAGCTGCTCGCGCGCGAATCGGCGGCGACGTTGAAGAAATTGTCGCTGGAGCTCGGCGGCAATGCGCCGTTCATCGTGTTCGACGACGCCGAGCTCGATGCCGCGGTCGACGGGCTGATGGCCGCCAAGTTCCGCAACGGCGGGCAGACCTGCGTGTCGCCGAATCGCGTGTACGTGCAGGCCGGTGTCTACGACGCGTTCGCCGCGAAGCTCGCCGCGCGCGTCGCCGCGCTGAAGGTCGCGCCGGCGACCGACCCGGCCGCGCAGATCGGCCCGATGATCAACGCGCGCGCGGTCGACAAGATCGCACGCCACGTCGGCGATGCGATCGAACGCGGCGCGCGCGTGCTCACGGGCGGCAAGCGCCTGACCGAGCTCGGTGCGAACTATTACGCGCCGACGGTGCTCGTCGACGCGACCGCCGACATGCAGCTCACCTGCGAGGAAACCTTCGGCCCGATCGCCGCGCTGTTTCGCTTCGCGTCCGAGGACGAAGCGGTCGCCGCCGCGAACGACACGCCGTTCGGGCTCGCCGCCTATTTCTACACGCAGGACGTGCGGCGCATCGCGCGCGTGTCGGCGCGGCTCGAAACGGGCATCGTCGGCATCAACGAAGGCGCGCTCGCGAGCGAGGCCGCGCCGTTCGGCGGCGTGAAGGAATCGGGCTACGGCCGCGAAGGCTCGCGCTACGGCCTCGACGATTACCTGTCCATCAAGTACCTGTGCCAGGGCGGGCTCGACTGAGCGGATGAACCCGCGCCGTCCGCAAGGACGGCCGTCGCCGTGTCCGGTCCGGCCACGCGCATTGACATCGGAACCGATCGGTCCATATAATGCATCCAACTTTGGCACCGCATCGATGGCGAAACCGATCAATGGCAAATCCGGCTGGCGTGGGCCGTCCCCGCGAATTCGAACTGGGCGACGCCGCGCGCGACGCGATGGACGTTTTCTGGGATCGCGGCTACGAAGGCGCGTCCCTGCCCGACCTGATCGCCGGCACGGGCTTGTCGCGCGGCAGTCTCTACAAGGCGTTCGGCGACAAGAAGGCGCTGCTGCTGGCGGCGCTCGACCTGTACATGGCCGACGGGCTCAAGGCGACCGCCGACATCCTGTCGCAACCCGGTGCCGTGAAGGATGCGATTCGCGATTCGCTGCTGCGCTATGCGCGCCTGTCCGTTGGCGACGCGGGCCGGCGCGGATGTCTCGCGGTCGCGATGACCACCGAACTGGCCGCGCGCGACGCGGATGTCGCGGAACGCACCGGGCGCATGTTCCGGCGGCTGCAGCAGCTCTATGCCGGTGCGATCGTCCGCGGCCAGGCGAGCGGCGAGATCGCCGAGCAGGACGAACAGGTGCTGGCGCGTTTGCTCGTCTGCCAGATCGAGGGCATGCGCGTGCTGGGCAAAACCGGTATGTCCGAGCCCGACGTGCTCGCGTTGGTCGATCGCACGATGCGCATTCTCGACTGATATTTTTTTACCCGATTTGGAACTGATTGGTTCCGTATGGAGAGCCGCCCATGTCACGGAATGACCCCGTTTCACCCGACCCGCGTCGCTGGGCGATGTTTTCGATCCTGCTCGTCGGCGCGTTCCTGCCGCCGCTGGATTTCTTCATCGTCAATGTCGCGCTGCCGTCGATCCGCGCGGAACTGGGCGCCTCGTCGTCGGCCGAGCAACTCGTCATTTCATCGTATGCGGGCCTGTACGCGGTGACGCTGATCACCGGCGGGCGATTGGGCGACCTGTTCGGCCGCGGCCGCGTGTTTTTCCTCGGGTTGATCGGCTTTGCGATCGCCTCGACGCTGTGCGGCCTCGCGAGTTCGCCGTGGACGCTCATCGTCGGCCGCGCGTTGCAGGGCGTGACGGCCGCGATCATGGCGCCGCAGGCGCTCGCGTCGATCCAGGCGATCTTTCCGGAACCGGAAAAGCCGCTCGCGCTCAGCTTGTACGGCGCGGTATTCGGCCTCGCGGCCGTGGTCGGGCAGGCGCTCGGCGGGATCCTGATCTCGTTGAATCTGTTGAACCTGGGCTGGCGCACGATCTTCCTCGTCAACCTGCCGCTGGCGATGCTGGTCGTCCTGTTCGGGATTCCGCTGTTGAAGGAAACGCGGGCGCAGCATGCGCGCAAGCTCGACCTCGGCGGCACCGCGCTGTCGATGCTGACGCTGGGCGCGCTGATCGTGCCGCTGATCGAGGGGCGCGAAGCAGGCTGGCCGGTATGGGCATGGGGGTCGCTGCTCGCGGTGCCCGCCCTCGCCGCGTTCTTCTGGCGCTACGAGCGCCGGCTCGGCCGCCGCGGCGGCGCACCGCTGCTCGATCCGGCCGCGCTGCGCGCACCGGGGCTGGGCCGCGCGTTGCTGATCGCGCTGCTGCTGTACTCGATCGGCGCGTTCTTCCTGCTGTTCTCGGTGTATCTGCAGAATGCGCTGCACGTCGACGCGCTGAGCGCGGGCCTCGTGTTCTTGCCGTTCGGCGTCGGGTTCCTGCTCGGCCCGTTGTCGACGCCGTTCTGCACACGTGTCATCGGCGCTTACGTCAATCCGTTCGGCATGGGGCTGGAGATCGTCGGGCTCGTCGGCCTCGCGGGGTTGATCGATGCCACGCCGGTCGGGATGCCGCTCGCTGCCGTGCCGCTCGCCGCCGCGCTCTTCGTCATCGGGTTCGGACAAGGGCTCGCGCTGCCGACGCTGATGCGCATGGTGACGGGGCGCGTCGCACCGGCGCTGTCCGGCATGATCGCGGGCATCGCCAGCTCGACGCTGCAGGTCAGCACGTCGCTCAGCGTGGCGATCATCGGCGGCATTTTCTATACGACGCTCGGCACGCGCCAGGACCCGGCGGCCATCGCGCACGCGTTCATCGTCGCACTCCTGTCGATCTCGCTGTTCCTCGCCGTCGGCGCCGCGCTGGGCATCTCGCTCGCCCGCGCACCCGCCGCGCACCCGTCGATGCGGGCCGCCGTCCGTCCGGGCTTCGGCCCTGAACGCAAACGGCCGTAATCGCCCGTCGTCGCCTGTAAACAGCGCAGCGCTGGACGCCGCGTTCGCTGCCGCGAAGACGGCAGATGTCATGGCCGATATCGATGCGTTCACCGATATCGAACCCGATCGGCACATCACGCACGTGTTCTCGCGCGTCCGCGCGCACACGCAAGCGAATCGGCGTCGTGGATGGCGTCAGAGCAGCCCCAGCGCCGACGCCTTGAGGGTCGCCGCGGCGCGTGTCGAACATTCGAGCTTGCGGAACGCCTTCTCGACATGGGTGCGCACCGTGCTCGGACTCATCGCGAGCGCCTGCGCGACCTGCTTGTTGCTCGCGCCGCGGGAGATCGCCCGCAGGACTTCGATTTCCCGCGCGGACAGGCGCGGTCCAGCGCCCGACGCGCGCGGCGCGATGCGCCGGGGCACAGGCGCTCCGCCCGTCACGAGCGCGGCCACCACGTCGCCGCATAGCCGGCCGCAGGCCGCTTCTTCCTGCAACTGGTCGGCGGCGGCCGCATCGCTCAGCGCCGCGCGCCACGGACGCGCCGAGCGCAACGCGACCCATGCCAGCGACGCCGCGAGCACGCGCGCTTCCAGCGTCAGCGCCGCATCGCGCGCCGCGAAAATAACCCGAGCCGTCCTGCCGTTCATAGGCATACGACGCAAGCACCGCGGCTTCGCCGAGCGCGCCGGTCTGCCTGCCGGCGCGCTCGGTCCAGTAAGGCACGAGTCGCACCTTTTCCCAGGCGCTCGCGGGCAGCCGCGTCGGCAAGTTCCACACGTCGTTCGGTACCGCGGCCCGGCCGATGCCGTGAATCAGGCCGGCGCGGTACACGCGTTCGCGCGCGGCCTCGTCCGGCGAGAGACGGCCGTAACACGCGGCCGCCGTCGCGGCGACCGAACGCGAGAAGCCCGTCATCCACGGCAGTTTCAGATCGATGACGTCCGCGATCAATTCGGCGGACGTCGCGCCCTGCATGTCCGGCGTGGCCAATGCGGCGTCCAGCTCGGCGGGCGCCATGTGCTCGAGCGCCGCCAGCCAGCGCGGTGCGTCACGCTCGGCCGTCTCGACGAGCACGGCCGGATAGCGCGCCCCCGCGCGTTGGCCGATCAATTGGAGCGCCCGTTCGATGCCGTAGGTGCGGCTGAACACGTCGAGGTCGCCCGCAAGCGCGACGATCGATACGGCGGCCGGCACCTGTTCCCGCGCGAGCCGCGCAGGCAGCCCGTTGCCGTCCCAGCTTTCGAAAATGTGCCGCAGCGCGGTTTCCGTCGCGTTGGACAGACCGAGTATTCGCGCGACCTCGCCCGACACTTCGCAATGAATCTGCGCGAGCGGGATCATCGCGACGCCCGCGCCGCCGATCGCTTCGGCCATGCCGGGCCGGCTCTCGAGCATCGCGGCGCGGATCGCGACGTCGTCGCCGAATACCTGCGCGAAACCCGCCGCATTCGCGGTGCAGCCCGACCAGCGCAACAGCGCCACCTCGCGGGCCGTATCGCACACCGCTGCATCGAATCGCGCCGCGTGCGCGAGCTGCGCCGCCAACCAACTCGTGCGTGGCGAATGGTCGGTCGGCTGGCCCATGCTGAGATCGCCGATGAAGGCCAGCGCGCGTACGGCTTCGACGATGCGCAGCGGGGCGTGACGGGCTTCGGCGTCGGACATCGGGCGGGCGGAGACATTCGCGGGAGCGGGAAAACGATCATACGCGACGGCGTCGCGGCGTGCACGAGCATGCGCGTCGGCGCCGCGCCGCGGGCCGCTCCGATGCGATGTTCGCCTGGACCAGAGCCTGCCGCCGGTGGAATGGGCCATCGGACATCTGACCGATGGCGGCCGGCCCCGGCGATTGCGATACTCGGCGCACTGGAGATCCGGTCGGCGCCGCATCCGAATCCGCATGGCGGACGCCCTGCATGCCGGCCGGAACGACGATTCAATATACGAAGGAATGCAAATGATTGACCGCTACCCCGAATTCCGTCCCCCTGCCGACGAACACTGGCTGAAACGGTACTACTTTTCCCGCGCGGTGTTCTCGCTGATCTGGGTCGCGCTGGCGTTTTCCGTCGGCCGGCACAGCGCAGCCGGCGCGGCGGTGCTGCTGGTCGTTTATCCGGCCTGGGATGCGCTCGCCAATTTCGTCGACCTGTCCCGCAGCGGCGGGATGGCGGCAAACCGCACGCAGGCGGCCAACGTCGCGATCAGCGTCGTCACGACACTGGCCGTATTTCCGGCGTTGAATGCGGGCCTGTCCGCGGTACTTGCGGTGTTCGGCGTCTGGGCGATGCTCTCCGGCGCGCTGCAGCTCGGCACCGCCGTGCGGCGCTGGAAGCATGCCGGCGCACAGTGGGTGATGATCCTGAGCGGAGCGCAATCGGCGTTGGCCGGGCTGTTCTTCATTGTCCAAAACCATGCGCCGATGCCACCCGCGATCGTCAAGATCGCGGGCTACGCGGGAGTCGGTGCGCTTTATTTCCTGATATCCGCCATTTGGCTGCAGGTGCGGGGGATGCGGCGCAGCGTGTCGTGAGTCGTCGGTCAGAGTGAAGATGTCGCGCCGAGGGTCGCGGTCGCCGTGCTTGCAGTCAACGAATGCCTTCCGACGCGTTTGGCTGAGGTCGCCCGGAGAAGACGCCAGCCATTCCCGGAACCGGCTTTTCGGACCGGTCGTCGACGCCGGTTTGACCCGTGTCCTTACCGCCTCCGCAACGCCTGCGCCAGCGCATCCCCCGCCGCCAGAATGTGCGCGGACAAAGCCGCGCACGCTGCATCCACATCACCTTCGCGTATCGCGCAAACGATGTTTCGATGCTCGTCGTTCGAGCGATCCTGCCAGTCAAGTTGCTGCCACGTCGCGTACAGATGCCGTGAGCTGGCCCGATGCATGTCGCCGATTGCGTCGATGAGCCGCGGCATCCCGCACCGCGCGGTCAATGCGCGATGAAACCTCAGGTTCAGCGTGCCGAGCACGGCTATGCCGTGCGCTGCCGACTCCTGATCGAGGATCGCATCGAGTTCCTCCAGCGCACGTGCGTCGAGCGCGGGCATTGCCTCGCGCAGCGCCAGCGCCTCGAAAGCAGCGCGCATCTTGGCCATTTCGAGCACGTCCGCCGGCTCGAGCGGCGCCGCCCGCACGCCGCGTCGCGGCTCCACCACGGCCAGCCCCTGCGCTTCCAGCCGTCGGAACGCCTCGCGTACCGGCACATGGCTCGCGCCGAACTCCGCCGCGATGTGGTCCTGACGCAGCCACTCTCCCGGCGCGATGACGCCGGAGATGATGCGGTCCGCCAATGCGACGGCGATCCGATCGGCCAGCGAGCGATCGTCCTTGACTTCAAAGTTCATCCCGACCACCATGCATATATTATCTATTAAATTGTAACAAAACCGGAGGCTCCGATGCGCCACCACCGTCCTGTGCGCCTGCAGCACATCGCCGGCATCGGCGTCGATCGCATGGGTTCGATCGCCGATCATGCCGACGTCGACCTTTTGCGACTCGAAAATCTCGATACCGACATCCCGCCCACCTCGGAGGCGCTCGCCGTCACCCGAGAGGCCATCCAGCGAGACTCGGCCAACTCCTATTTGCCATTCGTCGGTCAGGATCGGCTACGCGCGAGCGCTGCCGCCCACGTGTCGGCGCTGTCGGGGCAGCGCTTCACGGCCGACCAGGTGGTGGTGTCGGCGGGCGGACTCTCCGGCATTCTGAACACGCTGCTCGCCACCGTCGAGACCGGCGACGAAGTCATCGTCACCGATCCGACCTACGCAGGTCTGCTGAACCGCGTCCGCCTTGCGGGCGGCGTACCCCGGCAAGTACCGTTCGTCTTCACGCCGGGCGGCGAATGGAAGCTGGACCAGGCCGCGCTGCGGGCAGCGATCGGTCCGCAGACGCGGGCCATGCTGCTGATGTCTCCGTCGATGCCTTCGGGCGGCTTCTTCGATGCGTCCGACTGGCAGCTGATCGCGAGCCTGTGCGTGCAGAACGATCTGCTGCTGATCCTCGACAGCGCGATGGAACGGCTGCTCTTCGATGGACGCACGGTCATCCATCCCGCCGGCCTGCCCGGCATGGCGGAGCGTACGGTCACGGTCGGCGCGGCGTCGAAAGAGCTGCGCATGATCGGCTGGCGGGTCGGCTGGATCGTCGCGCCGCAATGGCTGATTCCGGATCTCGTGGCCGTGTCGCTCGCCAATGTCGTGGTGCCGGTCGGCATTGCGCAGGAGGCCGCGGCGGTCGCGCTCGACCATTCCGCATCCGATCTGCCTGGCTACGTGAGCGAACTCGAGAGGCGGCGGGATACGGTCGCCGCCCAACTGTCGGGGCTCCCGTTCGGCATGCCGGCGGGCGGCTGGTCGATGCTGCTGCGCGTGTCCGATTTCGGCCTGACCGGGTCGCAGATGTCGGAGCGATTGCTGCGCCACGGCGTATGCGCGACGGCCATGGCCGGATGGGGCGTTGCCCACGGCGACGCGTATATCCGTTTCGTGTTCGCGAACGAACCGGTCGAGCGGTTGCGCACGCTCGGGGACAAGGTGCGCTTCGCACTGGACGGCGCCTGACGGCTGCTCACGAGAAAGCGGAATCGCGCGCAGCGCGTCGCCGGTTGGAGGTGTCCGGAAGTCCGTCCGTGATGGTCGAGCACACTCACGCGAGATCACTCCACGTGACGCGATCCATCCGGCGCCGGGGCGGCGCGATGCCCCGGCCCCGGTCGGACCTGACGCCGGGCGAACGCCCTACCGCCCCGCCGGCGGCCGCAGGATGTCGCGCGGAATCGACGCGATCAGCACGCAACTGATCAGCAGGCAGGCGCCCAGCGCATAGGTCCCGTTGTTGATGTCGCCGGTCATCTGCTTCGCGACGCCGGTGATCATCGAGCCCGTGAAGCCGGACAGGTTCCCCACCGAGTTGATCAGCGCGATGCCGGCCGCCGCGGCCGTGCCGGACAGGATCTGCCCCGGAAAGGTCCAGTAGATCGGCATCAGCGCGAGGATGCCGCACGTGGCGATGGTCAGGAATACGATCGACAGCGCCACGTTGTGGGCAAACGCCGCGCTCAGGATCAGAAAGACGCCGCCGATCAGCGCGGGAATCGCCGCATGCAGGCGGCGTTCGCCGGTCTTGCGCGAGTGCGACGCGTTCCACACCATCGCGAAGATCGCCGTCAGGTACGGAATGGCCGTCAGTACACCGATGTGCAGCGGGCTGTGCACCCCCGACGCGCGAATGATCGACGGCAGCCAGAAGGCCAGCCCGTAGAAGCCGGTATTGAAGGTCAGCAGGATGAAGGTGAGCAGCCAGACGCGCGGGCTGCGCAGCGCGGCGCCGATGCTGTGCGACTTGTGCGCGGCTTCGGATTCGAGGTTGCGCGACAGCACCGCCTTTTCGTCGGCGGACAACCATTTCGCCGACTGCGGGCCGTCGCCGAGGCAGGCCAGCACGATGAACGCCACCACGATCGACGGCAGCCCTTCGAGCAGCAGCATCCATTGCCAGCCGCTCATGCCCGACAGGCCGTGCGTCTGCTCCATCAGCCAGCCCGACACCACGCTGCCCAGCGTCAGGCTCAGCGGGATCGCCACCAGGAAGCCCGACATCGCCACGCTCTGGCGGCGCGCCGGGAACCAGTAGTTCATGTACAGGATGACGCCGGGGAAAAAGCCGGCTTCGCACAGCCCCAGCAGGAAGCGCAGCGTGTAGAACATGGTGGTGGTCTGCACGTGGAAGAACTGCGCGAGCGGCACGATGAACGCCATCGACGACGACACGATGCCCCACGTGATCATGATCCGCGCGATCCAGAAGCGCGCGCCGTAGCGGTGCAGCAACAGGTTGCTGGGCATCTCGAACAGGAAATAGCCCCAGAAGAAAATGCTCGCGCCGAGCGCATAGACGCTGTCGCTCAGGCTCAGGTCGTCGAGCATCTGCAGCTTCGCGAAGCCGACGTTGACGCGATCCAGATAGGCCACGACGTAGCACAGCAACAGCAACGGCAGGATGCGCCGCATGACCTTGCGGTAAAGGGCGTCTTCGGACGAATCGGCCGCGGCCGGTGCGGCAGCGGCCTGCGTGATGGATGGCATCGGTCTGTCTCCTTATATCTTCGATTTGCTTCAAACTTCAGTGGTGGCGCGCCGTTTGGCGCGCTGCTTTGCCGGTTGGCGGCTACGGCACAGCTTGTGTCTCCTGCGAGCCGTTAAGCTCGAATCACAGCTC
>NZ_JACCQB010000057.1:0-40718 GCF_015712265.1 Burkholderia sp. 9777_1386 | reverse complement strand
GCCGAAGCGATGGTGCGCCCGGCGAGTGCATCGCTCCTCGGCCTGTCAACTGATACACCCGCTTTGCGCTTCGCCCCATGCAACACCTCCTCGATTAAAGGTGTTGCGACGACCGGTTGAATTCGCCTTGGCTGCCTCTATCCGAATGGCACAGTGCACCCGGCGCGGGACGGCGGCGGAACCAAGCCATCGTCAGCGCGTCCGTCACGAGACCCGCCGTCATGCGCGGCTTGATCGACCAGCCCACCACCTCCCGGTTGAACAGGTCGAGCACCACGGCCAGGTACAGCCAGCCCTCGTCGGTCCAGATATATGTGATGTCCGAGCTGAACACCTGATTCGGCGCGGCGGGCGTGAACTCGCGGTTCAACAGGTTTGGCGCGACCGGCAGCTTGTGTTTCGAATCGGTCGTCACCCGGTAACGGCGCTTGTGCCGCGCCCGGATGCCATGCTCACGCATCAGCCGTTCCACGCGCTCCTTGCTGGCCGGAAAGCCTCGATCACGGATTTCCTCAGTCATGCGCGGCGAACCGTATGCTCCTTTGACCTCGGCGTGCACCGTCCAGATCAGCGTCAGCAATTGCGTGTCCGTCAGTCGCGTTCGCCCCGACTTGCCGCCGCGCTTCCACGCGCGATAACCGTTCACGCTGACCGACAACACCCCGCACAGCGACGACAGCGGATACTGCCCGACCTGCTGGTCGATCCAGGCATACCTCACAGCAGGTCCTTCGCGAAGTATGCTGCCGCTTTTTTTGCGATCTCAAGTTCCATTTGCAGGCGCTTGATCTCGGCGCGCATGCGCGAAAGCTCCATCTGCTCCGGCGTAACTGGCTTCGCTCCGGCTCCATTCAGCTTGCCCGACGCCTCGGCCTTTACCCAGTGGCGCAGCGTCTGCTCCGACATGCCCAGTTCCCGGGCCACCACAGCAAAGCCCTGGCCGTCCTTGACCCGCTGCACGGCTGCAACCTTGAATTCCGGCGTGTACGATTGTTTCGGTACCTTGAACATCCCTGATTCCCTTCCTTTCCGTCGAGTTTATACATGACTCGATGGAAGGCGAAATTTCAGGGGAAGCTCAGCTTGATCCACCATCTTCGATGTGGCCATGTCAGAAGACGCTCTTTTGTTCGGCAACGAAAGGTAGATACTAACCCATTGTTTTATATGAATAGTTATTTGGGGCCGCAAGGCAAGGTCTTGTCAGGCTTAAAGGCGTCCAACTGGAAAAACGCGCGGGAATCAAAGGCACCCCTAGAGAACGGGGGATCACCATCCCATGTCGGGCCTCGACGATTAATCCTTTGTGGCAACACCATCATGTTCAGATGAAAACACGACTGGCACGCGTCAACTCGGAGCAATGTCAAGCGAAAGGAATCTTCAATCATCCTCAACGCGTTCGATCTTTGCGTTGAACGACGACGCTCTCGTCAGGATATCCAACCCGGACACGACTTGCCCGAGATTGATCAGAGATCTCGAGTATCCGAAGTCGTTATAAAAGACAGCAATGTTTCCCCAAGGCGCGTAGTAGGCGACGGTACCAATAGATGGATCAAAACCGTCCGGCGCGCCAGACGTCGACAGCTTGCGCGGAAGATAGCCAATCTTCTCGGTCGCGTGATAGTCCTCGAACTTCAACGTCATCGGTAGCTGAGACAGGAAATCTCTGCTTGTCGCGCTGTCTTCGAGCTCGGCGACGACTTTTCGGCCATCGATGCTGATCGCAATCTTCACTCGGTTCTCTCCTTGAATTCCGCCGCCGCTCACGTTTGTACTCTTTGCCAGTTCCGCGGCATCCAATGAGCCAGAACACAGCATCGTGATTGTCGTGATCGCAACGGCCTTCGATACGAAATCCCACGTCATAAGTTGCCATCTCCACATGCGCGTTGCATCAAACCTCGTGCCTTGAAGTTGCTGCCGTCTCTCATTTTTCCGTTGGCACAGTCGTATGCATGGCGGGCTCCGTCTTCGCGGTCTGTGCAGCGAAACATCATAAGTCAAGGCGAGATCGCCCATAAGCTAATGTACGTCGACCTGGTGATCCTCGACGAACTGGGCTACCTGCCGTTCAGCCAAACCGGTGGCGCATTGCTGTTCCACTTGCTCTCGAAGCTGTATGAACACACGAGTGTCGCGATCACCACCAACCTCAGCTTCGGTGAGTGGGTGACCGTGTTCGGGGACGCAAAGATGACGACGGCGCTGCGGGACCGCGTCACCCATCACTGCCACATCGTCGAAACAGGCAATGAATCCTGGCGCTTCAAGTCCAGTCCTGCCAAGGCGAAGGCAACCAGAAAGAGAGCAGCAAAGCAGCAGGCAGTGAGGAGTTATCCACACCGGAATAGATGTACTACGCTGTCTCGGGGTGGGTCAAGATTCAGTGGAAATCAACACGCCAGCGTCGCGGCGTTGATGGCTTCGGCCGTCATCGGACCGTTGCCGAACTGCTCGAGCAACTCGGCCGGAATCGCCGGCAGAGCCGCGGCTGGGCTTTCGGATTGCGAGGCATAAACTCTCCTTGGGAGCATGTTATGCCTTAAACACTGACAGGCCCGAGCGGCGGCATGGTTTGGCGCATCACGCGAGACCTAGGCGGAAGCCCTATCGCAACTCGACGTTAGGGCGTCCGTCGTCACCCCCCTGGACGTAACAAAAACGACCCTGCTGCATGCGACCGCCTATTCGGGTATTCCGCATCGTCTCAGCGCGTTCAAGGCCGCGCATGAGGTGCTGGTGGCGGAGGGGGTGTTGAAGTAACGACGCGGTTGAAGCCGGGGGTTCCGTCATCGGACACCCCGGCATGGGCGAGCGCTCGCGCCCGCCGGCATCACAGCGCGTTCGGCGCCCCCTTCCCGTCAAGCACCGCCGCGACGTTGTCGAGCGCGGTAAACCCCATCTGGTCGCGCGTCTCGACGGTCGCGCTCGCCATGTGCGGCGACAGAAACACGTTGTCGAGCGCGGCAAAGCGCGGATCGATATTGGGTTCGCTCCGGTAAACGTCGAGCCCCGCGGCGAACAGCCGATGCGACGTCAACGCATCGTAAAGCGCATCCTCGTCGACGAGACTGCCGCGTGCCGCATTCACGAACACGGCACCTTCGCGCAGCAAGCCGAATTCGCGGCGTGTCATCAACGGCGTGCCGCCGCCGGGCACGTGCAGCGTGAGGATGTCGCACTGCGGGAGCAGCGTGTCGAGATCCGCGCAATAGCGCGCGCCGGCCTCGATCTCGGGCGGTGCGGGACGTCGGTCGGTATAGACGATCTTCATCCCGAAGCCGCGCGCGCGCTGCGCGACCGCACGGCCGATCCGCCCGAAACCGACGATTCCGAGCGTCTTGCCGTTCACGCGCGTACCGAGCATGTCGGTCATGCCGAACGACTTTCCCCACCCCGCGCGCACGATACGCTCGTACTCCGATGCACGCCGGCACGCGGCCAGCACCAGCAGCATCGTGAAATCGGCCGTGCAGTCGGTCAGCGCATCGGGGGCGTTGCTGACCGCGATTCCGCGTGCGCGTGCGGCGGCGACATCCATGTGGTCGTACCCGGCGCTCGCGTTCGCGATGATCTTCACGCTCGGTGGCAATGCTGCGATGTGCTCGGCCTGCAGCCCCGATTTCTTGCCGATCAGCACCGCCGGCGTCTCGTAGCGATTGCAGAACTCGACGACGGACGACGCGTCCATGTCGGCGTCCGTTACATACGCGTTGAACTCGGATTCTGCGCGTGCGGCGACTGCGGCGGGAACGCGTCGCGCAACCAACAGGCGGGTGCGATTGTTGTCAGGCATGGTCTCGTCCTTGGGTCGGAAAACGGAACACAGCCTACGAAGCGCAGTCGGCGCAGGTCAATATTGATTGGTTCGATCAACATGTCCGCGCGGCATTGAGCGACCGGATAATCGACCGATTCCGATCATGTCCTCTGCTATACGCGATGCCGTGCCGGCGCGCGAACGGCGCAGTCGCGAGCTCAGGAAAACCCTGACGCCAGCCCGTCGGGACGGGGCGGTTGATGTTGATTGAAAGAATCAAGATTGCTGCGAAATCGTCGCCGCGCAATGCTTTTTGCATGTTCAACGGACTGAAGACGAGGGCGTGAAAATGCAGGCAGAGAAAAGAATCGCGGCAGTGACGGGCGCCGGCACCGGAATCGGACAGGCAGCGGCGGTAGCGCTCGCGCAAGCCGGTTTCAGCGTCGCGCTGCTCGGCCGGCGCATTGATCCACTACTCGCGACGCAGGAGATCGTCGAGCGGGCAGGCGGCGTGGCCGCGGTCATTCCGACCGACGTTTCCGACGAGGCATCGGTCGATGCGAGCTTCACGCGGATTGCGCATGACTTCGGCCGCCTCGACGTGCTGTTCAACAACGCGGGCCGCAACGCGGGCGCCGTGCCGCTCGACGATTATTCGCTTGAGTTCTGGAACGACGTGGTCGCCACCAACCTGACCGGCATGTTCCTGTGCGCACGCGCCGCGTGGCGCCAGATGAAGCGCCAGACGCCGCAAGGCGGCCGCATCATCAACAACGGTTCGATCTCCGCACACACGCCGCGCCCGAACACGATCGCGTACACGGCCACGAAGCACGCGGTCCTCGGCATCACGCGTTCGCTTGCCCTCGACGGTCGACCGTTCAACATCGCCTGCGGCCAGATCGATATCGGCAACGCCGCCACGTCGCTGACCGAGCGGATGAACAACGGCGTGCTGCAGGCCGATGGCCGCATCGCGCCCGAGCCGCGCGTCGACGTTGCGCACGTCGCGAACGCGATCGTGCAGATGGCGAGCCTGCCGCTCGAAGCGAACATTCTGAACATGACGATCATGGCAAGCGCGATGCCCTTCGTCGGACGCGGCTGACCGGACGCGCGCCGGCGCACACGGCAGGTGCACCAGCACAACCATCACAAAACAGGAGACAACATTGAAAACCGCTGAAGAACAGGTTTCGGTCATGCGCGAGTTCGACGCGCACGCAGGCGCCGCCAGGCGATCGCGGGTGCGCTACGGCGTGCTGTCGATGCTGCTGGTGGCCACCGTCCTCAACTACGTCGATCGCTCGGCGCTCGGTATCGTCGCGCCGGCGTTGTCGAAGGATCTCGCGCTTACCCGCGTGCAGATGGGCGAGCTGTTCGCCGTGTTCGGCCTCGCCTACTCGATCGCGCTGCTGCCGGCTGGCGCTCTCGCCGACCTGCTCGGCTCGCGCGTCGCGTATGCGCTATCGCTCGTCGGTTGGTCGCTGGCCACGCTGACGCAAGGGCTCGCGCATGGCTACCACATGCTGCTCGGCTCTCGGCTAGCGATGGGCGCGCTCGAAGCGCCCGCGTTTCCGTCGAACGCGCGCGCGGTGACGATGTGGTTCCCGGTCCAGGAGCGCGGCTTCGCGACGAGCGTATACGTGATGGGTCAGTACATCGGCACGCCGCTCTTCACTGGGCTATTGCTGTGGATCTCGTCGGCATTCGGCTGGCGCGCCGTGTTCTTCGCGACCGGCGCGTTCGGCATTCTGTTCAGCGTCGTCTGGTACCGGCTCTATCGCGATCCGTCGCGCCATCCACGCGTCAACGCGGCCGAGCTGCAGTACATCACCGAAGGGCAGCCGGTAGTGACGGCGCGCGACCGGTTCGACTGGCGCATGGCGCTGCGCCTGCTGGGCTATCGGCAGATCCTCGCGATCTGTCTCGGCAAGTTCTGCAACAACACGCTGCTGGTGTTCTTCACGACCTGGTTCATGACCTACCTTGTCGAGGAACGGCACATGTCGATGATCAAGGTCGGTTTCTTCCAGGCGATGCCGTTCATCGGCGCGACGCTCGGGATCCTTATCGCGGGCTATTTGTCCGATCTCTGCATCCGGCGCGGCGTATCAATGTCGTCGTCGCGCAAGGCGCCCCTCGTGATCGGCACCTTCCTCGGCGCATCGATCGTGCTCGTCAATTTCGTGCAGTCGAACACGCTGGTGATCGCGATCCTAACCGTCGCGTTCTTCGCACAGGGAATCGGCTCGATGTCGTGGGCGGCGGTGTCCGAGATCGCGCCGAAACGCTATGTCGGGCTCACCAGCAGCATCACGAGCCTCGCAGCAAATATCGCAGCTGTCACCACGCCGCTGATGATCGGCTACGTGGCGCAGCACACCGGCAACTTTTTCTGGGCGCTGAACCTGATGGGTGCGATCTGCCTCCTCGGCACGCTGTCGTACTCGGTGCTGCTCGGCAAGCTGTCGCGTATCGAGCTCTGACCCGGTTCGCCCCCTTTTACGCTCCACTGCACGTACCGCACACGACCATGATCGAATTCAAATGGGATCACCTGCAACTCTGCTCGGCTGATGCCGAGGCCACCGCCGCGTGGTTCGCGCGCTGCCTGAACGCCGAAATCGTGCGGCGCCCCGGCCGCGTCGACCTGCGGATCGGGGCGATCAACCTCTTCATCACGGCGCTGCCGGACGCGTGTCCGGCGATCGTGCCGGACGGCACGCGCATGCAAGGGATCGACCACTTGGGCGTGCTGGTCGAGGATCTGGATGCGGCTTACGCGCATCTGGTCGAAAACGGCGCGGAGATCGTCCAGCCCGTCACGCGGATCCGCGCCGGCGTGCGCGGCTGTTTCGTGCGCGCGCCCGGCGACATCCTCGTCGAGGTGCTCGAGCGGCGCCCGGCCGAGATGACATTCAACTGAACCCGGTCTATAGTCGGCGCAAGCGGCCGCGCACCGGCCGCATCCTCATCACGACTCCCCATGCAGAACTGGATCACCCTGACGGAAGCAGCGCGGCGGCTCGGCGTGCGGGCGCAGACCGTCTACGCGTACGCCAGCCGCGGCAGCATTGCCGTGATGCAGGATCCCGACGATCCGCGCAAGAGCCTGTATCGGGCCGAGGATGTGGTCGCGCTGTGTCGCAAGAAGCAGGTCGGCCGCAAGCGAGCGGCGCTCGCGGCCAGCACGATCTTTGGTGCCGAGCCGTGCATTTACAGCGGCATCACCACGTTCTCGAAGGGTCGCGCATGGTATCGCGGCCGCGACAGCATTGAACTCGCAGATACCGCGACGCTCGAGGAAACGGCTTCGCTGCTCTGGCAGGCCACCGCGCCGGTGTCGTTCGACGCGCCGGTGATCGTGCTGCCGCCCGGCGAGCGTGACCGGCAATGTGCGTTCACGATGCTCGCGACGCTGGCCGCGTTTGGCCATTCGACGCTCGGCCGGCTCGACAGCGCGCTGCACATCGAGGCCGGGCAGCTCGTTGCGATCGTGTCGCGCGCGTTCGGCGCGCAAGACGACGCCGGCGCAAGCCCGCTTCACACCCATCAGCGGCTCGCGGCCGGCTGGGGCCTCGACAGCCATGGCGCAGACCTGCTGCGCCGCGCGATGGTGCTGGTCGCCGATCATGAGATCACGAGTTCGGCATTCGCCGCGCGCATCACCGCATCGACCGGCGCGTCGCTCGCGGGCTGCCTGCTGACGGGGCTCGCGACGTTGTCGGGACCGCTGCACGGCGACGCGTCGGGACGCGTGCGCGCAGTGTTCGACGATGTGCAACGATTGGGTGCCGAGCGCGTCGTCGATCATCACCTGAAGTCCGCAATCCCGATTCCCGGTTTCGGCCATCATCTTTACCCCGACGGCGATCCGCGCGCGGCCGCGCTGCTTGCGCGGCTCGATCCGCCGACGGAACTCGCGCACTTCGTCGACAAGGTCACGACGCTCACCGGCCAGCGGCCGACCATCGATGTCGCGATGGCGATGCTGTCGGTGCAGCTTCAGTTGCCGCGCGATGCGGCGTTCGGGCTGTTCTCGATCGCGCGCAGCGTCGGACTGCTCGCACACTGCATCGAACAGCTGCGCGTCGGCAAGGTGATCCGGCCGCGCAGCCGCTATACGGGGCCGACGCTCGACGATCGGCATCTGCGGCCCGCTGCTGACGACGACGGCAAACAGACGAAAGTCGGCATGATCAACAAGAACCGCCTTTTCAAGGTGGTGGAGTAATTCGCGTGACAAACGTAGACCGAATTGAACGCGCCACCGTTTGCAATGAAAAGTTTTCATCGGCCGCGACTCACGAAGACCGGCGTCAACTCCCCTGCGACGCCGGCAGTGGCAGTCATGCGTTGTGCGAAATCTGAGTTTTGAGCAGGCAATCGCAGCATAGTGATAAGGTTCCGTATCTTGCTGTCGCGTCGATCCCGACGCCGCGAACTGCACGCGACAGTGAATGGCGGTTCTGCAACGATGCGATCGACTCTGAACGACGGCGGATTCAACCGGTCGGCACTCGTACAAAGCAGGCATTCGGACGCGGGTTTGGTGACCGCCTCGCGGGCAATGCCATCCGGCTTGACAATGCCCAAGCGCCTGGACAACGAAACCAACACACCGCCAGACGCATTCGCCTGCACATCGTCCGCGGTTGCGGGACCAGACACGACCAGCAGCGCGCTGATCTCTTCAGTCGCATGGCCTCTCTGGTCATCTGAGTCGATGAAATCAGCTTGTGTGGCGAAAACGTCGTCCCCGCGCTCTACTCTCCAACCATGTTGGATTTGTGTCGCAATCGAATCGGACGACCGTGCATGTTAAACACGTCGCAACCGAATGGATATGGCAATACAATCACGAGCGACCTAACATGGGCCTGGCCGCCATGGCGCCGAAACAGGGGCTCGTGGCCACAACAGAAACGCGACTTTCGACTCGCGTCAAAAGCGAAGGATTACCGTTTACTAGACGCACCTGAAATTCTATTTCCGGCCTATTGCAGCCCCAATGATCGGTTAGAATTTCCGAGCAATTTTCAGTCTCTCGGATGTGTCATTGGATTAGCCTATCGGTAGGACTCTACGCAGCAGGGGCGTCACTGTGTATATCGCAGAAATTCGAATCGAGAACTTCCGGCTGTTTGGTGCCGGTAACAAAGCGCTCGTGCTACCACTGTCCCCGGGACTTACCGCATTGGTCGGCGAGAATGATGCCGGCAAGACAGCGGTCATCGACGCGCTACGTTTGGTGGTCGGCACGCGTGACCAGGACCTGCTGCGGGTGGATCCACTTGATTTTCATCAGCCCACCGCCGGTGGTCCAAGTGCCGACGAAATTATCATCCGTCTGACTTTTAGAGGACTCACCACGGCGGATCGAGGTGCGTTTGCCGAGTTCCTCACGTATGAGACGGTAGCCGGGGCGATCAATACCGCGCTGATCGTGACCTGGGTTGCGAAACGCAACACCAAGGAAGGCAGCTCGCGCCGCGTTCTTCCGCCTGAGTGGCGCACGGGTGCCAAGGGAGACGGCCCATTGCTCGATCTGGGGGCACGATCGCTGCTGACGGCGACGTATCTGCGGCCGTTGCGCGACGCCGAGCGGGCCATGAGCTCTGGGCGAGGATCGCGACTATCGCAGATTCTCCAGCACACCACTGAAATCCGCGACACAGGAAACCCTTTCGACAAACTTGCCGATCCGCCACCCGACCCGACGACGTTGAGTGTGTTGGGCCTCGGCGACTATGCTACACATCTGCTTGGGGAGAGCGAAGGCATTAGGCAGGCTCGAAAGCGACTCAATGACGAGTACTTGAAGCCCCTCTCGTTCGCTAACGATATGCTGAATGCGCGGATCGGCGTAGCAGGAGCGCAGGAGGACAGCCTCAGATTGCGGCAGCTACTTGAGAAGCTTGAGCTCGTACTGACCGCGTCGTCTGACGCCGAAAGTGCGCACAGTCGTGGACTCGGCTCAAACAACCTGCTGTTCATGGCGTGCGAGCTCCTGCTTCTCGCCACTGAAAGCGACGGGTTCCCGTTGCTGCTGATCGAAGAGCCCGAGGCGCATCTCCATCCGCAGCGGCAGTTGCAACTTATGTCGTTCCTGCAGGCACAGGCAAAGAAGTCGCGTGCCGATGGACAGCGCATCCAGATCATCGTTACAACGCACAGTGCCAATCTCGCTTCGGACCTACAACTCGACAAGCTCGTATTGATTGAAGGCGGACGGGCTTTCCCTCTGTGTGAGGGTAAGACCAAGCTCAGCGCATCAGACTATCGATTTCTCGAGCGCTTCCTCGACGTCACCAAGGCAAACTTGTTCTTCGCGCGCGCAGTGATGATCGTCGAGGGGGATGCCGAGAACATCCTCCTGCCCGTCATAGCGAGGTTACTTGACCGCGATTTCCACCATCACGGTGTCTCCGTGGTTAATGTCGGCGGTGTTGGGCTCGGCCGATACGCACGCATTTTCATGCGCGAAGACGTCGAGAAGGATGGGGTCATTAACATTCCCGTCGCCTGCATCACCGACATGGACGTGATGCCCAACAATGCGCCTTGGATCGTCGGCAAGCTGGAGGACGGGCAACCGATCCCTCCAAGACCTCCCTCAAAGCGGCAATGGCGGATTAAGGACGATTTTCCGGGCGAACACCTTGAACAGCGGCGAGCCGACCGCAGGGCGAAGGCCTCAGGCCAAAAGGTCGAGACGTTCGTCGCTAACGAATGGACGCTTGAATTTGACCTCGCATTCCACGGTCTCAGCAAGCACGTCTACCGCGCAGGGACGCTAGCGCTAGCCAATGACCGCCTCTCTGCCGGCACTGCCGAGCAGGCCGGCATCCTCGCCGCCGCCGATGCAGCCTTTCAAGCGCTGATCGATGCGGGGCATGATCCATCGACGCTCGCCTCACATGTCTATGCGCTGTTTGAGGCTGATGGGGCATCAAAGGCGATCGGCGCGCAATATCTTGCCGAACTGCTGGAAAAGGAGGCTGGGGACAATAACCTGGATGCCAATAGCTTGCGCGCATTGCTGCCGCCCTACATCGTTGCGGCTATCGAGCATGTCACCGGGCCGTTCGCACCGCCGCTCGCAGGCGGCGTGGCCGGAGAACCGGGCGCGGCAGTAATGGCGCCGGCACCGGGGGCCTGAGTGATGTACGACGATCTAATCCGCGAGGAAGACGTTACCTGGGCAGCAGTATTGATGGGGCTTGGCCCCGCGGGATTTGCGGCTGTCGAGGATGATGACAGCCGACTCCGAGCAATGCTGCGACTCGACACAATCGACTTCGAGGCATGCCCGGGAAGTGGCAAGACGACTTTGCTGGTCGCAAAACTCGCAGTGCTAGCGATGCGCTGGCCAAGCCGTCAGCAGGGCATCTGCGTGCTGTCGCATACCAACGCCGCGCGCAACGAAATCAGCGCGAAGCTCAGCAGTACGGCGCCGGGTGTCTCTTTGACACGCTACCCGCACTTCGTCGGCACGATCCATGCGTTTGTGAACGAGTATCTCGCGCTGCCTTGGCTCCGGTCGAAAGGAGTCGAAGTGCGCTGCATCGATACCAGGATTGCGCTTGCGAAGCGGTGGAACCTGTTACCCGCGAATCGGCGCTGGGCTTTGCAGCAGGCAAATCTGAGCGAAACCTGCCTGATTTACGACCAGACTGACTATGGCGGGGGCAAGACAGGCCGTTTCGGACCGCTGACGCCGACATATCAAGCGATCATCGATGCGCGTCGCCGGTCGAGCGAACACGGATATTTCTGCTTCGACGAAATGTTCGTATGGGCCTGCGAATTGCTTGATCGGCATCCTGAGACGATTCCAATGCTACGTCGGCGCTTTCCGCTGGTATTCATCGACGAGGCGCAGGACAACAGTGAGGCACAATCGGCGCTGCTGCACCGCATCTTTTGCAGCGGCGACGCGCCGTCGCGCCGTCAGCGTTTCGGCGACTCCAACCAAGCCATCTACGAAAGCGCCAGCCAGAGCGGCGCCACGACGGATCAGTTTCCAGGCGCTGTTGTACATCCAATGCCACGCAGCTACCGTTTTGGTCAGAATCTTGCGGACCAAGTAAAGGGATTGGGGGTTACGCCGCATGCGCTAATCGGCGCCGGTCCACCGGATCACCTCAGCGCCGATCCTAAGGCGTCGGCAATCTTCCTTTTCGATGACGGGTCGGTCCAGAGAGTGCTGGAGCGCTATGGCCAGCATCTGCTGGATAGCTTCGATGCGGCTGTACTGGAAAACGGAGTGTTCACTGCAGTGGCTGGGGTTCACGAACCCGGAGACGACGATCGCATCCCGCGAGCGATGGGACACTATGTGCCCAGTTACGACCCGGCATGCGTTCGGAAGGAGTCTACGCCGAGCAGCTTCGCCCAATACCTTGCGCGGGCTCGTTTTGAGATGGCTGGCAGCAGAAACACGGGCAAGCTTATCAACGCCGTGGCGGCGGCGCTCCTCGCCGCAAGCGAGCTTGCCGGCGTCCCGTATGGGGCGAGCGCACGAAAATCGCCTCATCGCCGGGTGGTCGAGATTCTTGGCGACAGCGACGCGAGATGCGAATATCTCGCATTGCAAGAAATCATCTTGACACACCAAGGGGATATCACCCCTGCGCTCTGTGCCGCGGCAGCACAAGCCCATATTGAGGCGGTGATCCGGCAACTGAGCGGTGCAGAGGTGCTCGGCGAGGATGTTGCCACCTTCTTAGCGCTGCCGCAGGCTCAGCCCGTAGCTGAGGGCGAAGCCGCAATTGCCGCGTGCGCAGACAATTTGTTTGCTTATCCGCCCGACGCCCCGCAGGTACACATTCGGCTGAGCTCGATCCATGCGGTGAAGGGCGAAACGCACACGGCGACACTCGTCCTCGACAGTTTCTACCACGCGCATCATCTAAGCGAACTGAAGCCATGGTTGCTGGGCACGAAGTCGGGCGGCTTTTCGACAAACGCCAGGGGCCGGCAAGTCCCTGAAGGCCCGAGAACGCTCGGGCGGCTCAAGTTACATTACGTCGCGATGACTCGCCCGACCCATCTGCTGTGCTTGGCGATGCGAAAGGATGCGTTTGGGCCTGGGGAACTCGACACGCTGATGGGTCGAGGTTGGACTGTCATTGATTGCTGCTCAGATGCGCACGTACAAGTCTAGGCGTACAGCGATGGATTTTTTGCGGACTTGAGACATTCTCGTCGTGACGTGCAAGCCGAATGGCATCGAGCCCAATGGAGCGGCCCCACGTATCTGAGGACACGAGGACTCTCTTAAAATAACGGATAGTCTTGCGCCTCTCGGTAAGCTTAGTCGTTACGTGGAAAGCATCGAAATTCTGACCGAGCCGGAGCGCCGTCGTCGGCGCACGGCGCAAGAAAAAATCGCCATCGTTCAGGAAACATGGGAGCCGGGAGCGTCGGTGTCGGCCGTTGCACGTCGGCACGGCGTCAATGCCAACCAAGTGTTCGGCTGGCGCAAGCAATCCCAGGAAGGCAGTCTGGTAGCGGTGAAGGCAGGCGAAACCGTTGTGCCGGCATCTGAGCTGGCCGCCGCCATCAAGGAAATCAAGGAACTGCAACGGCTACTAGGGAAGAAGACGCTCGAGGTCGAAATCCTGAAAGAAGCCGTGGAATGGGGCCGTTCAAAAAACCTGATTGCGTGCTCGCCCTTGCTGCCGGGGGACGACCGATGAAGACGGTCTGCGAAGTTCTCGGCGTGGCGCGCTCTGCCGTGGCGGTGAAGCGAGCTCGCTCGTCTGACTGGCGCGATGGTCGCCGTGCCCGCATGACCAATGATGCCGGGCTGGTCGAGGAAATTCAGGCCCATGTGGCGCATCTGCAGACCTACGGCTACCGGCGTGTCTGGGCGCTGCTGCGCCGCAGTCGGGAGCAGACCGGTGCGCCGTGCATCAACGCCAAGCGCGTGTATCGGGTCATGCGGGAGCAACAGTTGCTGCTGCGCCGCCCTGGCGTGCGGCGAGATAAGCGGCGACATGACGGTCGCGTTGCGGTGGACCGCAGCAACACCCGCTTGAAGGCGATAGACCTGCAACGCTGCAGCGACGTTTCACCTCAAGTACAAGATCAGTTGCAGGCTGCGCAAGGTGTCGCTGATCAGGGAGCCATTCGTGCACGGCCTCGTCGATGACGCATTCGACGGCGGCGTCCAGTCTGCCCCCGGTCGCCCTACCCGGCTGCCTTGGCTCTAATGTGCTGACGACCGGATCTGCGAGGAAAAGTCGACGCAGGCGATATACGGTGGTGCAGTGAACGCCGAATAGCTGTGCTGCTCGTTCAGCCTGCTGTCGGGAAAGCACGCCGTTGCCAAGCGGTCGAAGCACGGACGCAATCTTCGCTGCTCGAGCGGCACGCTCTTCGATCGAAGCCATATGGATTCCTATCAATCCACGCGACACTTGCGCTAGCAGGATTAAAGAACACGTGCAACGTGCTAGCAACGTTAGTGAACATTGACCAGGTTTCCGTTGCAGAAACGCAACAACTAAGCAGCCGCCAGAAAACATCAAAAAGCCCCTGTTCGCCAAGGCTTCTTTGAGAATTTCCGCTAGCAACGTTTCTGAACACGGCTAGCGCTAATAACGAACGCCTACAATTGCACTGCGCTTATTCCTGCGCCGAATGCGACACGGCCCGGATGATCCGGGCCGTGTCGTCGATCAGCGGTGCGCTGCCAGCGTGTCGGTAATCGCCAGGAATCGCGCGATATCGTCAGGAGCATGGCAATGGAGCGGCGATATCCTTACCGCGCCGCCGAGGCCGAACGATTTCAGCATCCGTCCCGAATACAGGCTCGACGCGACGCGCTCGTAGACGATCACTCCATGCTTCTCATACTCCCGCACCGCTTGCGTCGGTTCGAGGTTCGCGAAGCCGATCCCGACGATCAGGTCGCGCTTCGTCAGGTCGTCGTGATCCCAGTAGACCTCGACACCGTCGATCGACCGCAGCCCGCGACGGCCACCGTATCCGTCGAGCAGCGCAGCCAGCAACGCTCGCTCATGCAGTTCGATCCGGTGCATGCCCTCGACGAACAGCGTGCGCCGGTCGTCCGAATCGAGGAAATACCGGCCGATCCAGGTCACGTAATCGACGATCGACGTCACGACCGCGAATTGCGCAGGCGCCGGGCTGCCCAGTTCCCACACGCCGCGCTCCTTCGCGGCAAGCCGGTGATGCGGCAACGCGGCCGCGCGGGGCGACAGCCACGAGACGCCCGACCCGCGGCAACCGAAGAACTTGTACGGTGCGAAGTTGATGCCGTCGACCGGCATGCGCTGCACGTCAATGATGCCGTGCGGCGCATGCTGGACCGCATCGACGACGACGAACAGGTCTGGCTTCTTCTCCCGCGCACGCGCGACGATCGTCTCGATGTCGAATTTCGCGCCGGAGATGTTCGACGCGGCCATCACGCTCAGCAGCGCGGTGTCGGCATCGACCAGCGACACGATCGCATTGACGTCCACGCCGCCGGTCTGCGGATTGCTCGGCGCGATGCGCAGCGCCTTGCCGGTACGTTCCGCGTAATACGTCATCGCATCGTACGACGACGGATGCTCGAGCACGGTCGTCACCGCATTGGTACCAGGCACGTTCTCCATGATCGCGCGCACCATGTCGAACATCGCGCCCGACGCCGTCAGCGACGCATACACGGTGCCGTCGCGCGCGTTCAGGATCGTGCGAACGTCGTCCTCGCCGCTCGACTGGATCGCCTGGAGATCGACCGCACGCTCATGAATGCGCTCCGGGCAGTCGGGCAGCGCATCGATCCGCGTGTATGCGTCGACTGCGGCCTTCAGCCGGAATGATCCGCCCGCGTTGTCGAAGAACAGCCGCGCGCGGCCGTCGATATCGCGATCGACATGATGAAAGCGCGCCTTAACCTGCTGCATCAACGCGTCGGGAAAAAGTGCCCCTCGGGAACTGCTCATCTTCGATACTCCTGTTTGCTTCCGAATGTTGTGCGATACCTGAATGGCGGCGTTCAGCCGCGGAGTGATTCGAGGTACGCGCGGCCCTTCTCCGCGTCGTACCGGCCTTCCCATTTCGCGATAACGAGCGGCGCGAGGGCATTGCCGACGACGTTCAGCGCGGTACGGCCCATGTCCATGATTCGGTCGACGCCGGCGATGAACGCCAGCCCTTCAAGCGGCAGCCCGGCACTCGCGAGGGTCGCGAGCATGATCACGAACATGAAGCCCGGCACGCCGGCCGCGCCCTTCGACGTGACGACCATGGTCAGCGTCAGCAGCACCTGCTGCTGCCAGCCGAGATGCACGCCATAGAGCTGCGCGACGAACAGCGTGCCGATGCCGAGATAGATCGACGCGCCGTCGAGATTGAACGTGTAGCCGGTCGGCACGACGAACGTCGTGATGCTCTTCGGCACGCCGTAGTCCTCCATCTTCTTCATCAACTGCGGCAGCACGGTCGCCGAGCTGCAGGTCGAGAACGCGATGATCAGCTCGTCCTTGATCACGCGCAGCAGCGTCAGGATGCGGAACCCAAACAGTCGCGCGGTCACGCCGAGCACGGCGATCGCGAACAGCAGGATCGCGAAGTAAGTAACGGCGACGAGTTTCAGCAGCGGCAGCAGCGATCCGAAGCCGAAGCTGGAAACGGTCACCGCGATCAGCGCGCACACGCCGACCGGCGCATAGCGCATCACCATGTTCGTCACCTTGAACATCGCATCGGCGATGCCCTTGAGCATCGCGAGCACCGGCTTGCGATGTTCTTCCGGCACCGACTGCAGCCCGATCCCGAACAGCAGCGAGAAAAAGATCACCGGCAGCAGGTCGCCCTTCGCCATCGACGCGACGATGTTGTCCGGAATGATGCCGAGCACCAGCGCCATCAGCCCGTGGTGTGCCTGCTGCACCTGTTGCGTGGTCTGCTGGTAACGGGAAATGTCGGTGTGCCCGAGTTGCGACATGTCGGTGCCGACGCCCGGCTGCAGCACGTTGCCGATCACGAGGCCGAGCACGATCGCGATCGTCGTGATCACCTCGAAATAGAACAGCGTCTTGATGCCGAGACGGCCGAGCGACTTGCCGTCGCCGACGCCGGCGATGCCGATCACCATGCTCGTGAACACGATCGGCACGACGATCATCCGCACCAGCTTGATGAAGATGTCGCCGGCCGGCTGAAACAACCCGGAAACGGCGGTGTCGCGCAATTGCGGGAAGCGGTTCAACGCGAGCCCGGTCGCTATGCCGATGACAAGGCCGATGACGATTTGCCATGCGAGCCCGACGCGCGGCTTGCGGGCCGCGACTGCGACGGGCGGGGAGTCGATGACGGTGTCCATGCAATCTCCAAAAAGGGGTTCGATTGACCGCTGGGTGCGATGCGGCGCGTTTTCTGATGAACGCACTCGCCAGGCGACGCAACGGAAGCACCTTAAACAGCCGAAATATGTAAAAAAAGCGATTTTTTGACATGAGAAAATATCGCTTTTATTCATCTATCGAGTGACACACGATGCTGACGTTCAAGCAGATGGAAGCGCTGTACTGGATCGTGCAGCTCGGCTCGTTCGACGCGGCCGCGACGCGCCTGAACACGACGCAGTCGGCCATCTCGAAGCGGATCCAGGAGCTCGAGCGGGCGTTCGACCTGACCGTGTTCGATCGCGCGCATCGCAGTGCGCGGCTCACCGACAAGGGTGCGGAGCTGTTCGACCATGCGAAGGCATTGCTCGATCAGCGCGACCGCTTGGTCGAGCAGATGAGTTCGAGGGAAGCCCTGGTGCGTCACGTCCGGATTGGCGTGACCGAGCTGACCGCGCTGACGTGGCTTCCGCGCCTGATCTCGGCGATCCAGGCCACGTATCCACGCGTGCATGTGGAGGCCGAAGTGGACCTGACCGCGACGCTACGCGAGCGTCTCGCGGCCGACACGATCGACCTGATCGTCGTCCCGCAGATTCATGCGACGGAATCGTTCATGGCGACGCTGGTCGGCGAGGTCGACAATGCGTGGATGTGTGCGGCCGGATTCATGCCGAAGCCAAAGGCCGCCATTTCGTTAACGGACATCGCCCGGTTTCCGCTGATCTTGCAGGGTAGCCTGTCGGGCACGGGGCATCTCTACACGCGGTTCCTGCAGGAGCATGGGGTAGCCATGCAGCGCGTGCTGTCGAGCAACAGCCTGATCGCGCAGATCGGCCTGACGCTGTCGGGACTGGGTGTGAGCTATCTGCCAAAGGCATGCGTCGCGCATCTGGTCGC
This sequence comes from Burkholderia sp. 9777_1386, assembly GCF_015712265.1. Lineage (NCBI taxonomy): Bacteria > Pseudomonadati > Pseudomonadota > Betaproteobacteria > Burkholderiales > Burkholderiaceae > Burkholderia > Burkholderia sp. 9777_1386. Next base: position 22,679 of record NZ_JACCQB010000057.1, on the reverse strand, counting down.
CTGCAATGCGCTGGGCATCGTGCGGACGCGGCCGGCACTACCGCCCGTGCGCTATGTCGCGCTGCATCGTGCGGAACACGCTCATTCGCTGACCACCGACATCGTTCGACTAGCGACGCAGACGTGCGATTTCAGTACGAACCTGCTGGATCCAGGTGCGCATACTGTCTCGACGCATCCCGGATCGACAAGGTTGCCGAAATCGCCCGGAATGGCCCGGGCGTGACTTCCATGAACACCAGACCGATCGTCAAAAAGCCGCCCGGCGGCCAGTAAGCGGGCGTTCGGTGATTCGGCGCGGGCGGGCCAGCCGGATAACCGTTGATCACCGCTTGTTGCTGCGCTCATGAAATTGGCCAATGGTGCTGGCAAGCAGATAGTAACCATTTGATTCTATTTATATTTTTAACCGGGACAGTGCGCTCGGACGCTTGTAGCCCGAAGCGTTCCAACCGGAATATTGTGTCGAAATCAAGGTAGGCCCTGGTCGAGCACCAGACAGGCGGCTTGTTGTTTGAACTCCGGGGAAAACGTACGTCGTTGCTTGCTCATCAGGCACCTCTTCATGGCGACCATTCTCGCCTAAATCAGTGTCCGGATTCATTAGACCACTACAGTGAGATGCGTTTGTGCATCAATTTCCGCTAGGCACGTAATGCCAAGCATGGCCATATTCCTAGAAATCTCTCTCGTTAGCAGCTTGATCGCATGGGCAACGCCGGCTTCACCGGCAACCGCTGCGGCATACAGGATCGGGCGCCCGACAAACACGAACCGGGCACCGAGCGCGAGCGCCTTCAGCACGTCGCTGCCCCGGCGGATGCCCCCATCTACCATTACCGGAACGTCACGGCATGCGGCCACGATGTCAGGCAGAACGACAAGAGGGGATACCGCACCATCCAGTTGCCTCCCCCCATGATTGGAGACGATGATGCCGCTCGCTCCGAGCTCGCACGCGGTGCGCGCATCGGCGACATTGAGGATGCCCTTGACGATCAACTGCCCGTTCCATTGACGACGAATCGCCGAGAAGGTCCGCCAGTCAAGCCGTCCACGATCTGAAAAGTCGCGCTCGACCTGCGTCGATAGAATCGGCGCGCCGCGCCGAGCATGGTTGTTTTCGAAGTGCGGCAAGCCGTGCCGAAGGATCGTCATGGCGAACGTGCCGGCAAGCCATCGGGGGTGAGCGAAGCCATCCCGCACAAGCCGGGAAGTGAGTCGAAGCGGTGTAGAAAAACCAGCTCGCACGTTATTCTCGCGATTGGCTGCCACGGGCGTGTCGGCCGTGACGACCAGCGTCCGGAACCCGGCGCGCCGCACTCGTTCAACCAAAGCGGCAATCTCGTGCGGCATACCGGGCAAGTAGGCCTGAAACCACGCCTGCGGGCACTGTGATGCAACCTCCTCGAGCCGGATTAGCGACGATCCGCTCATGATCATCGGCACGCCGGATGCTTCAGCCGCTTTCGCGAGCGTCAGGTCGCCCCGGTATGCGATCAACGCCGCAAGACCAAGCGGCGCGATACCAAATGGTGCGGCATAAGTTCGAGAAAGCAGCGAAGTTTCAGTGCTACGGCGCGAGACGTCGACCATTACGCGGGGCACGAAGCGATATTTGTCGAACGCCGCACGATTGCCGTTCAGCGATGCGTTGGTTTCGGCGGCGCCGGCGACATATCCGAACAGCGACCGCGGCAGATGCGCGCGCGCGGCCAACTCAAAGTCGTCAAGACAAAGAATCCGCTGCAAACGTCGCGGAATGGTTCTTCGGTTTTCCAGGGGACTATGCATGGGTGCGAAGGACCGGACCCGGCCGCATAGCCAAATCAATCGGTCTAAGGGAGAAGAATCGTTTGCGGCTTAGCATCTGCATCGCCTCTACCGTACGTCAGGTACGGACCTAAGCCTAATTGGTTCGGAGATCGTGAGCAGGACGACGAATGTCAGTGCCGAAATTCCAGCCATGAAGCCGAACACCGAATCCCAGCCGTAATGATCCAGCAGCAGTCCTGTGATGAACGGCGTGGCCGCTCCGCCGAGTTGCCCTCCCATGTTGACGACAGCATTCGCGATCGGGAATTTAGCTTCCGACACGAACGGCATCGGATACACCATGTAGGCGGAGAAGCCGATGCTCAGCAGCACGCCCGTTGCAAACAACAGGACCGCGTAAAGTACCGCGTTCTCAGGCGAATGGATGAGCGCGAACATCATTCCTGCGGTAGTGGCCGCGGACAGCATCATGCCCGGCTTGCGACGCTTTCCAAGTAGGCGGTCTGAAAGAATCCCACCGAAAATGTTGCCCGCGACAGCGCCGATCCACGGCGCCGCGGCAACAAACCCCATGCCGACAACCGTGAACTTCTTCACGGTCAATAGATACGTTGGGATCCACGCCAGAAGAACGCTGGAAATACCAAGCTGGCAACAATAGCCAAGCGCGCAACCATGGATGTTCCATGATGTGAACACGCCGCGCGTCGTGTCGATCACCTTCTCATCACGTGTGCGAATCCACTTGTCGAGCCAAGGTATCGGCTTCGACATCGGCAAGAGACCGTGTGAGCTATTCGTATGACGTTCGTCACCGATCAATTTGACCTCGCATTCATTGACCGCGCGGCTTTTCGAAGGCGCGTCGGCCACCATGGCAAACCACACGACCGACAAGACGATCCCCGGCATCGCGAACAAAACGAAGACCTCTTTCCACCCCCACGCGGCAATGACCGCAGCGCCAATGACCGGCGTGACGACTGGACCAAACTTCACAGCCGACAAGAAAATGCCCGATGCAGTGCCTTTCTCTTTCGACGGGAACCAGTTATTGATCGTCGTCGCGATGCCGATCGGCAACGGACCTTCGGCGAAGCCGAGTGCGATGCGACACAGCTTTAGGGCGAACAAGGATCCGACCAAGCCGGTCAGGCCGGTTGCGATTGACGTAAAGATCATCGACAACGAAAAAACCTTGCGGACGCCGAACTTCGATACAAGCCATGCGGAGGGAAGCTGAGCGAATGCATATGCAACGAGGAAGAGACTCACTAGTGCACCGGCCTCTGCGTTGCTCATCGTGACCTGCCGACGCAGAAACGGCAACACAATGCCAAGATTCGCGCGGTCCGCAGCCGCGATCGTATATATCACAAAGAACAGCGCGGCAATCGTCCAGCGATACCTGGTCGGCTTGAGCGCGGTCGCGGCGTCACGGGCAGAGTAGTCCGCCTCTTTTCTTTTCATCGTCTCGCTCCAAGTTTGTGATTTATTCGAGGTTGAGTCGTCGGAGTGTATCTTCGAGTCCCAACAATTCCACGGTGTTCGCACCTGCCTTGATCCGGGCCCGGTACGTCGCTTCCTTTTCTTCACGTGCGAGGCCGTTACTGACGACTTGGGTGACGTCCTCGCGGGGCACAATTACGATACCGTCCTGATCGCCCACGACGATGTCGCCGGAGCGAATGCGCACGCCCCCGATGTGGACCGGAATGTTGATCTCGCCCGGCTGATTTTTGCCGGTCCCCTTAATGCTCAGCGCCCGGCAAAACACCGGGAAGCCCATCTCGGTGATTGAAGTTGCGTCTCGCACCGCCCCATTGATAACGAGACCTGCCACGCCCTTGGAGATCGCTTGTTCGGTAAGCACGTCGCCCCAGGGACCCGCTTCGACGAACGCCTTGGCGTCGACCACGAGCACTTCGCCAGGTTGCACCTTGAGCAATGCGTAGTGGAGCATCAGATTGTCGGCCGGGCGAATGTCGACCGTCATCGCGGGGCCGGCAACGCGCATCGACGGATGAATCGGCTTGATGCCGCTGTCCAACGCGCCCTTTGCCCCTTGGGCTTCGTATACGGTCGCGCTACCGAGGTCGCGTAACGTTTGCAGGTCCACTGCGGAAGCGTGAAAACGACTCATGTCGGGTCCATGCGTTGAATGAACATGCATTTTTAGATAAAATAAAATCGATATCAAACATCGTTTTTTGAATACTAAATCAATATTTATGAACTTAAGACAGATTCGCTACTTTTGTGCGGTCGTAGATGCGGGTAGTGCTGCGTTGGCCGCCGAGGTGCTATTCGTCGCCCCGACCGCGATCAGCATGCAACTCGCACAACTCGAGGCGCATCTTGGGGGCGAACTGTTCGATCGTTCGCGGCGACCGATGGAACTGACCTCCCTCGGCAAATATTTTTATCCGCGCGCGAAGGAACTGCTGTCACATGTGGGCCGTCTGGATGACGAAGCGCGCGGCATTGCGGCAGGCAAGCGCGGTTGGCTGGGGGTTGGATTCGTACGATCGACGACGTTTTCCGTGTTGCCCCGCGCGATCAGGCGATTTCGCGAGTCCTGTCCGGAAGTGCATCTCGATCTCGTCGAAGTGCTTTCCGAATATCAACCTGAGCAGCTGCTACAAGGGCGCATCGATTTTGGTATATCGCGCTTCATCGGGCCAATTGACCGGCATGAAGGCCTTTCCTACTCGCTGATATGCGACGAGTCGTTCGTCGCCGTGATTCCGCTAGATCACTCGCTCGCGAAACAGAAGGCGGTGACGACGGCAGAACTATCGTCGCTACCGTTCATCCTTTATCCCAAGGATCCGCGTAGTCCATTTGGCCATCAGATGTTGAGCGCGCTTCAGGCCTCGGGCGGACGCCCCTTGGTCGGCCACGAAGCGATCGAGATTAATACGGCACTTGCGCTCGTCGGCGCCGGACTCGGAGCGACCTTGGTCGGGCGATCTATCGCCAGAAACAATCGTCGGGATGTGAAGTTCATGCCGGTCACGGACCTTGATCTCACCACGACGCTCGTCACGATTACGCGCGAGGGTGACGAGAACAAGTTACTAACAAGATTCAGGAACGCATTCGTCTCCTCCGGATGACACTGCCGCCGACGCCGTTTGCCTGCGAGCGTACCGTCTCCTTGCCACACTGATCGAGCAGGAGCGCATGATGAAAGATCGCTGTAACGAGGCATCCTATTCCACGCGCGGTCATCGGGTCAGCTCAGCCTGCGCGATTTTCAAACGCTGCCGTTCAAGCACAGAGCCATGCTGTATCGATCCATCCCCGACAACCGAAGTTCACGGCGTTTTCCCGCACTCACATCGTTGCGCCCATTTCAATCCGGGACGCTCGCCGGCCTTACCGTGCGGTAGCACAAGGTCAGCATCTGGCACTTCGCCGAGCTATTCCAAGCGACTCCATGCCACTCAACGAGTCTACAAGGTATTGCCGGAAGCCCTCGGCGGCTGGTGAAACCGCGCGGTTTGCTGAATGGTAAAGACACACTTGACGCATGACTTCCGGTTCTACAATCCGGCGCATAATCAAACCAAGCGGTCGCGCCAGCAGGCCAACATATGCCGGCGCCAGCGTCAACGCAAGTCCGGCGGCCGCCATCCCGAGAGCGGTACTGATGTTGTCGACGACGTCCATTGGCGCGATACGCTCGTCGTCTGCGACGCCTGCGCGCATAAGTGAAACGTTACGTTCATAGTCTCGCCCCGCCGCGACAACCGGCTGCTTTCGCAGGTCGGTCCACGTAATCCGCCCACGTTTTGAGAGAGGATTGTCCGACGCACACCAAAGCACCCAAGGACTTTTGAACAGTTCGATACGCGCCACGTCATCACCAACAGCTTGATCGGGGCCGACTGCGAGGTCGACGTCCCCGTTGGCAACCATGTCTACGAGGTTATCAACTGCGGCATCCCGAATCCGTATCACCACCTTGGGATGAGTTAGCCCGTATCTCTTGATCGCAGTGGGCATCATCGTCGTCGCGATTACCAACGGAGCTGCAATCCGAACGATCCCTGCAGCGCGATTCTGGATATCGTCCGCCGCGGCCTGCGCAAGCTCGATATTCCTCATCACGCTCTTCGCGTGAACGACGAACTCCCGTCCGGCCGGCGACAGTGCGACGCTGCGCGTGGTGCGATCGAACAGACGAAAGCCCACACCGCTTTCCAGTTCCGCAATGAGCAGACTTACGGCGGACGGCGACAGGTTCAGGCGCTCGCCGGCCCGCGCAAAGCTGCGGACGTCCGCCACGGTAAGGAAAGCAGCAAGCTGCCTTGGTGTGAATCGCGCCCCGGACATAACTTCTTTCCATTGACAAGTTTTTCTCAATAATAGGCCAGAAATCATCGTTTGTCTTATTGAATAGCCCGACGCAAACTTTCGCCACAAAGACCGACTATTCCAACTCAGGAGACACACCGTGGCGCAATCATTCACCGCGCACCTCGAGCAGGAGGAACAGCTCGAAGAACGCGCTTACTCGATCGTTACCTGGCGGCTTGTGCCGTTCCTCTGTCTGTGCTTCGTCATCGCGTTCCTCGATCGCGTCAACATCGCGTTCGCGAAATTGCAGATGGTGTCGGAGCTGGGCTGGAGCGAGCAGATCTACGGTTTCGGCGCCGGTATCTTTTTTCTCGCGTATTTCGTATGCGAGGTTCCGAGCAATCTGATCATGCATCGGGTCGGCGCACGCCGCTGGATCGCCCGAATCATGATTTCCTGGGCAGTGCTGACGGGCCTCATGGCATTCGTGCACACGACGACGGCCTTCTATGTGATCCGCTTCCTGATTGGCGCCGCCGAAGCGGGCTTCTTCCCTGGGATTATCCTCTACCTGACATATTGGTATCCAGAGAAGCGCCGAAGCCGCGTGATCGCAACATTCATGACCGCCATTCCGATCGCCGGCGTCTGCGGCGGCATTCTCTCAGGATGGATTCTGTCGACATTCCACGGCACGGCTGGATTATCCGGGTGGCAATGGCTGTTTGTGCTCGAGAGCGTACCGTCGCTGATTGTCGGCATCGCGGCACTGTTTTATCTCGACGACAGTATCCGCAACGCGAAGTGGCTGAACGACGAAGCGCGCGTCCGGCTGATGGCGAACATCGAAGCAGAGTCGCAAAGCAAACAAACCGTATCGCTTTCCGAAGCGTTGCGTCGGCCCGCAGTATGGCTGCTGGCATTGGCGTACTTCGGTGCCGCAATGGGACAGTATGGCTTCGGTTTCTGGCTTCCGTCGATCATCAAACATATGGGCGTCGCGTCTGCGCTGAACGTGGGCCTGCTGTCCGCGATTCCATACGCGTTCGGCATCGGCGCGATGCTGGCGGTCGGCCGTAGCGCGGATCGAAGCGGTGAACATCGCTGGCATTACCTCATACCGTGCGCTGCGGCGGCTCTCGGGCTCGTCGCAAGTGCGCTGTACAGCGGCCACCAGGTGGTTTCGCTTGCGGCGTTGACGGTTGCATGCATGGGATTGCAGTGCCTTGCGCCTGTGTTCTGGCGCATTCCAACTTCGTTGCTGGGTGGGGTTGCTGCGGCCGCTGGCATCGCACTGGTCAATTCGATCGGCAACCTTGCCGGGTTCGTCAGCCCTTACATGATCGGTTGGATCGTAGACCGCACGGGCAGCGCGAGCGTCGCGCTTTACGTCACCGCAGCGTTTCTGCTGCTGTCGGCCGGTATCGTCGCTGCGATGCCGCGCAATGCCGGGCGGGATCGGCAACTCAACATCGGACACACTCAATGACTCCGTTCATCGAACAGCCTGTCGACCTATTCGTCGCAGCGCTCGAAAGCACGCTCGGCGGCAGCTCGGTTGTGCTCGACCCGTCTGTCGCGTCGGCCCACGCCGGCGACTGGAGTGAAGCACCACATTGCATGCCGGGCATCGTCGTGTTCCCGCGCACGCCGCAACAGGTGGCGGCGACACTTGAGATCTGCAGCCGCTTTCGTCGCCGTGCCGTCGTGCAAGGCGGCTTGACAGGTCTCGCCGGTGGCGCGACGCCGCGCGAAGGGGAAATTGCGCTTTCGTTATCGAAGCTCGATGCAATCGAGGAAATCGACACCATCGGAGGCACCGCCACCGTGCAGGCTGGCGTCGTTCTCGAAGAACTGCAGCAACGCGTCGAAGCACAAGGCTGGTACTTTCCGCTCGATCTCGGCGCTCGCGGTTCATGCCAGATCGGCGGCAATGCCGCTGTCAATGCTGGTGGTAACCGTGTGATCCGGTTCGGCACAATGCGCGATATGGTGCTTGGCCTCGAAGTCGCGTTACCCGACGGGCGTCTCCTCAGCATGCTCAATCGCGTCACGAAAAACACAACCGGCGTAGATCTGAAGCACCTGTTCATCGGCAGCGAAGGTACTTTGGGCGTGATTACCAGACTCGTCCTCAAGCTTTCTCCCCTGCCTACGAGCGCATGCACTGCGCTCTGCGCGCTTCCGTCGTTTGACGCCGCAACGCAGCTCATACGCGACGCTCGCGCCACACTGCCGGGCCTCTCCGCGTTCGAGGTCATGTGGGACGACTTCATGGCCGCCGCTCGCGAAGTCCACAAGTTGCGCCCAGCCTTCGATGCCCCCGCGCCGGTGTACGCATTGCTGGAGACGCTCGGTACCGACGAAGCGGACGAACGGCGACAACTCGAGGAATTTCTGGCCAATGCGTTCGACCATGGTCTCGCGACCGATGCCGTCGTAGCCCAATCGATCGACGACGCGCAGCGGCTTTGGGCCTATCGCGAAGCCATAGGCGAACTGCTGGCACATCTCAAGCCGCACGCTGCTTTCGATGTTGGCATTCCGATGGCAACAATGGAGCGGTTCGTCGATTCGACGCGCAAAGCGCTAACGCAGCAATTTGCATGCCAACGTCACCTGTTCTTCGGCCATATCGGCGACGGAAACCTTCACGTGCTTTCGGGTCCCCACGGCAGCCCGGACGACCTGCATCGCGTTGAAGATCTCGTCTACCGGGCAGTCGCCGACGTGGGCGGCTCGATCTCTGCCGAGCACGGCATCGGAGTCGTGAAGCGCGACTTTCTGCACCATAGCCGTTCTGCCGACGAGATTGCATTGATGCAAGCGATCAAGGACCTGCTGGACCCGGCAGGCGTACTGAATGCTGGCCGGATTCTACGAAAAGACTGAACGGAAGATACATGAAGATAATCGTCGCGGTGAAAAGAGTGGTCGATTACAACGTGAAGGTCCGCGTGAAGTCGGACAACACGGGCGTCGACATCGCGAACGTGAAGATGTCGATGAACCCTTTCGACGAAATCGCCGTCGAAGAAGCCGTGCGCCTGAAGGAAGCGGGCGTCGCGACCGAAGTGATCGCGGTGTCAGTGGGCGTCACGCAAGCGCAGGAAACGCTGCGCACGGCGCTGGCGATCGGCGCGGATCGCGCGATCCTCGTCGAATCGAACGACAGCGTCGAGCCGCTGGCCGTCGCGAAGATCCTGAAGGCGCTGGTCGACAAGGAACAGCCGCAGCTCGTGATCCTCGGCAAGCAGGCGATCGACGACGATTCGAATCAGACGGGTCAGATGCTGGCCGCGCTGGCCGGCCTGCCGCAAGCGACGTTCGCGTCGAAAGTCACGATCGCGGACGGCAAGGCAACGGTTGCACGCGAAGTCGACGGCGGCGCGGAAACGCTGTCGCTGACGCTGCCGGCGGTCGTGACGACCGACCTGCGCCTGAACGAGCCGCGTTACGTGACGCTGCCGAACATCATGAAGGCGAAGAAGAAGCCGCTGGAAACCGTGAAGCCGGAAGACCTCGGTGTGGACGTCGCGCCGCGTCTGAAGACGCTGAAGGTGGTCGAGCCGCCGAAGCGCGCGGCCGGCGTGAAGGTGCCGGACGTGAAGACGCTGGTCGAGAAGCTGAAGACCGAAGCCAAGGTGCTGTAAGAGGGAGCGGAAAGAAATGACGATTCTGGTGATTGCAGAACACGACAACGCGTCGATCAAGGCCGCGACGCTGAACACGGTGGCGGCGGCAGCGAAGATCGGCGGTGACATCCACGTGCTGGTCGCGGGCCACAATGCACAAGCAGCGGCTGACGCGGCAGCAAAGATCGCAGGCGTGTCCAAGGTGCTGCTGGCCGACGCGCCGCAACTGGCCGCGGGCCTGGCGGAAAACGTCGAGGCAACCGCGTTGAACATCGCGAAGGACTACTCGCACATCCTCGCGCCGGCCACCGCGTACGGCAAGAACATCGCGCCGCGTATCGCCGCGAAGCTGGACGTCGCGCAGATCTCGGACATCACGGCGGTCGACAGTGCCGACACGTTCGAGCGCCCGATCTACGCGGGCAACGCGATCGCGACGGTGCAGTCGAGCGACCCGATCAAGGTCATCACGGTGCGTGCGACGGGTTTCGATCCGGTGGCAGCGGAAGGCGGCAGCGCAGCGGTCGACAAGATCGAAGCGGCGGCCGACGCCGGCAAGTCGCAGTTCGTGAGCCGCGAAGTGACGAAGCTGGACCGTCCGGAACTGACGTCGGCGAGCATCATCGTGTCGGGCGGCCGCGGCCTGGGCAGCGGCGAGAACTACACGAAGGTGCTGGAGCCGCTGGCCGACAAGCTGTCGGCAGCGCTCGGCGCATCGCGCGCGGCAGTCGACGCCGGCTACGTGCCGAACGACTACCAGGTCGGCCAGACCGGCAAGATCGTCGCGCCGCAGCTGTACATCGCGGTCGGCATTTCGGGTGCGATCCAGCACCTGGCCGGCATGAAGGATTCGAAGGTGATCGTCGCGATCAACAAGGATCCCGAAGCACCGATCTTCAGCGTGGCCGATTACGGCCTCGTCGGCGATCTGTTCGCGCTCGTGCCGGAGCTCATCAGCGAACTCGGCAGTAATGCGGCCTGACCCTGTGCATTCCGTGGAGAACCACAATGACTGACCTTTTTGAGAACCCAATGGGGCTGATGGGATTCGAGTTTGTCGAATTCGCGTCCCCTCTTCCCGGCACCCTTGAACCCGTTTTCGAGAAACTCGGTTTCACGCTGGTTGCGCACCATCGTTCGAAAGACGTGTTGCTGTACCGACAAGGCGATATCAATTTCATCGTCAACCGTCAGCCACAAAGCCAGGCTGCGTACTTCGCTGCTGAGCACGGTCCGAGCGCCTGCGGGATGGCGTTCCGCGTCCGCGATGCCCACCGTGCCTACGATCGCGCCCTTGCAATGGGCGCCCAGCCCGTCGACATTCCGACTGGGCCAATGGAACTGCGGCTCCCCGCGATTCGCGGCATCGGCGGCGCACCTATCTACCTGATCGACCGGTACGAAAATGGCCAGTCCATCTACGACATCGACTTTTCGTTCATCGAAGGCGTTGACCGACATCCGGTCGGGCACGGTTTGACGCGCATCGATCATCTGACACACAACGTCTACCGCGGCCGAATGGCGCACTGGGCCGGATTCTACGAGAAGCTCTTCAACTTCCGCGAGATTCGCTACTTCGATATACGGGGCGAGTACACGGGCCTCGCTTCGCGGGCGATGACAGCGCCTGACGGCAAAATTCGCATCCCGCTCAACGAGGAGTCGTCGCGCGGCAGCGGACAGATCGAGGAATTCTTGATGCAGTTCAACGGCGAAGGAATACAGCATATCGCCCTCGCTACGGATAACCTCGTGGACACGATCGACCGGTTGCAGTTCGCCGGTGTGCCGTTGATGACCGCGCCCAACGATTTCTACTACGACGCGCTGGAAGCGCGCTTGCCGGGGCATGGCCAGCCGGTCGACCAACTGAAAACGCGCGGCATCCTGCTGGACGGCAGCACGGCAGATGAAAAGCCACGCCTGTTGCTGCAGATCTTCTCTCAAACGCTGCTCGGGCCCGTCTTTTTCGAGTTCATTCAGCGACAAGGCGACGACGGTTTCGGCGAAGGCAACTTCAAGGCTTTGTTCCAGTCGCTCGAACGCGATCAAATCGCGCGGGGCACTCTGCAAACCGGACATTGACGACGTCGAGCGCGGGCGGCGCCGAGCGTTTGTGTCGGGCTGCCCGGCCGGCGATACGCGACCGCCACGGAGTAATCAAAAGTATCGGGCGCTTGAGGCAGCGCAGCCGTTAGCCCGTCATCCTGGAGACGCATCAATGAAGCTCATCAAAGCGCTGTTCGTCGCCGCGCTATGGATTGCCGCGCAGTGTGCACACGCGCGAAGCAGTTCCGACATGGCTGCCCACGTCGAGGTCCACCAGATTTCCTCACTCACCCTCACCGACAGTCAGATGCTGACCGGCAACAAGAATGGAAAAGCCGTGACGGTAGCCGGCATCCTGCGCCTCGCGAAGCACACGGGAAGACAGCCGGTAGTGGTGCTGATTCATGGTTCGAGCGGAATGGGCGCGAACATCGAAATGTGGGAGCGCACGTTCAACGAGAACGGTATCGGGACGTTCGCAATCGATGGATTCACCGGCCGCGGGATCAGGTCCACCAGCCAGGATCAGTCGCAGCTTGGTCGGCTGAACCTCGTTCTCGACGCATATCGGGCGCTGGACCTGCTCTCGCACGATTCCCGCGTCGATCCGGACAAGATCATGCTGATGGGCTTTTCGAGAGGTGGACAGGCAACGCTCTACGCCGCCATGACGCGACTCAATCGCCTGTGGAATACGTCTGGTGTTCGCTTTCGCGCCTATATGCCTTTCTATCCCGACTGCATGACCCGTTATCGCGACGACACCGACGTCAACGGGCCAATCCGCGAATTCCATGGGGCAGACGACGACTACGACCCCGCGCCGGCCTGTGCCGCATACTTCGAGCGGCTGCAACAGGCCGGCAGAGACGCCACCATGACAGTCTTTCCGCACGCATCGCATGCGTTCGACATGCCGTACGCGATGCCCACTGTCGTCGTAAAGGGCGCGCAAACGGTACGTGCGTGCCGTATCGTCGAAAACGAAAGCGGCGAACTGGTGAACGAGGCGACCGGTGCGCCCTTTTCCTTTCACGATGATTGCGTTCAGACCGACCCTCACGTTGGAGGCAATGCGCAAGCGCGCGACGCGGCAATCGTCGACGTGATGGCGTATCTCAAGACAGTGCTGGGTAGCGGCGGCGACGCGCCGGGCAACTAGCTCGTCGTCGCGGCAATCAGGCTCGCCGCGGCGTCAATCGCGGCCACCTCGCATGCTTGGGGGGCGTCAGGCTTCTTACGTTCCAAGAATGTCAGGGCTGAGTGCGCAGTCGGTCAACCAGCAAGCGGAACGCTGCAGATTTGTTCTTTCTTGTCGGGTAATAGAGATGGTAGCCGGAAAAGGGTGAACACCAATCCTCAAGAAGACGAACGAGACGACCATCGCGAATCATCGGGGCAGCATGGTCTTCGACGAGGCAGGAAATACCCTGCCCGTCCACCGCAGCCGCCAGGATCATGTCCGGGTCATCGAAAGTCAATGGTCCTTCAACGCGCACTTTCATTTCCTGTTGGCCTTTTTTGAACTGCCAGGCATAGAGCGCCCCTGAGCCGGGCAGGCGAAAATTGATGCAGGCGTGCTGGGCCAACTGATGGGGATGCGTAGGTATGCCGCGTTGAGCAACGTAGCCGGGCGTGGCCACGATCGCCAGGCGGAGATCGGGGCCGATTTTTACGGCGACCATGTTTGGCGCCACGAGCTCCCCTAGTCTGATACCGGCATCGAATCGATCGTCCGCGAGGTCGCGGAAAGCTGCGTCAATGTTCACCTCGACTTGAATGTCCGGGTAGTCTCTGACGAACTTCTGCAGCACAGGCCATAACACGCTAACCGCGGCATGCCGCGGGGTAGTGATGCGGAGAGTGCCCCGGGGGCTTTCCCGTAGAGAGCCGACAGTACCAAGTGTCAGGTCAATGGCTTCGAAAGCCGGCTTCAGTCCCTGCAAGAAGGTCTCGCCTGCCGGAGTCAACGCGACGCTTCGTGTGGTGCGCGTCAGAAGACGAACACCGAGCCGCGTTTCAAGCCGCCGCAAAGTATGGCTTAGAGCGGACTGCGACGTCAGCAGACGAGCTGCGGCGCGCGTGAAACTCCTTTCCTCTGCAACAGCGACGAAGGCATTCAGGTCGATTAGGTCATCTCGGTTCATGCGTTTCCGGCCCCGGTTTCATGATTTGTCAATATAACTGTTTTTCTTATTTATACCTGCAATTCAATGGTGTAAACCCGCAAAATTGATGGTGTGCAAGACGTAACAGATGACGAGCGATATTCCCCGCACATCGTCTGGTCTCCAACCACCACGGACGTAACAGCCATGACAAATCATTCGCGTCGAACTTTCCTCGCAGGAACCGCAGCAGCCGCAGTCGCGACGCTTGCGCCGGGGAAATACGCAACGGCTCGCGAGGCTTCATCGCCGGCCATGACCGCACCCATACCCGGAGTATTCCTGCGGACTGTCGGGAAGATCGAGATGCTCTCCGTCTCCGATGGCGCCAACAGCTTTCCGCGTCGAGAAAACTTCGTCTCGAATGTTCCGCCAGCGGACGTCGTCCGCGCACTGCAGGCTGCTCGTTTGCCGACAGACACCATCACGCTAACGTTCACCCCGGTCGTCCTCAAAACTGACGGGCGCGTGGTCGTAATTGATACCGGACTCGGGGAAGCGGCCTTCAGACAGAGCAACGGCGTCGGCGGACAGTTCCATACCAACCTTGATGCGGCCGGCTACGATGCGGCCGCCGTCGATCGGGTATTGATCACGCATTTCCATGCCGATCACATTGGTGGGCTGGTGACTGCAGATGGCCGCGCAGCATTTCCGAATTCCGATATTTGGGTACCGGCAGCTGAATACGCGTTTTGGCTGAACGACGCAAACATGGCTCGAGCGGAATCGGAAGCCACAATGGCGAATTTCCAGCGCGCACGCCGCATTTTCGGGATTCTCGGCGATTCCGTCAGAACATTCGAGCCGGACACAGAGGTTGCACCAGGCGTCACGTCCATGGCCACACACGGTCACACGCCGGGACATACGTCCTTCGTCGTCGAATCTGGCGCCGATAAGGTGGTCATTCAAGGCGACGTGACCACACATCCAGCGCTATTCATCCGCCATCCGCACTGGCACGGAGCCACGGACATGGATCCTGAGATGGCACAGCAAGCACGAATCAAACTGTATGACCGGGCCGTAGCGGAAGGGATGCTCATTCAAGGATTCCACTTTCCATTTCCGGCTTTGGGCCACTTGGCGCGGGAACAGGACGGCTATCGATTGATTCCTATTGGCTAAGGTGCGCGCACGCGCGCGACGCAGCGGTCGCCGACGTGATGGCTTACTTGAGGACAGTAATGCGCAACGTCAGCGAGGTTCCAGTCAAATAGCGCCGCTATCGTTGCAGGCGCGACAGCCGCGGTGTCAATCGCCGCTGGCCTCGAGTGCGTGGGGACTGGGTAGACGCCTGACGTTTCGCCCATCTGACCAGCGCCTGTAGTCGGCTGGCGTCATGCCGGTGAGTTGGCTGAAGGCACGCCGAAACGACGTTTCCTCACTGTAGCCGCATTGCAGTGCTACCTGCTTAATGCTTGCTCCAGGCCGCTCGAGCAACACGCAAGCCATTTCGATCCGCACGCGGGTAATGAACCCTTTGGGTGACTCGTTGGTCAAGCGCTTCAGCCGCCGGTGCAGTGTCCGTTCGCTGAGACTCAGCGCGCTCGCCAGCGCTTCAGCGGTCAATCCAGGGCTGGCATGGCGAACGATCTGCTCTGCTTGCAGAAGCAGCGAGTCGGTGGCGTTGACGAACCCGCGGGGCGCATAAACCAGTTGCGGCAGCGGCAAGCTGTCGGCCACGGAAATATCTGCGGCGAGACGGGCCACATCGGGCCCTGCCTCGCGCCTGATCACGTGCAAGGCCAGATCCACCCAGGACAGCGGACCGCCTGTCGTCACGATCCGATCCTGCTCTTCCACCGCTGTGCCCCACACCGCGCGTGCCTTGGGAAACCGCTGCCTGAACGCATGGTGGAGCCACCACGTGGTCGTACAGCGCCTGCCGTTCAGCAAGCCGGCCTCTCCGAGCACGAAGGTACCTGCACACGCAGCGCCCACTAGCGCACCGGCCTGATGACGCTCTTGCAGCCACGTTGCCGCGTGGCCGATCGATGCGGATACAGGAGGGAGCCGGTCCGGCCCCAGCGCCATACCTGTGACAAGCGCCACGTCGCATTGCGTTAATTCCCGAAACGAGGCGTCGATCGGAATCTGCCGGCCCTGCGGATCGCGCAGGCCCTTCCCATCCGCGCTTGCGATGATGGTCTCGAAGGTTGGGAGAGCTCGGCCAGGCAGGTCATATGACGCGTCGGCAGGCGGTGCGCGTAACGCTTGCTCGGTCATCCAGAACAGGTCGGCAAGGCCGCTGATGGCGGACAGCAGGCTGCCTTCGACGGCAACGATTCCTATGCGCACGGCGCGCTCCGTGTCTCAGGGGGTTGGCGAATTTTGCATGAATGTTGGCGAGTTTGCCACCTGCAACGGTTCGCTGAAGCCGGATAAATTTGGCACGTCCCCTCAATGATTCACTTTCACATGAAATTCCCATTCCTTCACGACTGTCCGGTCTCGCTCTTTCAGAGAAGGGCGCGCCGTCGGTCCGTATGGTTCAGCCGACTAGTTGCTGCCGTAGCCTTCACGGCGACGCTGACGACGGCTCATGCGGCAGCGACTGCGGCGCCGGCAGTGCGCAACATCGTGCTTGTGCATGGCGCCTTTGCGGACGGATCAAGTTGGAGTCCCGTGATCGTCCGGCTACAGCGCATGGGTTACCGGGTCACCGCCGTGCAAAACCCCCTCACTTCGCTCGCAGACGACGTTGCCGCCACCGAAAGCGTCCTGCATCGGCAAACCGGCGACGTACTACTGGTGGGCCACTCCTGGGCCGGCGCGGTCGTCACGCAGGCCGGCAACGCTGCCAGTGTGAAAGGCCTGGTCTATCTGTCCGCGCTGGTACCGGACGACGGCGAGTCCGTCGCCGACCTGCTGCAACGCCTCCACGCGCCGATGACCGGCCTCGCATCGGACGCCCATGGGCTAATCTGGCTCGACGATGCGCGAGCGTTTCAGCACGTCATGGCAGCGGACATTCCGCTCGAACAGGCTCGCGTCCTGGCATCGGTTCAACAGCCTGTCGCAGCGGCCTGCTTCACTGGGAAAATCCAGCACGCGGCCTGGCACGACAAGCCTGTCTGGTATCTGCGAACCACCAACGACAATGCGCTGAAGCCCGCCGTGCAGCAAGCCATTGCGCAGCACATCGGGGCAACGGTCACGTCGATTCGCTCCAGCCACATGTCGATGCTATCTCACCCGGACGAGGTCGCGAGGCTGATCGATCTGGCCGCCCGGAAGGCATCGCAATGAATTCCAGCGCGTTTCGACGCGCTTCACTCCTCCCCTGTCAGCGAGGCTTCAATGAATATCCTTCATCTCGATTCGAGCATGCTCGGCAACAGTTCCATCACACGAGAGCTGTCCGCAGCCGTGGTAGCTGGTCTGCGGGCGCAGCATCCGTCGGCGCATGTGACGTACCGTGATCTCGTCCACGACGAAATCCGGCATCTCACCGGCCCAATCGCAGCAGGATTTCGGCAGATCGACGTCGGTGCTCTCGACGACGCCACCGCGCGCGAACATGAGCTCTCCGAAGCACTCGTCAAGGAGTTTCTAGCGAGCGACGTCATTGTCATCGGTGCGCCGATGTACAACTTTTCGGTGCCGAGTCAGTTGAAAGCATGGCTCGATCGTGTAGCCCAGGCCGGGCGCACGTTCCAGTATACCGAAAACGGCCCGGTCGGCCTGGCAGGCGGCAAGCAGGTGATCGTAGCCTCTGCGCGCGGCGGATTTTACGCGGACGCACCGCTCTCATACATGGACTTCCAGGAAAGCTACCTGAAGGCGTTCTTCGGTTTCCTGGGCATCACCGACGTCCGCTTCGTGCGGGCCGAAGGAGCGTCGAAGGGTCAAGCCGTCCGGGACGAGAGCATCGCGCTTGCCAGGGCGACCCTGACCGACGTACTCGTCGACATACGCACGTCCGGTGCGCAAACCATCCAGTAACAGGAGTCGCTTATGCTGTTCGCCATCAAGCTCGGCTACGTCCGTCCCATCGAAGAAATCCAGGCGCATCTCGATGCTCACAAGGCGTGGCTCATCAAATACGCGCAAGCGGGAAATATCCTTGCCGCGGGTCCGCTGCATGGAGAAAGCGGCGGTTTCGTGCTCGCGTATGCGGGCCAACCACGGGATATAGAGACAATGATTGCCGAAGACCCGTTCCATATCCACGGATTGGCAAAGTTCGATGTTGTCTGCTGCGAACCTGCGATATGCGTGGCGGGTTTTCCTGCACACTGGGCAGCAGGCGCAAGGTCGATATGATGGGCTTCATTTGCGGGACGTGCTCACGCTGACCCGCGGCGGAATTCCGTGACGAATCGTACCGCGCGTCTCGCGTCGAGATTCTCGGAATCGCGGAATGTCGAGCTGCAGCGCTCGCCACAGTCGCCGCCCCGCGATTCGCTCAACGCCAGCCAGGCCGACATCTGGCGATAGCCAAAGTGGCCGCGACTCTTGCGCGGCCCACATCAGCCTCTCGCCTCGGCCGGATCAGGAAAACGGCCAAAATGACGTCGCTGCGCGAGATACCGGTCTACCGGCATACCAGCGATTCCGATCCGTCACCCGAGCCACGACCGGATATTCGCGCGCATCGCGCCAGGCGAGATCCCGTAGCGCTCATGCAATGTCGGCAGCGCGCCCGCGGCGAGATACGCATCCGGCAGCGCGATCTGCCGGAACGGCACCGCGACGCCCGCCGCGAGCAACGCGGTCGCGACCGCTTCGCCGAGCCCGCCGATCGTCGTATGGTTCTCCGCGACGATGACCATGCGCCCTTTTCGCGCGGCTTCGCGGACGATGGTCGCCGTGTCGAGCGGCTTGATCGTCGGCACGTGCAGCACGGCGACATCGACGCGATCGGCTTCGAGCGCCTTCGCCACCTCGAGCGCACGCATCGTCATGATGCCGGACGAGATCAGCAGCACGTCGTTGCCGTCGCGCAGCAGCTTAGCCTTGCCGAGTTCGAAGCGGTAATCGTATTCGTCGAGCACGGCCGGCACGTTGCCGCGCAGCAGACGCGCATACACGGGCCCCTTGTGCGCGGCGATGGCCGGCACGATCTGTTCGATGTCCAGCGCGTCGCACGGATCGATCACGGTCATGTTCGGCATCGCGCGCATCAGCGCCAGATCCTCGGCGGCCTGGTGGCTCGGCCCGTAGCCGGTCGTGAGCCCCGGCAATGCGCAGATCAGCTTCACGTCGAGATTGTCCTCGGCGATCGCCTGATGAATGAAGTCGTACGCGCGGCGCGTCGCAAACACCGCATAGGTCGTGACGAACGGCTGCGCGCCTTCGTGCGCGAACCCGGCGGCGGCCCCCATCAGCAACTGCTCTGCCATGCCCATCTGGTAGTAACGCTCGGGGAATGCCTTCGCGAAGATGTGCAGGTCGGTGTATTTGCCGAGATCGGCCGTCATGCCGATCACGTTGCCGTTGGTGCGCGCGAGTTCGGTCAGCGCATGGCCGAACGGCGCGGAGCGGGTCGCCTGCCCTTCGGCCGCGATGGAGGCGATCATCGCCGAGGTCTTCAGGCGCGGCTTGTTGTCGACGGTGCTCATGCGTGTCTCCCTGCTTCGAGTGCGTCGAGCGCGAGTTGCCACTCGTGCGCTTCGACCCGGATGAAATGGCTTTTCTCGCGTGCTTCGAGGAACGGCACGCCGCACCCCATCCTGGTGTCGCAGACGATGATGCGCGGCTGCGGCGCGCGATGCCCGCGCGCATCGTCGAACGCGCGTTTCACCGCGTCGATGTCGTTGCCGTCCACGCGTTGCACGTACCAGCCGAACGCCTGGAGCTTGTCGACCAGCGGCTCGAACGCCATGACCTGCGTCGACGGGCCGTCGGCCTGCTGGTTGTTCACGTCGACGATCGCGATCAGGTTGTCGAGCTTCCAGTGCGCGGCCGACATCAGCCCTTCCCAGATCGCGCCTTCGTCGAGCTCGCCGTCGGAAAACAGCGTATAGATGAACGCGTCCGAGCCCTTGCGCTTCAAGCCGAGGCACCGGCCGACCGCGATCGTCAGCCCCTGCCCGAGCGAGCCGCCGGACATTTCCATGCCGGGCGTGTAGCTCGCCATGCCGGACATCGGCAAGCGGCTGTCGTCGCTGCCATAGGTTTCGAGTTCAGCAGCCGGCAGGATGCCGGCTTCGAACAGCGCCGCGTACAGCGCGATCGCGTAGTGCCCGTTCGACAGCAGGAAGCGGTCGCGCCCTTCCCAGTCGGGATCATCGGCGCGATAGCGCATCGCGCCGAAATACGCGACGGCCAGCACGTCGGCGATGTCGAGCGCCTGGCCGACATAGCCCTGCCCCTGCACTTCGCCCATCAGCACGGCGTTTCTTCGGATGCGGTACGCGCGCTCGGCGAGCGTGACCGCTTCATGGATGGTTTCGGTAGCCATCGATCACTCCAGTATCGGGTCGGAAGGAATGCAAATGAATCAGTGGTTGTCAGCGGTTCACCGATCGGGGCACGAGGAACACCAGCAGCGCACCGGCCGTGATCGCGACGGAGATGAACACGAGCCCCGCGGTGGATTTGCCGGTCAGGTCGTTCAGCCAGCCGACGATCGCCGGCGAGACGAAGCCCGCCAGGTTCGCGAAGCAGTTGACCGCGGCGATGCCCGCCGCCGCCGACATCCCGCCCAGTAACGCGGTCGGCAGCGACCAAAACTGCGACGACGACGCGAGGATGCCGGCGGACGCGATGCTCAGACACACGATCGACGCGGCGACGCTGCCGAGCATCGGCAACGTGGCGAAGCCCGCCGCCGCGACCAGCATCGGCACCGCGAGATGGAAGCGGCGCTCCCGGCGACGATCGGCGCTGATGCCAATCAGCGGCAGCGCGACGATCGCACACGCATACGGAATCGCGGTGAACAGGCCGACCCACAGCGGATCGGCCACGCCGGCCCTGCGAATGATCGTCGGCAGCCAGAACGTGAGGCCGTACTGCCCGAGCACCACGCAGAAGTAGATCGCGGCCATCAGCCACAGCCGGCGATCCGCGACGAACGTCCGAATCGACACGTGGGCGGTCGTGTGCGCGGCATCGGCCGACACGTTGCGCGCGAGCAAAGCTTTTTCGGCATCGGTCAGCCATTTCGCGCCGGAGATGCCGTCGTCGAGATACAGCAGGATCGCGAAGCCCAACACAAACGACGGCAGCGCCTCGAGCAGGAACAGCCACTTCCAGCCGGCCATCGACATCGCGCCGTGCAGGGAATGCATGATCGCGCCCGACAGCGGCCCGCCGATGATCCCGGCGAGCGGAATCGCCATGAAGAACAGCGATAGCGCCTTCGCGCGCCGCGCCGAGGGGAACCAGTACGTGAGATACAGGATCACGCCCGGCGCGAAGCCGGCTTCGGCGACGCCGAGCGCAAACCGAAGCACGTAGAACGCGGTGGGCGACTTGACGAACACGAAGCTCGCCGAGATCACCGCCCACGTCAGCATGATTCGTGCGAGCCAGCGGCGCGCGCCGACGCGATGCAGGATGAGATTGCTCGGCACCTCGAACAGGAAATAGCCGAGGAAAAAGATGCCTGCGCCCATCCCGTAGACCGTCTCGCTGAAACGCAGGTCGTTGAGCATCTGCAGTTTCGCGAAGCCGACATTGACGCGGTCGAGATACGCGCCGAGGTAGCACAACATCAGGAACGGGATCAGCCGTCGCGCGACCTTCGCGTAGGTGACCGCTTCGAACGTCCGGGCGTCGTCCCGTTGCAGCATCTCGCCCTCAACGGGCGGTGCGGGGTACTTTGCTCTCATCCTTGTCTCCTGCCATGGCCCCGGGTTTTCCCGGGTGCATGATGGTCGGCGCCGCGCATCGGGCGGCGCCGTTCTCAGTGAATCAGCATCCCGCCATTGACGTCGAGCGTGATGCCAGTCAGGTAGATCGACAGGTCGCTCAGCAGGAACAGGCACGCATTGGCGACGTCGTCGGCATCGCCGAGCCGGCCGAGCGGAATGCCCTTGATGATGTCATCGCGCATCGCGGGCGTCAGCTTGTCGCCGGTGATGTCGGTCTGAATCAGGCCGGGCGTGATCGAATTGACGCGAATCTGGTCGGCGCCGAATTCGCGCGCCATCGCCCTCGCGAGGCCGAGCACGCCGGCCTTGGCGGCGCTATAGTGCGGCCCGCCGAAGATGCCGCCGCCGCGTTGCGCGGACACCGACGACATGCAGACGATGCTGCCGCCGCGCTGCTCTTTCATCGCGGGCAGCACCGCTTGCGACATGTACAGCGTGCCGCGCAGGTTCACGTCGACGATCGCATCGAAGTCGCGCGCCGAGATCTCCAGCGTGCGCACGGGCTGCGTGATGCCGGCGTTGTTCACGAGGCCGTCGATGCGGCCGAAGTGCTCAAGCGCGACGCGGGCTGCCGCCGCGCACGCGTCGCGGTCGGTTACGTCGCAGGCGAGGCCGAGATGGCCGGCGCCGAGTTCGGCGGCGGCCGCTTCCGCGTCTTCGCGGCGAAGGTCGAGGATCGCCACGCGTGCGCCGTGCGCGGCCAGCGCGCGGGCCGTTGCCTTGCCGATTCCGCGCGGCGATGCGGCGCCGGTCACGATGATGGTCCTGTTGTCGAGCAACATCGCTTGTCTCCTTATATCTTCGATTTGCTTCAAACTTCAGTGGTGGCGCGCCGTTTGGCGCGCTGCTTTGCCGGTTGGCGGCTACGGCACAGCTTGTGTCTCCTGCGAGCCGTTAAGCTCGAATCACAGCTC
>NZ_JACCQB010000056.1:0-41352 GCF_015712265.1 Burkholderia sp. 9777_1386 | reverse complement strand
GCCCTAGACCCGCCCCAAACTCGGCCGCTTCGGGTCATACGTCCACCCCGGCACCAGATACCGCATCGCGACCGCATCATCGCGCGCCGTACCACCCACCGCGTTGTACAGCGCATGCGCAGCCCCGACCTGCGCGATGTCCAGCTCGATGCCGAGCCCCGGTCGTTCGGGCACGGCCACCTTGCCGCCGACGATCGCGAGCGGTTCGCGCGTGAGCCGCGCATCGCCTTCCTGCCAGATCCAGTGCGTATCGATCGCGGTGATCGTGCCGGGCGCGGCCGCCGCCGCATGCGTGAACATCGCGAGCGACACGTCGAAGTGGTTGTTCGAGTGCGAACCCCACGTGAGTCCCAAGTCGCGGCACAGCTGCGCGAGCCGCACCGAGCCCTGCATCGTCCAGAAATGCGGATCGGCGAGCGGGATGTCGACCGCCTGCAGCCGCACCGCGTGATCCATCTGTCGCCAGTCGGTCGCGATCATGTTGGTCGCGGTCGGGATCCCCGTCGCGCGGCGGAATTCGGCCATCACCTCGCGGCCCGAATAGCCGCCTTCCGGCCCGCACGGATCTTCCGCGTACGCGAGCAGGTGGCCTTGCCCGCGGCACAGCGCGACGGCCTCGTCGAGCGACCACGCGCCGTTCGGGTCGAGCGTCGTGCGCGCGTCGGGAAAGCGCGTCTTGATCGCCGCGATCGCTTCCATCTCGTCGGCGCCGGCCATCACGCCGCCCTTCAGCTTGAAATCGGCGAAACCGTAGCGCTCGACCGCGGCTTCGGCCTGCCGCGCGATCGCGGCCGGCGTGAGCGCCGCCTCGTTGCGCAGCCGGAACCACGGGTCCGGCGCCTGCGCCTCGTCGCGATACGGCAGATCGGTGCGGCGCCGGTCGCCGATGTAGAACAAATACGCGAGCATCGGCACCGCGTCGCGCTGCTGACCTTCGCCGAGCAGTGCCGCGACCGGCACGTCGAGGTGCTGGCCGAGCAGGTCGAGCAATGCGGCTTCGATCGCGGTGATCACGTTGTCGAGCCGCAGGTTGATCTCGTGCGGCTGGCGCAGCACTGCCGCCTCGCCGGCCGACGTCACTTCGTGGCGGATCGTGCGGCCGGCACCGGCGCCTGCGCCGGACAGCGCCGCGCGCACCGCGTTGAGCGTCGCCTGGTAGCGCCCGATCGACTGGCCGACGACGAGATCCGTCATGCGTTCGAGCGCGTGGCGGATGCCTTCGCCGCCCGGTACTTCACCGACGCCCGTGTGCCCGCTGCTGTCGTCGAGGATCACGAGGTTGCGCGTAAAGTACGGCGCATGCGCGCCGCACAGGTTGAGCAGCATGCTGTCGCGGCCGGCGACGGGAATCACCTGCATGCGCGTGACGCGCGGGGTGCCGGCACGGCTCGGTTCGGACATCGGTTCGCTCCTGGTTTCGGTGGCGTGCGGGCCGCCGGACGCGCCGGCGCGGCCCGCGCCGTTCATTGAAGCTCGACGCGGCGGATCTCGCCGACGACGAACAGGTAGCAGATCACGGCGACGAGCGCGTGCGCGACGACATAGACGAGCGCGCCGTTGAACGAGCCGCTGCGGTCGACGATATAGCCGATCGCGATCGGCGTCGTGATGCTGGAAAGGTTGCCGCAGGTGTTGAGCAGCGCGCCGCTCAGGCCGGCGATCTGGCGCGGCGCGGTGTCGGCGTTGACGGCCCAGCCGAGCGCGCCGAGCCCCTTGCCGAAGAACGACAGCGCCATGAACACCACGACGAGCACGTGCGAATCGGTGTAGTTGCAGACGATCATCGACATCGACAGCAGCATGCCGATCACGATCGGCACCTTGCGCGCGACCGACAGCGACCGGCCCTGCCTGAGCAGCGCATCGGACACGACGCCGCCCAGAATCCCGCCGAGGAACCCGCACACGGCCGGGATCGACGCGACGAGCCCCGCGTTGAGGATCGACATCCCGCGCGCCTGCACCAGATAGACCGGGAACCACGTGATGAAGAAGTAGGTGAGGGCGTTGATGCAGTACTGCGCGACGTACACGCCGACCAGCATCCGGTTTCTCAGCAGCGCCTTCACGTGATGCAGCGACGGGCCGCCGTCGCGTCCGCCGATCGCCTGGTCGATGTTCACGAGCGCGCCGCCTTCGGTCAGGTAGTCGAGTTCCGCGCGATTGATGCCCGGATGATCCTTCGGGTCGTACATCGTGCGGTTCCACACCAGCACGAGCGCGAAGCCGAGCACGCCCATCACCGCGAACACCGACTGCCAGCCGAACGCGTGCACGAGCCAGCCCATCAGCGGCGCGAACACGACGGTCGCCGCGTACTGCGCGGCGTTGAAGATCGCCGACGCGGTGCCGCGCTCGGGCGCGGGGAACCAGGTCGACACGATCCGGCTGTTGGCCGGGAACGACGGCGCCTCGGCCGCGCCGACCAGGAAGCGCAGCCCGAACAGCAGCGCGAACGCGGCTGCACCGCCGAAGAAGCCGATCCCGCCCTGCAGCAGCGTGAACAGCGACCAGAAGAAGATGCTGAATGCGTAGACGATGCGCGATCCGAAGCGGTCGAGCAGCCAGCCGCCCGGCAGTTGCGCGACCACGTACGACCAGCCGAACGCGGAGAAGATGAAACCCATCTGCACATGCGTCAGGTGCATCGAGCGGGCCAGCGCCGGGCCCGCGATCGCGATGGCCGCACGATCCGCGTAGTTGATCGTCGTGACCGCGAACAGGACGGCCAGCACGAGCCAGCGCACGCGGGTGCGCCGGGCCGTTGCCGACGCGGACGCCGGCAGCGCGTGAAGCGGATTCATGACTCGTCTCCTCCGAAGGGCGGAAGGTACCGTCGTGCGGCACGCGCGTCGGTGCGCGCGTTGTGTGTATCGATGCCGCCGGCGGGAGACCGGGCACCGGACGCCGAGGCAGGCGGGGCGTCCGGGCCATTCTGTCATGTCGAAATTTGCGCTTTCATGCCAATTGCTGACTTGATCGATTCAGCATTTGAATCGATCGAATGGACGCATGCGGTCACGCGCGCGCGTCGTCCGGGCCGCTGCCGTGGTGACGCGCCACGTGCTGCGCGAGAAACTCGACGGCGGCGCGCACGCCGGGCAGCTGGCCGCGCCGGTGCGGCATCAGCAGCGTCGTCGTGACGGTGCCGGCGCACCAGCCGGGCAGCACGCGCACGAGCGTACCGGACGCGAGCGCGGCGCCGGCGATCCAGTCGGGCAGGCACGCGAGGCCGAGGCCGGCCATCGCCGCCTGCAGCAGCAGCGTCGATTCATCGGCCTGCAGCCGCAGGCGCGGCGTCACGTCGACGGCGTTGCCGCCGCACTGCAGCCGCCACGGCTGCGGGCCCGGGTGGAGCCCGTCGTGCTGCGCGAGATCGGCCGGCGTGTCGGGCGTGCCGGCCCGCGCGAGATAGGCCGGCGCGGCCACGACGACGATCGGGGACGCCGCGAGCGGCCGTTGCACGAGCGCGGAATCGGGCAGCGGCGCGAAATGGCTGCGCACCGCGATGTCGAAGCCTTCCTGCGCGATGTCGACGAGTCGGTCGCTCGCATGAATCTGCAGCAGCAGCTTCGGGTGCGCGATCGCCAGCGCCGGCAGGCACGGCGCGAGGATGTGCTGCGCGACCGGCACCGAACTCGTGATCCGCACGACGCCGGCCGGCTCGGCGGCCTGCCGCAGCACCGCGTCGCGCGCGCTGTCGGCCTCGATCACGGCCGCGCGCGCATGCTCGAAGAATTCGGCGCCGACCGGCGTGAGCCGGAAGCTGCGCGACGTGCGATGCACGAGCCGCGCACCGAGCGTGCGCTCGAGCTCGGCCACGCGCTTGCTGACCGTCGATTTCGGCAGGTCGAGCCGGCGCGCGGCCGCCGACATGCTGCCGGCATCCACCGCCTGCACGAACAGGTAGAGATCGTTCAGATTCACTTCCAGCGTCCACATGAAGAAACGAAGGGTTTCGATTTTAGCGGCTACTGCGCCATCGTTCGCCATGGGAGCATGACGGCTCGTTCAACTTTCACGGAATGTCCCGATGTCTCCGATCCTTCTCTACGGTATTCCCGCCGGCTGCTCGTTCGGCTCGATCGTCGCGCTCGAATGGACCGGCCGCCCGTACCGGCTGTCGCGCATCACGATGCCGGGCGCCGTGACGAGCGACGCGTTCCTCGCGCTGAACCCGGTCGCCGAAACGCCGGCGTTCGTCACCGCGAACGGCGACGTGCTGACCGAAAGCATCGCGATCCTCGGCCATATCGGCGCGCAGGCGCTCGACAGCGGCCTCGCGTTTCGCCAGGGCAGCGCGGCGTTCGACCGGCTGAACCGGATGCTGGCGTGGCTGAACACGACGTTCTTCAACGCGTTCGGCGCGCTCTGGTACGTATACGAACACGACACCGAAGGCGCCGAGAAAGCGGCGCTGCAGGCGTACGGTCGCGGCAAGGTGCTGAAGGCGCACCGTCAGCTCGAAGCGCTGCTCGAGCGCGGCGAAGGCCCGTGGCTGCTGGGCGCGCGGCGCACGCTGGCCGATGCGTACTTCACCGGGATCGCGCGCTGGGCCGACTATCACGCGGTGTTCGAGCCTGATGCGTTCCCGCGCGTCGCCGCACTGCGCGCGCGGCTCGCCGACGATGCCGGCGTGCAGTTCGCGCACGCGATCGAGGAAGACCTGCTGCCGCCGGCGTCGTCGGCGTTCGAAGGACATGTGTCGCTCGACGACGCGCTGGCCAGCGCGCGCGGCATCGTGGTGTCGGCGCGGGTGGTGTGATCGGCTACTTCGGTCGCCCCCAAGGCGGAATCGGCTCCCCATGTTTTTACCCGGATAATATTGACATCCAATTAATACCCGGATAAAAATAGCGTCATTCCGATTCCAGCCTGCGGGCGACCACGATGACCTCTTCCACACTCCTTCCTTCGTACACGGCTTTCGACGGCCACCGGCGGCTCGCGTCGGGTCCGCTCGCGACGGTCGCGCTTGCCGTCCGGCAGGCGGCCGGCGACGCGATGCCCGGCACGATCCTGATCTTCGACGACGCGACGGGCCGCTCGATCGACCTCGATCTGCGCGGCACGGCGGACGACATCCGCGCGCGCTATGCGGCGCCGGCGGCCGACGCGTCCAGCGGCGCTGGCGAACCGGCAGGCGCTGGCGCCGCCGAACAGCGCGGCCGCGGCCGGCCGAAGCTCGGTGTGGTGTCGCGCGAGGTCACGCTGCTGCCGCGTCATTGGGAATGGCTCGGCGCACAGCCGGGCGGCGCGTCGGTCGCGCTGCGCAAGCTCGTCGAGGACGCGCGGCGCACGCACGCGGCGGCCGACCGGCAGCGCGACGCGCAGGCGCGCGCGTATCACTTCATGTCGGCGATGGCGGGCGACCTGCCCGGTTTCGAGGAAGCCGCGCGGGCGCTGTATGCGAACGATGCGGCGCGACTGGCCGAGCTGATCGCCGGTTGGCCGGACGACGTGCGCGACCATGCGCTCGCGCTGGCGCGCGGCGATCTGCCGCCGGCCGCCGAAGACTGCTGACGGAGCGCCGACGCGATGACCGTATTCGACCTGAACCGCGGCGCGCTCGCGCCGGTCGCCGACGAAGTGGACGTCGTCGAGCTGCGCGTGACGGGCGCCATTCCGCGCGAACTCGACGGCACGTTGCTGCGCAACGGTCCGAACCCGCCGGGCGGCCGCTTCGACGGCAACGACATGCTGTCGTGGTGGCCGGAGGCCGCGATGCTGCATGCGATCGCGTTCGACGACGGCCGCGCGGCCGGCTACCGGAACCGCTGGGCGCGCACGCGGCGCTGGGCGGCCGTCCACGCGCCCGGGCAGGCGCCGCAGCTGCCCGACACCAATCCGAACGTGAACGTGCTGCAGCATGCGGGCGAACTGCTCGCGCTGGCCGAGGGCGGCGCGCCGCTCGCGATCACTGCCGCGCTCGATTCGTTCGGCGCGCCGACGCGGCACGCGGGCATCGACGGCGCGATGACCGCGCATCCGAAGGTCGACCCGGTAACCGGCGAGCTGATCCTGTTCCGCGCGGACTGGCGCGCTCCGTGGCTGCGCTACGGCGTCGTGGATGCGCAGGGCGTGCCGCGCGTCAATCTCGAGATCGAACTGGGCGCGCCGTCGATGATGCACGACCTCGCGATCACCGAAACCCGCAGCCTGCTGCTCGACCTGAACGTCGGCTACGACTTCTCGCTGCTGCAGCAGGGCCACCGGATGCCGCTGCGCTGGCACGACGACCGGCCCGCGCGCATCGGCGTGCTGCCGCGCCACGGCGGCGACGTGCGCTGGTTCGGCGTCGAGCCGTGCTTCATCCAGCACGTCGTGAACGCGTACGACTGCGACGCATCGTGCATCGTGCTCGACGCGGTGCGCTATCCGTCGTTCCTGCGGCTCGATGCGCGCACGGGCCGCTTCGCCGACAACCCGGTCGGCGAGCTGTGGCGCTACGTGATCGATACCGCGAATGGGCTGATCGACGAAGGGCCGCTCGCCGACGGCGGCATCGAGCTGCCGCGCATCAACGAAAGCCGCACGGGGCGCCGCTACCGCTATCTGTACGCGGTCGAGCAGCCGAACAACGCGGAAATGCGTGGCGTGATGCGCTTCGACCACGCGCGCGGCACGACGACGCACTACGCGGTGCCGGCCGGCGACCAGAACGGCGAGCCGGTGTTCGTGCCGCGCCCGGGCGGCGCCGACGAGGACGACGGCTGGCTGCTGGTGATGGTCTACCGCGCGGCGACGGATACGAGCGACGTCGTGATCCTCGATGCGCGCGCGATCGACGCGGGGCCGGTCGCGACCGTGCACCTGCCGCGTCGCGTGCCGGCCGGGTTCCACGGCGCGTGGGTGCCGCGCGAACGTCGAGCGTGAGCGGCGGCGCGCGTCACTGCGCGCGCAGCGCGTCGACGATCTTCAAGCGCGCGGCGCGCATCGCCGGCAGGAACCCGCCGACGAGCCCCATCACGAGCGAGAACACGAGCGTCTTCACGACGATCGCGGGCGTCAGCACGAAGCGGAACGACAGATCCGAGAAGGTCTGGAAGTTGGTCGTCGAGAACGACGCGAACTGCATCAGCGACGCGCACGCGAGCCCCGCGACGCCGCCGACGAAGCCGAGCAGCAGCGCCTCCAGCAGGAACGCGGCGAGCACGCTGGTGCGCTTGAAGCCGAGCGCGCGCAGCGTGCCGATCTCGGCCACGCGGTTCGCGACCGACGCATACATCGTGATCATCGCGCCGATCATCGCGGCGATCGAGAAGATCGTCGACAGCGTGATGCCGAGGATGTTGATGAAGGTCGACAGCGCCTTCGACTGGTCGCCGTAGAAGGTCTGCTCGCGCTTCGCCTCGTCGGTCAGCCGCGGGTCGACGTCGATGTCGGCCTTGAAGCGCGCGAAGCCGTCCGCGCTCGGGATGCGCAGCACCATCGACGAATAGCTGGTGCGCCGGAACGACTGCATCAGCTGGTCGACGTCGCCCCAGATCTCCGAATCGAAGCCGCTGCCGCCCGCATCGAAGATGCCGACGATGGTCCAGTCGCGCTGCGCGAAATGCAGGCGGTCGCCGAGCTGCGTGCCGCTGAAGCCTTTCGCGATCGCGCTGCCGACGACGATTTCCGACGAGCCGGGCGCGAACGGGCGGCCGGCCACGAGCTTCACGTGCGGACGCAGCGCGAGGCCGGCCGGCGATACGCCGCGGATCACGACGTTCGACGGCTTGCCGGTCGACGTCTTCACGAGCGAGATCAGCACAACGGCTTCCTTCGACACGAGCGGCCGGCCGTCGGGGCCGAGCGCGACGGCCGGGTGCATCTCGAGCGCGTTGGCCTGCTGATGGTCGATCGAACTCTGGATCTCGGTCTCGGCGCCCTTGCGGATCACCACCGCGTTGTCCGGTTCGCCGGTCGACACGAGCGTTTTCGTGAGTCCCGCATCGAGCATCTGCACCGTCGCGAACACGAAGATCACGAGCGCCATCCCGCCCGCGGTGAGCGCGGTGGTGAGGCGCCGGGTCCACAGGTTGCGCGCGATGTAGGTGAGCGGGATCGCCATGCGCGCCTCTAGCCGATCGCCCGCAGGCCTTCGACGACGCGCACGCGCGCGGCCTGCCACGCCGGCACGAGCGCGGCCGCGAGGCCGACCGCGACCGAGCACGCGGCCTGCAGCGCGATCGTCTCGGTCGACACCTTGAACACCGGGAAGATGCCGCCGGCCGCCTGCTTGAACAGGCTCGCGGCGGGCGGCGTCGCGAGGATGCCGAGCCCGCCGCCGGCCACCGCGATCACGACCGATTCGCCGAACACGATCAACGCGAGGAACCCGGGGCCGAAGCCGAGCGCCTTCAGCGTCGCGTATTCGGCCGTGCGCTCGCGGGCGCTCATCGCCATCGCGTTGGCCATCACGGCCATGATGATCAGAATCACCACGTACGACACCAGGCGGATCGCCGCGATGATCTGGTTCGACATCGCGACGAAGCCGAGCTGGAACGCCTGCTCGGTCTCGGTCAACGTTTCGGCGAGCGAGTTCTTGAACACCGCGTCGACGTTGCGCGCGATCGACGCGCCGTCGTCGGGGTTCGCGACGCCGAGCACGAACACGCCGACCTGGTCGGCCTGCCTCGGCGTGCGCTTGCGCACCGTCTCGTTCAGGTAATCCCAGTGGAACACCAGCTGGCGCGTGATCGTCGAATCGTCGCGGCCGTCGAGAATGCCGCGCACGACGAAATCCCACGTGCCCGGATAGATCGTGCCCTTCAGCGGAATCACGTCGCCGACCTTGAAGCCGAACTGCGTCGCGAGCTGGCGGCCGACGAGGCAGCCGCGGCGGTCGCGGTTGTAGTCGGCGCGCTGTTGCGCCGGCAGGATGAATTCCGGGTACAGGTCGAGATAGTTCTCCGACACCGCGAAGCTCGCGAAGAAGTTCTTCGGGTCGCGATAGATGCCGCCGAACCAGTTCGAGCGGACCACGGCCGTCACGCCGTCGACGCCGCGGATGCGGTTCTCGTAGCTGACCGGCAGCGGAAACACCAGCGAGATCGCGTTGCGCGTGACGAGCCGCCCGCTGGACGCGGCCGCCGCGCCCGCGTACCACGCGTCGACGACGGTGTGCAGCAGCCCGAACGCGAGCACTGCGATCGTGAGCCCGAGCACGGTCAAGAGCGTGCGCAGCCGGTGCCGCAACGCGTTGCGCGCGATCAGCTTCAGCACATACATCGCGCGCGCTCCCGCCGCCGGTCAGCCGGCGTGCCCATCGATCAGCTCCCCTTTTTCCAGATGGACGAGCGAGCGCGCGGCGCCGGCCGCATGCGCGTCGTGCGTCACCATGATGATCGTCTTGCCGAGTTCGGCGTTCATCCGCTGCAGCATCGCGAGCACGTCGGTGGCCGACGCGCGGTCGAGGTCGCCGGTCGGCTCGTCGGCGACGATCAGCACCGGATCCGTGATCAGCGCGCGCGCGATCGCGACGCGCTGCTGCTGGCCGCCCGACAGCTCGGACGGGTAATGGCTCGTGCGATCGCCGAGATTCACCATGTCGAGCACCAGCTCGACGCGTTCGCGCCGCTCGCGGCGCGACAGGTGTGTGAGCATCAGCGGCAGCTCGACGTTCTCGAACGCGGTGAGCACGGGCATCAGGTTGTAGAACTGAAAGATGAAGCCGACGTTCGCCGCGCGCCATTCGGCCAGTTGCGCCTCGGCGAGTTGCGAGATGTCGAGGCCGCCGACGCGCAGCTCGCCGCTGTCCGGCCGGTCGATGCCGGCCACGAGGTTCAGCAGCGTGCTCTTGCCGGAACCCGACGGCCCCATCAGCGCGACGAAATCGCCTTCGCCGATGTCGAGCGTGATGTCGGTCAGCACCGGCACGATCTGGTTGCCGCGCCGGTACGACTTCGCGACGTGGCTGAGCTCGACGAGGGGCGGCGGGGCGTCGTTCACGCGCGCTACTTCTTCGCGACGGTCACTTTCGCGCCGTCCTTCAGCTTCGCGTCCGGCGCGAGCACGACCGTGTCGCCCGGTTTCACGCCGCGCACCGCGACCAGCTCGCCGATCCGCATGCCGCGCGTCACGGCCACCGCGTGCGCGCTGTCGTCCTTCACGACGAACACGACCGGCCGGCCGTCGCGCTCGACCACCGCGCTCGCCTGCACGGCCGTCACCGGCTGCCGGTCCTGCGGCGTCGCGGGTTTCGACAGGAATGCGATCTTCGCGCTCATGTCGGGCAGCACGCGCTCGTCGCGGTCGACGAAGCGCACCTTCACGAGCACGGTGGCCTTCGAGCGGTCGACGGTCGGCACGATGCGCGACACGCGGCCCGCGAAGCGCATGTCCGGCAGCGCGTCGAGCTGGATCTCGCACGGCTGCTCGGCGCGGATTTTCGCGATGTTCGATTCGGCGACGTCGGCCTCGACCTCGAGCGTGTCCATGTCGGCGATCGTCACGACCGCGCCCTTGCTGTCCGACGCGGACGAGAACGGCGTGATGTTGTCGCCGACGTTCGCATGCTTCGCGAGCACGATGCCGTCGAACGGCGCGCGGATCACCGTCTGGTCGACCGCGACCTGCGCGGCCTGCGCGTTCGCTTCGGCCGACACGATCGCGGCCTGGTCGCTGGCGAGCGTCGCGCGCGCCTTGTTCACGCGGGCCGTGTCGATGTCGAGCTGCGCGGCCGGCACCGCGCCCTTCGGCGCGAGCGCGGACGTGCGGCGCAATGCGATCTCGGCGTCCTTCAGTTCGGCCTGCGCGACGCCGAAGTTCGCGCGGGACACCTGCACCTGCGCGCGCGCCTGCGCAAGCGACGCTTGCACGTCGTTGCTTTCGAGCCGCGCGATGATCTCGTCCTTCTTCACGCGCGTGCCTTCGAGCACGCCGAGCCATTCGACGCGGCCCTGGCCCTTCGACGCGACCGCGGCCTTGCGCTGCGGCACGACGTAACCGGTCGCATTGAGTTGCGTGTCGTTCTGGTACGGGTAGGCGGACGTGACGGAGGTGGTGTCGACGGTCGGCCGGCCGGTGAGGGCGAGGCCGGCGACGATCGCGACGACGATCAGCGCGGCGGCGACCGCATAGCGCGCCCAGCGGCGCCGGCGCGGCACCGGGGCGATCGGACGCCGGTCGATTTTCAGTTTGTCCAGATTGTGGTCGGGCAATTTGAGCGCCTCGAGACGGCGGGGGTCGTGTGACCGGCCGCGATCCGGTTTCTGGGGAAAGGGACGGATGGACGCCAGTATAAGCGTCGCTCCGGCGCCGCGCGAGCCGGTTTGCGGCGCCGTGCGGCGGCGGCCTGTCGGGCCGGCCGGCGCCGGCCGACGAGCGCGCCCCCGGGGAAACCCGAGGACGCAAGCAACGTGTCAACTTGCCGCGAAGGCGGTGCGTTATGGAACCAGTGCGTCAGGTTTTGTCGCGACGGCACGGCGCAAGCCGTGCCATGCGGCCTGGGGCTCCGATGCGAATGCCTCGCATCTTTAATTACCGGTACGTTTGATTTTTTCTCCGCTAAAGGAAGAACAATGAAGAAGACGCTCGCTTCGATCATCGCCGCAGCATTCGCTCTCGCATCGGTTTCGGCATTCGCACAGGCGTCCGCGCCGGCAGCCGACACGTCGGCCGCCGCTCCGGCACCGGCCAAGAAGGATCACAGCAAGCCGAAGCACCAGCTGAAGCACCACGGTTCGAAGAAGGGCCAGGCGAAGGCTGCAGCCGCATCGGCCGCCGGCACGAACGACGCAGGCACGCAGAACTAAGCGGTTCTGCCGCCACGGCCGGCGTTGCCGGCCATCGGTCGGCCAGCCCCGCATGCTTCGGCATGCGGGGTTTTGTTTTTTCAGGCACCGGATTCACCCGGTTCGTCGGCCCGGACGGGCGGCAGCGCGCGCATCGCGTCGACCACCGCGCGCATGCGCCGCCAGTGCGAGCCTTCCCAGAACACGCGCCGGCACACGTCGCACGCGGCGAAGCGCCGGTGCCGCAGCCGGACGCCGGCCGGCACGCGCGGTGCGGCGGCGGCTGCATCGAGCGGATGCAGCGGCGCGTTGCAGCGCAGGCACAGCCGGAACGGTCGCATGTGCGGCGCGAGATCGAGCCGCTCGAACAGCTCGTGCAACTGGTCGGCCGGCCGCTGCGCATGCAGGTAGCAGCCGCGCACGACCGCACGCCGCTTGAGCAGCTCGCGGTCGCGCGTCAGCACGATCCGGTTCTCCCGCTCGGCGAGCGCCGCGAGTTCGTCGTCGCGGTAGTGGTTGTCGTAGCAGGTGTCGAACCCGGCGAGGCGCAGCAGTTGCGCGAGGCCGCCGAGATGCGCGTCGGCGACGAAGCGCCATGCCGCCGGTGGCGGCCCCGTTGCACCGTGGGCCGCCGGCCCGGCGCGTTCGGGCAGGACTTCGACACGGTCGCCGTCGTCGAGCGGCCGGTCGAGTGCGGCCGGCGCGTCGTTCACGTACAGCCGGCCGATTTCGGTGTGCGGGACGCCGAGCGCCTCGATCGCATGCTTGACCGTCGCGTCGCGGGCGCATGCGTGCGCGAACGCCCGGTCGCGCTGCGGGCGCGCGAGAAAGGCGTTCAGTTCGCCGTGAAAGCGGAAGGTCGCGGTCGCCATCCGTGCAGTATCGCACCGCGCCCGGCCGGCGGCAGGCGCTGCAGACCGCCGGCATCTGTGTTTAACTCGCGGCTTCACGGAGCGAAGGAGCAGGACATGGATCTCGGGTTTATCGGGCTGGGCGAAATGGGGCAGGCGATCGCGACGAACCTGCTGAAGGCGGGTCACACGGTGCGGGTCTGGAACCGGTCGCGCGAGCGGGCCGAGCCGCTCGCGGCATTCGGCGCGCAGATCGTCGACACGCCGGCCGACGCGTTTCGCGGCGACGCCGTGTTCTCGATGCTCGGCGACGATGCGGCCGCGCGCGCGGTGTTCGACGATGCGCTGCTGGCCCAGGCGCCGCGCGGGCTGATCCACGTGAACATGGCGACCGTGTCGGTCGCGCTCGCCGAATCGCTCGCGCACGCGCATGCGTCGCGCGGCATCGACTATGTCGCCGCGCCGGTGATGGGCCGGCCCGACGTCGCGGCCGCCGCGCGCCTGACCATCATGGCCGGCGGCCCGGCCGAGGCGATCGACCGCGTGCAGCCGCTGTTCGACGCGATCGGCCAGAAGACCTGGCGCTTCGGCTCGCTGCCGCAGCACGCGAACGTCGCGAAGATCGCCGCGAACTTCACGCTCGCGTCGGCGATCGAGACGCTCGGCGAGGCGTCGGCGCTGCTCGGCGCGCACGGCGTCGCGATGCGCGATTTCCTCGACGTGATCACCAGCAGCGTGTTTCCGGGGCCTGTCTACGAAGGCTACGGGGCGATGATCGCCGAGCGGCGCTACGAGCCCGCGCGCTTCAAGGCGCGGCTCGGGCTGAAGGACGTCCGGCTCGCGCTGGAGGCGGGCGACGCGACGTCGGTGCCGCTGCCGGTGGCGAGCGTCGTGCGCGACAGCCTGCTCGACGCGCTCGCGCACGGCGGCGGCGACCAGGATTTCGCGGTGCTCGGCGAGGCCGCGCTGCGCCGCGCCGGCCGCTGACCCGCGACAGGAACGCGGTGCGCACGGCATAATCGACCGTTCGGTTTTCCTCCATTCTTTCAGGCAGAGGCAGTCATGAACTTGCATACGTGGTGGCTTTTCGTGGCGACGGTGTTCGTCGTGTCGGCGATTCCGGGCCCGAACATGCTGCTCGTGATGACGCACGGCGCGCGGCACGGGCTGCGGCGCTCGTCCGCGACGATGGCCGGCTGCCTGAGCGCGCTTGTGCTGATGCTCGCGGTATCCGCGGCGGGCCTCGGCGCGGTGCTCGAGGCATGGCCGGCGATGTTCAATGGGTTGCGCTTCGCGGGCGCGGCCTACCTGATCTATCTCGGCGTGAAGGCATGGCGCGCCCGCGTGGACGACACGCCGGCGGCCGACGTCGATGCCGTGTCGCACGGGGCGTCGGCGTCGCGCGCGGTGCTGTTCCGCAATGGCTTCCTGGTCGCGGGCAGCAACCCGAAGGCGATCCTGTTCGCGGCCGCGCTGCTGCCGCAGTTCATCAACGCGGCCGAGCCGACGCTGCCGCAGTTCGGCATCCTCGTCGTCACGTTCGCGGTGATCGAGGTGAGCTGGTATCTCGTCTACGCGTCGTTCGGCACGCGCATCGGCGCCACGTTGAAGAGCCAGAGCGTCGCGAAGGTGTTCAACCGGCTGACGGGCGGGCTGTTCGTCGGCTTCGGCGCGATGATGGCGCTGGTCCGTCACTGATTCCCGGCCGGCTCCGGCGTACCGAACGCCCCGTCCCTTGCAAGAGGGCGGGGCGTTCGGCTTTTGGAAGCCGCTTCACCGCGTTGCCTGCTCACGCACGCGGCCGATCCAGCGCCGCCGCGCCGGCCCCGCGTCCAGCCACCAGCCCGAACACGGCCGTCGCGCCCGCGAACGCGAACCCGACACCGCATACCGCGCTCCAGCCGCCCCATGCCCATGCACTGCCCGCGAGCGCCGCACCCAGCGCGCCGCCGCAGAAGAACAGCCCGACGAATAGCCCGTTCAGGCGTCCGCGCGCGGCCGGGTTCAGCAGGTTGATCTCGCGGCGGCCGATCGTCTGGTCAACGATGACACCCGCATCGAGCAGCGCCGCGCCGCCGGCCAGCAGCGCGAGCGCGACGCCGCGATGCGCATGCGCATCGAAGCCGAACCAGCCGGCGCCGGCGACGCCGAGCACGACGAGCGCCGCGAGCATCGTGCCGTGCGCGAGCCGCTGCGCGGCCGGGCCGTGGCCGCGGTCGCCCGCGCGGCCGGCGAGCGGCGTGACGATCGCGCCGCTCGCGCCGGCGAACGCGAACAGCGCAATGCCGTGCAGGTCGAGCGCGAACGGCGGCTGCGCGAGCCGCAGCCCGACGGCGGTCCAGAACGCGCTGAACGCGGCCATCGCGAGCGCGGCCGACAGCGCATGCCGGCGCAGCACCGGCTCGTCGGCGAGCAGGCGCCCCATCGACGCGAGCAACGCGCGGTAGCCGGCCGTGATCGACGGCGTGCGCGCCGGCAGGCGCAGCGCGAGCACGACGGCGATCGCCGCGTTCGCGAGCGCGGCCAGCAGATAAAACGCGCGCCAGCCGGCCGACCCGGCGATCAGGCTCGCGAGCGGCCGCGACAGCAGGATCCCGAGCATCAGCCCGCTCATCACGTTGCCGACCGCGCGGCCGCGCTGCGCTTCGGGCGCCATCGACGCGGCCATCGGCACCAGCATCTGGATCACGCTCGACGCGGCGCCGGCCACGAGCGTCGCGAGCAGGAACACGGTGCCCGACTGCGTGAACGCGGGCAGCGCGAGCGCCGCCGCGCAGACGGCGAGCGTCGCGACGATCAGCCGGCGGTTCTCGAGCAGGTCGACCAGCGGCACGAGCAACGCGAGTCCGGCCGCGTAGCCGAGTTGCGGCAGCATCGCGACGAGGCCGGCGAGACCGGGCGGCAGGTGCAGGTCCGCGCTGATCGGGCCGGTCAGCGGTTGCGCGGCGAACAGGTCCATCACGATCACGCCGACCGTCGCGGCGAAGAACAGCGTCATGCCGGTGCTCAGCACGGGCGGCGCGGCGACGGACGGGGAAACCGGGGCGGAGCAACGGTGGGCAGGGCAGTTCATCGGAAGCCTGGGAGGGAGATCGAAGGAACTCCCATCGTAGGGGCCCGATGTTTATGCGACAATTGAAATATGTCTAACATGATTATGCGAGTTTGTTTTGAATACGCGTGATCTCCAGGCGTTCGTCGCGGTCGTCGACAGCGGGTCGATGGTCGCCGCGGCCGCGAAGCTCCACCTGACGCAGCCGGGCCTGACGCGGCGCGTGCAGAACCTCGAAACGCTGCTCGGCGTGCCGCTGCTCGAACGGCAGAGCAAGCCGCTGAAGCCGACCGCGGCCGGGCGCGACGTCTACGCGCTCGCGCGCAACGTGCTCGGCGCGGTCGACGAGTTGATGGCGGCGGGCGCGCCGGACAGCGAGCCGTCGGGCGAGCTGCGCATCGGCGTGCCGCCGTTCCTGTCCGAGCTCGCGCTGGAGCGGCCGATCGACCGGCTGCGCGATGCATTCCCGCGCCTCACGCTGCGCGTGACGGCCGGCTGGTCGCCTGCGCTGGTGCAGGGCATCGAGCGCGGCGCGCTCGACGTCGCCACCGCGATGGTGCCGGCGAGCGCGACGCTGCCCGACGCGCTGACCGCGACGCTGCTCGCCACGCAGCCGACGGTGCTCGTCGCCGCGCGCGATTTCCCGCTGCCGGACGGCCCGCTGTCGCTCGACACGCTGTCGGGTTTTCCGTGGGTGCTGAGCCAGGACGGCTGCGGAATGCGCTCGGCGCTGAGCCGCGCGCTCGGCGCGGCCGGGCTGCCGTTCGACGTCGCGGTCGAGGCCTTCGGCTCGGAGCTGCAGTTGTCGCTCGTCGCGCGCGGCGCCGGCATCGGCATCGCGCCGCCGAACGCGCTGGCGCGCAGTGCGCATCGCGATGCGCTGCGGATCGTGGAAACGGCGGGGCTGGAAACGCGAATCAACGTGTGGATCGTGCACGGCGCGTTACCGGGCCGGCTGATGCGGCCGGTCGCGCTGCTGCGCGACGCGCTGGGCGAGGTGCTCGAGCGGGAGAACGGAACGGGGTCAGGTGCCGTTACGGCGGACTAGAGGCCGCATTCGAGGGAAAATCCTTATTTTCTCTACGGAAATGTTGCATTGCGGAAACCGATTCGATATCATTGGAACTGTCTCCTCCATGTCTCCTCTGATATGGATTCAGCCCGCCACTTAGGCGGGCTTTTTTTTGCGTGCGATTTTGTCGCGGCGCTTCCGTTGCCGGCTGTCGCCGCGCTCAGAACTTGTACGTCATCCCGACGTAGCTGATGATCGGGTCCGCCTTCAGGTCCGATTTCGACTCGGCGAGCACCGAGCCGTCGGCCGCCTTGATCGTCACCGTCGACGTCGTCTTCAGCGGGATGTAGGTGACCGACGCCACCAGCCCGAAGTGTTCCGTCATGTTGTACTGCAGGCCCGCGTTGAACACCGGCTGCCAGGACGACGACGCCTTCGCTTCCACCGAGGTCGTGCCCGGCTTGCCCGCGCCCGCCGCGAGAATCGCGCCGAGGTTGTCCTGCGTCTGCTTGATGAAGTTCGTGTTGAGCTGCAGGTCGCTGAACCAGTTGTACGACACGCCGAGGCCGAGGAACGGCCGGAACTTCGCGGTGGCCTGCCCGAAGTAGTACTGCAGGATCACCGCGGGGCTCCACTGCCGCACGCTCTTCACGATCGGGTTGACCGAGCCCAGCCCGATGTTCTGCGTGCCGAGCGCGCCGGCCGGGCCGGGCGGCTTGATCGTGCCCTGGCCCGACACCTTGAACACCGGCGGCACGCCGGCCACCGACGTGACCGCGATGTGGTCGGTCAGGAAGTGGCTGATCGTCAGGCCGACGGTGTCCGCGCCGCTCGTGTGCAGCCCGGTGCCCGGCGACGTGAACGACGGCGGCAGCCGCAGCGGCGTGTTGATCGGCGTCGGCGCGACGTTGGTCGTCATCGGCGTGCTGCTCTGCTGCGGCATGATGTGGAACCAGCCCAGCGTGACGACGTTGCTGCCGGCGCTCTGCGCGTGCGCCGCGAGCGGCGCCACGGCGGCGGCGCCGGCCGCCGCGCAGAGAAGGGTTTTCTTCATCACGGCTTTTCCCTCCGCTTACTGGACGAATGCGCCGATCGTGAAATACGGCGTCGATCCCGCGTTGTCGAGGAAACCGAACACGCCACCCGTGAAGATGAACTTGCCGGTCGGCGACGTGCTGCCCGAACCCGTGTGGATCGTCGTGACCGTGCCCGGCACCTTCTGCGTGTAGTCGAGATCGAGCGCGGTCGCGAGCGACGCCTGCGACGGCTGGAACGGATCGAGCAGCGTGGCCTGCTTGTCGATCAGCGCGGTGGTCCGGTAGTCGAACTGGCTGTCGACGCCGATGTACTCGCCGTTCTGCGAACCGGCCGCCACCGCCGTCTGCGGCGCGAGGATCGAGATGCTCGATTCGTCGTCGGCGGTCAGGCCCGGCACGCCGTTGCTGTCCGGCGTCGGGTTCGGGTTCGCGACACCCGTGCGCACGAGGATCGGCACGAGCTGGTTGCGCAGCTTGCCGACGATCATGAAGCCCTTGCCCTGCGGCGTGGCCGACAGCGTCGGCTTCAGCTGGCTCCGGTAGTTGTTCGACTGGAACGCGCCGCTGCCGTCGGCCGACTGCACGAAGTTCGTGCCTTGCTGCACGCACGCGCCGCCCGCGAACTGGCCCGTCGTGTCGCACTTGGTCCACGTGCCGTCCGCGTTGATCGTCACCTTCGCGTCGATCGACGCCGGCGCGAATTTCTGCGACGGCACTTCGCCGAAGCCGATGTGGCTGTACGTGCCCGCGACCTTCGTGATGTCGGTTTCGATCGACGAGAAGCCGATGAACGGGTAGTACGGGAATTTCGTGTCGGGCACCGCCGCCTGGCCGAGCACGCCGTCGAACTGGATCTCCTTGCCGGGAATCGTGCCGCCCGCGACGCCGAAGCCGACGAAGATGCGCGCCGGACGCGACGCGTCGAGGCTCGCGCCGTTCAGGCGGAACGCGCACTGGTTCAGCTTGTTGGTCGGCAGCAGCGTTTCCTGCGTGAGCGTGCCGCTGTCGACGGTGCCCGCGCGGGTCGGCACGACGGTGCCGGTCTTTTGCGGTACCGGCGATTCGACATAGGTGACCTGCCAGGTCATCTTGGTCGTGTCGAGCTGCACCTTCGCGAGTTCGCCGCTGCCCGCGCCGCCCGTGAACACGGTGTTGTAGTCGAGCGTGGCCGGGCAAAGCCGGTCTTCGACGAGCGGGGGCGGATTGTCGCTGCCGCCGCCGCAAGCCGAAAGAAGGGGGGCGGCAAGGGCCGCCGCCAGAATGAGGTTGCGCTTCATGTTGCTCCTCCAGATTTGTCTTTGTGCGGCGGCCAGCTCCCTGTCGGCCGCTTCTGTTGGTCGTGCTCGTCCTGCTTGCGCCGTGCCGAGCGCCTTCGTGCCTTCCCTGCAATGCGCGGCGGCAGGCCGGCCGCCGCGTCCTCGATCGCTACTTGCTGATCTGCGCGCCCACGCCGAAGTACGGGGTCGACGACGTCGTCGAATTCGCCGACGTCGGCGTGACGCCGCCGTTCACCGTGCCCTGGATCAGCGCCGCATACAGGCCGCCCGTCGCGATCACCACGCCCGATGCGGACGGGTAGCTCGCGCCGCTCGGCGGGGTAGTCTTCGCGTTCAGCAGGCCCGGCGTCGCCTGGCCGTAGTCGAGCGTGAAGCCGTCTTCCTCGGCCTGCGTGGACGGGTTGATGAACGACGCGTTGCTGCCGCGGATCAGCGCAGCCGTGTACTTGAAGTTCGAGTCCGCGCCCGCGTAGCCGCCGTCGATCGCGCCCGACGTGATCGCCGTCGCCGCGCCGAGCACCGCGATGCCCGATTCGTCGTCGACCTTTGCGTCGGTGTGCAACGGCGGCGTGCCGAGGTTCACGTAGCCGGTGCGCACGATTACCGGCACCGTCGCGCCGTTGAGCTGGCCGATCACCATGTGCGCGGTGGCCGACTTGCCGGTCGCGCCGATCAGGGGCAGCTTCGTTTGCGGCAGGATCTGCGGTGCCTGGGTGCTGTCGAAGTAGCCGCCGTTCGCGCTCGTCTTCCATGGATCGCCGGTGGTCTGGCAGCCGCCCGAACCGCTCGACGTGCACGCGCCGTTCGCATCGAACGTCTCGCTGGAGTTGACGCCCTTCGTTGCATAGTTGCCCGACGGCACGAGGTGATAGAGCAGCGCGTTGTACGTGCCCGGCAGCTTCGTGAGGTCGGTCGTCGTGTTCGCGAAGCCGAGGAACGGGTAGAAGTCGAAGTGGCGATTGGGCACCTGGCCGACGTTCTGGAATACGGGGAGGCCGATCACGCTGATCGTCAGCCCGTCGTACTGAACCGTCGCGCCGGGAATGCCACCGCCCGCCACGCCCATGCCGACCAGCAGCATCGGCGGGTTCGCCTGGTTGAAGTCGGCGGCCGTCGAATAGGTCGAACCGTCCGGCGCGGTGCCGGTGCCCGGCGTGAGGACGAACGCGCAGCGCGTCTGCTCGGCGGTCGGCAGCGTGCCGGTCGGCGGATGGACGACCTTGCCGGTGATCGTCGTGCCGGCGCGGCTCGGCGTGACGGTGCCCGTCTTCAGCGGAATCGGCGATTCGAGCCACTTGAGCGTGTACGTCATCGCGACCGCGTCGATGTTGACGCTGACGATCTCGCCGCTGCCCGCGCCGCCGAGATACGTGCTCTTCACGATATCCGCGTTGGCCGGGCACAGTGCGCCGTTGATCGGCTGCGAAGGCGGCGGCCCTTGCGTGCCGCAGCTCGAGCCGGAACATTGGGGCGCATCGATCGGCGCGAGCGCGCCGCCAGAGTCCCCCCCACCACATGCAACCAGGAAAGGGGCAATGGCAAAGGCCGTTGCCACCCCCTTCGATAAGGCGTGCGACATGCCGCTGTCTCCAATCGTTTAATTGTGCGAGCTAATGTCGCTGCCTGGATTTTTGCTGTCAATTGATGAACCCGTCTAAAAAAGGCGATTGAAACGGGATCGGCAATTTGAATCCTTGCCCGATAAGGCGGTTGGTAAGAATTAAAACGCGCGGCGGGCCGTCGAAAGCTGCCGGAGTGGGGGCTGCGCGACGCCTGGCACGCTCGCGCCGCGCCTTCCTGCGTATAACGGCAGCGTTTAAATCGACGGTATCCGGTTTATCCCTATTCGGGATTGACTGGATAAAGAACGGACTGGATTAATTCACTGGTAATCGCGCAATGGAAAGCTTGTAAATATTTGTAAATGCGCGATCCGGTGTTTTTATATATTGCCTGATACGGGTAAATAAAAAGCCGGCCAGTGGCCGGCTTTGCATGGCATGCGATGCTGAATCAGCGTTTGAGGCCGGCGTCCTCGGCCGCGCCGATGTTGAGGTTCATGCACTGGATCGCGGCGCCCGACGCGCCCTTGCCGAGGTTGTCGAGGCGCGCGACCGTGACGAAGCGCTCCGCGTTGCCGAACACGAACAGGTCGACGCGGTTCGTGTCGTTGTTCGCCTGCACGTCGAAGAAGCCGCTGTCGAGGTTCGCATCCGCGTCGAACGGTGCGACGCGCACGAACGCTTCGTCCGCGTAGTACTCGGCGAACACGCGCTGCACGTCCTGCGGCGTCGCGCGCTTCGCGAGCTGCCCGGGCGTGAAGTAGGTCGTCACCGCGAGGCCTTTCAGGAACGGGCCGACGATCGGCGTGAAGATCGGTGCGTTCGCGAGGCCGGTGTGCGCGGCCATTTCGGGCAGGTGCTTGTGCGCGAGGCCGAGCGCATACGGGCGCGGGCTCGCGAGCTTGCCGCCCGGCGCGGCGCTTTCGTACTCGGCGATCATCGACTTGCCGCCGCCGCTGTAGCCGGTGATCGAGTAGCTGTGCGCGGCGAACGTCGGCGCGACGATGCCCGCATCGACGAGCGGCCGCATCGCGAGCACGAACGCCGATGCGTGGCAGCCGGGCACCGCGATGCGCTTCGACGTACGAATCTTCTCGCGCTGCGCGCGGGTCAGCTCGGGCAGGCCGTAGGCCCAGTCGGCATGGGTGCGGAACGCGGTGCTCGCGTCGATCAGCGTGGTGTTCGGGTTCTCGACGAGCGACGCGGATTCGCGCGACGCGACGTCCGGCAGGCACAGGA
This sequence comes from Burkholderia sp. 9777_1386, assembly GCF_015712265.1. Classification (NCBI taxonomy): domain Bacteria; kingdom Pseudomonadati; phylum Pseudomonadota; class Betaproteobacteria; order Burkholderiales; family Burkholderiaceae; genus Burkholderia; species Burkholderia sp. 9777_1386. The sequence continues at coordinate 19,599 of NZ_JACCQB010000056.1, read as the reverse complement.
ACGTGACGTCGGACGCGTTGATCAGGCGACGGCGCTCGTCGACGTCCTTGCGCTTCGCTTCATCGATGCGCAGGATCTCGATGTCGCTGCGTGCCGACAGGTATTCGAAGATCTTGAGGCCGGTCGTGCCTTCCTGGCCGTCGACAAAAACTTTGGTGCTCATTTCGCTCTCACTGAATGAAACGGGAGCCGCGGCGCCCTGAAACCGCCATTTTAAGACGTCATCCGGCGGGCCTGTACCGCACGGGGCGAAAAAAAGACGGCCCGCGGGCCGTCTTGTGTCCCTTTGGTGCACCCCCACGCTGCGCGGCCACGCCAGCGGCCGGTGCGAGCGGGCGGGTGCCCCGGGCGCGCTCAGCGGCCGCCGGCCACCCAGCGCGCCGTCGCTTCGGCGACGCGCCGGCCGAACGCCTTCGCGGTATCGAGGTCGCCGGGCAGCGGGCCCTCATCGGGCGTCGCGTCCGCCGGCGACTGCGCGAGCAGGCCCGTGAAGCCGCCGACGTAGTTGATGTCGTTGCGCGTGGCCGCCTTCGAGTTGGCCGGCATCATGCCCGTGCCGACCCACACCATCCCATGTTGCATCGCCAGCGTGACGAAATACTGAATCGTCGAGAACTTGTCGCCGTTCATCGTCGCGGAGTTCGTGAAGCCCGCGGCGATCTTGTCCTTCCATTTCTGCGTAAACCACGGTTTCGAGGTCGCGTCGGCGAATTGCTTGAACTGCGCGGACGGGCCGCCCATGTAGGTCGGCGCGCCGAAGACGATCGCGTCCGCCGCGTCGAGCGCGGCCCAGCCCGCGTCGTCGAGCTCGCCGACGGCGAGGAGGCGTGCGGCGGCGCCGGCATCCTGCGCACCGGCGTGCACGGCCTCGGCCAGTTTCTGCGTGTGACCGTAGCCGCTGTGATAGACGATGACGATGTTCGACATGAAGCGTTCTCCGGAAAGGGACGGGAACGGCGGCCCGCAGGCTCGCCGCGACACGCGCCGCAGTTGGGCGGCGCGACGGATGCGCGGCGGGATGCCGCGACCGGTGCAGCCGAGTCTAGCAAGCCGAAATGACCGGAAGAAAGCGCGCAGGCCGCGCACAGAAATTCGCGGGCGCGGGCAATCGCGACCGCCACGGGCGGCGGCGCGCGCTTACCTACTGCCCGTAAGTGACCGTGAGTCGCGCGGTGCCGATCGCGAGCGTGCCGATCTCGTGCTCGAACATCGGCGCGGGGCGGCCTTGCGAGATACGCAGGTCGGTGCCTTTCAGCGCGTAGACGGTGATCACGTAGCGATGCGGTTTGCCGGGCGGTGGGCACGGGCCGCCGTAGCCGTCGATTCCGAAGTCGTTGCGCGCCTCGCTCGCGCCGATGCGGCGCAGGAAGCCGGACGCGCTCGCATCGGCCGGCAGGCTCGTGACGGTCGCCGGGATGCCCGCGACGGCCCAGTGCCACCAGCCGTGCCCCGGCGCGTCGGGATCGAAGATCGTGACCGCGTAGCCGCGCGTGCCCGGCGGCGGGTTGTGCCATGCGAGTTGCGGCGAGCGGTTCGCGCCCTTGCAGTCGCCGCGGTCGAACACGTTCGCGGGCCGCACGCGGGCGCCCGCCGTCAGGTCGTCGCTCGTCACGGTGAACGGGCCTTCCGCATGCGCGGGCAGCGCCGCGAAGACGGCGGCGCACAGGAGGGCGGAGAAACGGAGCGGAGAAGGGCGACCCGATGGCGCAGGCGGAGTGATCCGGCGATCCACACGCATATGGCGCTTCTCCCGTCACGTGGGCCGGGCCGAGGCTCCCGGCATTGTTGGCGTTGTATGTTGCCCGCGCAGCTGAGGGCGGCGATGGATCAAGTCTAGCATTAGGGTTCGATGAGCGACGCACACCGGCGCCCGCGATTGCGCGCGGTCGGCGCGCAACGCGACGGACGAAAAAAAACCGCCTGCGATGAAGCAGGCGGCTCGTTCAGCCAGTGCGCCGGCATGCATGCCGGCGGGGCGTCATTCCTTCGGGGCCGTCGCGCCGCCGTGCGCGGCCGACCATTCGGCCGGTGCGTGCAGGAATTTCTCGACTTCGTCGAGCGTCTTCGTCTCGAAGTAGCCCGACGCCTTCGCGACGCGCAGCACGTCCCACCACGTCGCGAGCGCGTGCAGGTCGACGTCGATGTCCTTCAGGACCGACACGCTTTCCTTGAAGATGTTGTAGTGGAACAGCACGAAGCAGTGGTTCACCGTCGCGCCCGCGGTGCGCAGCGCGTTGACGAAGTTGATCTTGCTGCGGCTGTCGGTGGTCAGGTCTTCCACCAGCAGCACGCGCGAGCCTTCCTCGAGATGGCCTTCGATCTGCGCATTGCGGCCGAAACCCTTCGGCTTTTTGCGCACGTACTGCATCGGCACCATCATCCGGTCCGCGATCCATGCCGCGAACGGGATGCCGGCCGTCTCGCCGCCCGCCACCGCGTCGATCTGCTCGAAGCCGATGTCGCGCGTGATCGTCGTTTCCGCCATTTCCATCAGCGCACGGCGCACGCGCGGATACGAGATCAGCTTGCGGCAGTCGATATAGACGGGGCTTGCCCAGCCGGACGTGAAGATGAACGGTTTTTCGGCATTGAAGTGCACCGCCTGCACTTCGAGCAGGATTTTGGCGGTCGTATCCGAGATCGACTGACGATCGTAGCCTGTCATGGGCATTCCTTGGGTGATGAGCGAGGAGCGGGCGCGGGCCCGGTGGCGCAGCAAGGGGAACCTGCCCGAAGGGCCGGGGTGCGATCGGCGGGCCGACCGCATCGCTGCGCGCGTAGCCCGCTATTTTACCCGATTCAGGCAGGTTTTCGGCGGAATTCGCGCGGGTTCGCTGCCCGGCTCACCACCGGCGAAACAAACGGGGGCAGACCGTCCCGGCGCTGATGCCGGAGATGCGGCGTCGCAGCAACGGACGTCATTTAGGGGGTGTACACTAGGCGACCCTTAGAAATCGTTCAGTACTTTGTACTTTCCTCTTGCCATCCGCCAAGGTTCGATGGCGTGCCGATCCGGTGCGTCGCGGGCCGTCTCGCAGTCGACCATCCCCTCGATTCAAGCAGACGCGGCCGAAGGTGCTGTGTACTGAGTCGTCAATATTCCGCATGTCTCTCGCAGGTCAATCATGGACGAACAACTGAAGCAGGCCGCTCTCGCTTATCACCTGAACCCGAAACCCGGCAAGATTTCGGTCACCCCGACCAAGCCGCTGTCGAACCAGCTCGATCTGTCGCTCGCGTATTCGCCGGGCGTCGCCGCCGCGTGCGAGGCGATCCACGCCGATCCGCTCGACGCGCAGAAGTACACGTCGCGCGGCAACCTCGTCGGCGTCATCACGAACGGCACCGCCGTGCTGGGTCTCGGCAACATCGGCCCGCTGGCCGCGAAGCCGGTGATGGAAGGCAAGGGCTGCCTCTTCAAGAAATTCGCGGGCATCGACGTGTTCGACATCGAACTGTCGGAGTCCGACCCCGACAAGCTCGTCGAGGCGATCGCGATGCTCGAGCCGACGCTCGGCGGCATCAACCTCGAGGACATCAAGGCGCCGGAATGCTTCTACATCGAGCAGAAGCTGCGCGAGCGAATGAAGATTCCGGTCTTCCACGACGACCAGCACGGTACCGCGATCATCGCGTCGGCCGCGATCCTGAACGGCCTGAAGGTCGTCGGCAAGAAGCTGTCGGAAGTGAAGCTCGTGTGTTCGGGCGCGGGCGCGGCGGCGATCGCGTGTCTGGACTTGCTGGTGAATCTCGGCCTGACGAAGTCGAACATCCTCGTCGCCGATTCGAAGGGCGTGATCTACGAAGGGCGCGGCAACCTCGATCCGTCGAAGCAGCGCTATGCGGCCAACACCGACGCGCGCACGCTCGCCGACGCGATCGTCGGCGCGGACGTGTTCCTCGGCTGCTCGAGCGCGGGCGTGCTGAAGCAGGACATGGTCAAGACGATGGGCGACAAGCCGCTGATCCTGGCGCTCGCGAACCCGGAACCGGAAATCCGCCCGGAAGACGCGAAGGCCGTGCGCCCGGACGCGATCGTCGCGACCGGCCGTTCGGACTACCCGAACCAGGTCAACAACGTGCTGTGCTTCCCGTTCATCTTCCGCGGCGCGCTCGACGTCGGCGCGACCACGATCACGGAAGAAATGAAGCTCGCGTGCGTGCGCGCGATCGCCGAGCTGGCCGAGGAAACCGACCAGAGCGAGGAAGTCGCGAAGGCGTATGAAGGCCATTCGCTCGAATTCGGGCCGGACTACCTGATCCCGAAGCCGTTCGACCCGCGCCTGATCATCAAGATCGCGCCGGCCGTCGCGCAAGCCGCGATGGATTCGGGCGTCGCGACGCGCCCGATCCAGGACATGGACGCGTACCGCGAGCAGCTCGGCGCGACCGTCTACCGCACCGGCATGGTGATGCGCCCGGTGTTCGCGGCGGCGAAGCAGAAAGAGGCCCGCATCGTGTTCGCCGAGGGCGAGGACGAGCGCGTGCTGCGCGCCGCGCAGTTCGTGCTGCTGGAAAAGATCGCGAAGCCGATCATCGTCGGCCGTCCGTCGGTCGTCGACATGCGCTTGCAGAAGATCGGCTCGAAGCTGAAGGCCGGCGTCGATTTCGAAATCGTCGATCCGGAAGACGATGCGCGCTACCACCGCTACTGGCAGGCGTATCAGGAGATCGGCGCGCGCGACGGCGTGACGCCGGAAGTCGCGAAGGCCGCGATGCGCAAGTTCAACACGCTGATCGGCGCGATGCTCGTGCATCTGGGCGATGCGGACGGGATGATCTGCGGGATGATCGACACGTTCCACAGCCACCTGAAGTTCATCGAGCAGGTACTGGGCCGCGCGAAGGGCGCCGAGCACTTCGCCGCGATGAACCTGCTGATGCTGCCAGGCCGCAACCTGTTCGTGTGCGACACGTACGTGAACGAGCTGCCGAGCGCCGACCAGCTCGCCGACATGACGATCCAGGCCGCGGCCGAGATCGAGCGCTTCGGCATCGCGCCGAAGGCCGCGCTGCTGTCGAACTCGAACTTCGGCAGCGCGCCGTCGGCGTCGTCGCGCCGGATGGCCGAGGCCCGCAAGCTGATCGTCGAGCGTGCGCCGAACCTCGAAGTCGACGGCGAAATGCACGGCGACGCGGCGCTGTCGGAACTGATCCGCAAGCAGGCGTTCCCGGGCACGACGCTGTCGGGTGAAGCGAACCTGCTGATCATGCCGAACGTCGAAGCGGCGAACATCGCGTACAACCTGCTGAAGATGGTCGGCGGCGAAGGCGTGACGGTCGGCCCGTTCCTGCTCGGCGCCGCCAAGCCGGTCCACATCCTGACGCCGGCCGCGACCGTGCGCCGGATCATCAACATGACGGCCGTTGCCGCCGCGAACGTGAACACGAAGTAAGCTCACGCCCGCGTGTGCCGCGCGTCAGGCGCGGCGCAATGAAAAACGCCACGGAACCTGGGTTCCGTGGCGTTTTTTTTGCGTGAACCGCGACGGGCGGCGGCGCGGGCGGGCGTTCCTGCTTCGAACGCCGCGCCGCGACCGCGCGTTACGCGACCTGCTGGTGCGACTGGCCGCCTGCCGGCGAACGCCACTTCGCGAGCAGCGTGTCCCACTTCTGGCGTACCGCGCGCAGGTTGTTCTCCTTCACGTGGCCGTAGCCCCGAATGCCGTTGGGCAGCATCGCGAGTTCGAGCGCGAGCGGCCGGTTGGCCGCGTTCAGCCTCGCCAGCACCTCGCCGATCAGCGCTTCGTACTCGCCGATCAGCGCGCGCTCGGTGCGGCGCTCCGCGGTGCGGCCGAACGGATCGAGCGCCGTGCCGCGCAGGAACTTCGCCTTCGCGAGCAGCCGGAACGCCGACATCATCCACGGGCCGTACGCCTTCTTCACGAGATGGCCGTGGGCGTCCGTCTTCGCGAACAGCGGCGGCGCGAGGTGGAATTTCAGCTTCCAGTCGCCTTCGAACTGCGCGCGCAGGCGCGCGAGGAACGCGGGGTCGGACTGCAGCCGCGCGACCTCGTACTCGTCCTTGTACGCCATCAGCTTGAACAGGTTGCGCGCGACCGCTTCGGTCAGCGGTTCCTGCACCGTGTCGCCGTCCGCCAGTGCGCGCTCGGTGGCGCGCACCTTGTCGACGAACGCCGCATAGCGCGACGCGTACGCGGCGTTCTGGTACGCGGTGAGGAACTCCACGCGCTTCGCGATCAGCGCGTCGACCGCCTTCTTCGTGTGCAGCGAGATCACCGTGGCGCCTTGCGCGGGCCGGGCGTCGCCGGCCGCCGCCTGCTTCACGCTGGCCAGGTCGTACGCGGCGCGGCGGCCCCAGTCGAACGCCGCGCGGTTCTTGTCGACCGACACGGCGTTCAGCTCGATCGCGCGTTCGAGCGACGCGAGCGTCAACGGCAGCCAGCCCTTCTGCCATGCGTAGCCGAGCACGAACGGGTTCGTGTAGATCGCGTCGCCGAGCAGCGCGACCGCGAAGCGGTTCGCGTCGATGAAGTCGACCGCAACACCGGCCGCCGCGCGGATGTCGTTCTCGGCGGACAGGCCCGGGAACGCCCAGTTCGGGTTCTTGATGAACTCGGCGGTCGGCGTCTGCGCGCTGTTGACGACCACCCGCGTCGTGTCGTGCCGCATCCGCGACGTGCACTCGTCGCCGGCCGTGACGATCGCATCGCAACCGATCACGAGATCGGCTTCGCCCATCGCGATCCGCGTCGCGTGGATGTCGGTCGGCGCGTGCGAGATCTGCACGTGGCTCATCACGGCGCCGCCTTTCTGCGCGAGGCCGGTGACGTCGAGCACGGTCACGCCCTTGTTTTCCAGATGCGCGGCCATCCCGAGCAGCGCGCCGATCGTCACGACGCCCGTGCCGCCCACGCCGGTGACGAGCACGCCGTACGCGCGATCGATCGCCGGCAGCGTCGGTTCCGGAATCGGCGGCAATGCGCTGCCGTCGACCGACACCGCCTTCGGCTTCTTCAACTGGCCGCCCTCGACCGTGACGAAGCTCGGGCAGAAGCCCTTCACGCACGAAAAGTCCTTGTTGCAGCTCGACTGGTTGATCTGGCGCTTCGTGCCGAATTCGGTTTCCAGCGGCTCGACCGACAGGCAGTTCGACTGCACCGAGCAGTCGCCGCAGCCTTCGCACACCGCGTCGTTGATCACGACGCGCTTGGCCGGGTCCGGATACGTGCCGCGTTTGCGGCGGCGGCGTTTCTCCGTCGCGCAAGTCTGGTCGTAGATCAGGATCGTCGTGCCTTCGATCTCGCGCAGCTCGCGCTGCACGTCGTCGAGCTGGTCGCGGTGATGGATCGTCACGCCGGGCGCGAGCAGCGCCTTCTGGCTGTCGTACTTCTCCGGCTCGTCGGTGACGATCACGATCTTCTTCGCGCCTTCGGACGCGAGCTGGTGCGTGATCTGCGGCACCGTCAGCACGCCGTCGACCGGCTGGCCGCCCGTCATCGCCACCGCGTCGTTGTAGAGGATCTTGTAGGTGATGTTCGCCTTCGACGAGATCGCCGCGCGCACCGCGAGCAGGCCCGAGTGGAAATAGGTGCCGTCGCCGAGGTTCGCGAACACGTGCTTCTCGTCGGTGAACGGCGCCTGGCCGATCCACGGCACGCCTTCGCCGCCCATCTGGCTGAAGGTGCTCGTGCTGCGGTCCATCCACACGGTCATGTAGTGGCAGCCGATGCCGGCGATCGCGCGCGAGCCTTCCGGCACGCTGGTCGACGTGTTGTGCGGGCAGCCCGAGCAGAACCACGGCTTGCGCTCGGTCTGCACGTGCGGCTTCGCGAGCGCCATTTCCTTCGCGTTGATCACCGCGAGCCGCGCGGCGATGCGCGCGCGCACGTCGGACGGCAATTCGAACTTCTCGAGCCGCGTCGCGATCGCCTTCGCGATGATCGCGGGCGACAGCTCGTAGTGCGCAGGCAGCAGCCAGTTGCCCATCGGCACCGACCATTCGCCGCCGGCGCCATCCTTCTCGTCGAACTTGCCGAACACGCGCGGGCGTTGCGCGTCGGGCCAGTTGTACAGCTCTTCCTTGATCGCGTATTCGAGGATCTGGCGCTTTTCCTCGACCACCAGGATTTCGTCGAGGCCGCGCGCGAACGCCTGCGCGCCCTGCGCTTCGAGCGGCCACACGCAGCCGACCTTGTAGAGCCGGATGCCGATCCGCGCGCAGGTTTCGTCGTCGAGGCCGAGGTCGGTCAGCGCCTGGCGCACGTCGAGATACGCCTTGCCGCCGGTCATGATCCCGAAGCGCGCGTTCGGCGAATCGATCTCGATCCGGTCGAGCTTGTTCGCCCGCACGTACGCGAGCGCCGCGTACCACTTGTAGTCGAGCAGCCGCGCTTCCTGCACGAGCGGCGGATCGGGCCAGCGGATGTTCAGCCCGCCTTCCGGCAGGATGAAATCGGTCGGCAGCACGATCTCGGTGCGATGCGGGTCGATGTCGACCGACGCCGACGATTCGACGACGTCGGTCACGCACTTGAGCGCCACCCACAGGCCCGAGTAGCGGCTCATCGCCCAGCCGTGCAGGCCGAAATCGAGATATTCCTGCACGTTCGACGGGAACAGCACCGGCAGCCCGCAAGCCTTGAAGATGTGTTCGGACTGGTGCGCGAGCGTCGACGATTTCGCCGCGTGGTCGTCGCCGGCGAGCACCAGCACGCCGCCGTGCTGCGACGAGCCGGCCGAGTTCGCGTGCTTGAAGACGTCGCCGGTGCGGTCGACGCCCGGGCCCTTGCCGTACCACATGCCGAACACGCCGTCGTATTTCGCGCCGGGGTACAGGTTCACCTGCTGGGAGCCCCACACGGCGGTGGCGGCGAGATCTTCGTTGAGGCCGGGCTGGAACACGATCTGGTGGGCGGCCAGGTGCTGCTTGGCTTTCCAGAGCGACAGATCGAGGCCGCCGAGCGGCGAGCCGCGATAGCCGGAGATAAAGCCGGCCGTATTGAGACCGGCGGCGCGGTCGCGTTCCTGCTGGAGCATCGGCAGGCGCACGAGGGCCTGGATGCCGCTCATGTACGCGCGGCCGCGTTCCAGTGTGTATTTGTCGTCAAGCGTGACGGACTTCAGCGCGGCTTCTAGCGACGCGCGTTGGTCTGCGTCTAGCGGGGCATTCATTAACTGTCTCCTCCACCCGGTCTGGGATCACCAAAACTTCGGTTGCGTCGGCATCTTTTGGACGCGTCTGCAGTGGCCGGCATGTTCGCCGGTTTTAAGGGATGGTAGCACTGGGGCAAACCCGCCGCCCATCGGTTGCAACGCGGGGAATGCGCGGCGGCGCCCCGCGAAAACGGGGCGGATGATGCGTTACATCATGTAAAAGCATGTAAAGCCGCGTTGATCTTCGGGCAAATGCCGTTAATCTTGTCGGCCTGCCGGAGGTGCCCGGCCGCGTGGGTTCGTTCCGACGCAGTCGGGGAGGCGCCGGCAGTTTTACAGGAGGTGCAATGAACACACGTCATATCCAGAGTTTCCTGATCGTGTCCGCCGCGTTTTTCTCGATGACCGGCCCGGTGCACGCGCGAGGCGCGAGCGCACTGGCGGCAGCCGGCGCGCAGATGCAGCAGATCGTGCCGGCCCAGGACGCCGCAGCCCAGCCGTCGGCCGAGCGTGCCGCCGAGTCGAAGGCGAACGTGCGTTGATGCGATCGCGCGGCTTGCGGGCCGCGCCGAAATACAAAAGGGCGGGAATCCGAGGATTCCCGCCCTTTTTCTTTGTGCGGCCGGATCGCGCGGGCGGCCCGGCTGCCGAGCCGCTGCCGCGCGGTGCAAGCGTCAGGCCTTGTCCTGCACGACGCCGCGGCGGATCTGGTCGAGCTCGATCGATTCGAACAGCGCCTTGAAGTTGCCTTCGCCGAAGCCCTGGTTGCCCTTGCGCTGGATGATCTCGAAGAAGATCGGCCCGATCTGGTTCTCGGTGAAGATCTGCAGCAGCAGGTCGTCGCGCGCGCCGTCGATCAGGATCTTGCGTTTCTTCAGCTCGGCCAGCGATTCGCCGTGGTTCGGCACGCGGCGGTCGACCAGTTCGTAATACGTGTCGATCGTGTCGAGCAGCTTCACGTCCTTGCTGCGCAGCCCGTCGACCGCCTGGTAGATGTCGCTCGCGCCGAGCGCGATGTGCTGGATGCCTTCGCCGTGATACGCGTCGAGGTATTCCTGGATCTGGCCGGCCGTGTCCGAGCCTTCCTCGTTGATCGGGATGCGGATCTTGCCGCACGGCGACGTCATCGCCTTCGACTTCACGCCGGTCACCTTGCCTTCGATGTCGAAGTAGCGCACTTCGCGGAAGTTGAACAGGCGCTCGTAGAACTCGGCCCATTCCTGCATGCGGCCGCGATGCACGTTGTGCGTCAGGTGGTCGATGTAGGTGAGGCCGTGCCCGACCGGGTTCGGGTTCGCGCCGGGAATCGGCTCGAAGTCGACGTCGTAGATGCTGATGTCGCCGATCGCGCCCGGCTGCGCGCCGTTCTTGCCGCGCCAGCGGTCGACGAAATAGATCAGCGAATCGCCGATCCCCTTGATCGCCGGGATGTTCAGCTCCATCGGGCCCGTCTTGTTGTCGAAGCCCCACGCGCCGAGTTCCAGCGCACGCTGATACGCCTTCGCGGCGTCCTGCACGCGGAACGCGATCGCGCAGATCGACGGGCCGTGCAGGCGCGCGAAGCGTTGCGCGAACGAATCCGGTTCGGCGTTGATGATGAAATTGATGTCGCCCTGGCGGTACACCGTCACGTCCTTGTGGCGGTGGCGCGCGATCGCGGTGAAACCCATCCGTTCGAACAGGTGTCCGAGCGCTTTCGGGTCCGGTGCCGTGTATTCGATGAATTCGAAGCCGTCGGTGCCGACGGGGTTGTCCCAGTTGGGGATCTGCATGTCGTGTCTCCTGTGCGGGGCGATCGGCCGGGGCGGCGTGCGCGTGCTCGGCCTGGTTCGATGTCGACGGCCGCCTCCGCAATGAGCGTGTGCGGCGCGTCGAGACATGCGACAGAGTGTAGCGGGCGGCCGCGAGCGGAAACTTGCGAACTTGATCGCCCGCGCCTACGATGGCGCAATTTCCAGTCTCAAAATAATCAATGGAGGGCAGAAGATGGCGCAAGCCGAATTGGATGCCATCGATCGGCGAATTCTCGCGATTCTTCAGGAGAACGGGCGCCTGTCGAACCAGGAGATCGCCGAGCGCGTGAACCTGTCGCCGAGCCCGTGCCTGCGGCGGATCCGGCGGCTCGAGGACATCGGCGTGATCACCGGCTACGTCGCACTGCTGAATCCGCAGAAGCTCGGGCTCGACCTGCTCGCGTACGTGAGCGTGCGGCTCGAAAAGCGTGGCGGCCTCGCGCCGGTCCGGGTCGACGAGACGTCGGCGCGCGCGGGCGCGACGCACGCGGAGCTGTTTCGCGCGGCCGTGCAGGCCTGGCCGGAAGTGGTCGCGTGCCACGCGATGACGGGCGACATGGATTACCTGCTGCGCGTGCAGGTCGAGGACATGGCGCATTTCTCCCGCTTCGTGCAGGAGCATCTGCTGCATCACCCGTCGGTGATCGACGTGAAGACGAGCTTTTCGCTCGACTGCTTCAAGGAAACGACGGCGTTGCCGATTCGGTCGGTGCGCTAGCGGGCGGGGAAAGGAGGGGAGCCGGGTGCGCCACAGGCGCGGCCCGGCTGGCCGACGCCGTCGACGTCAGGCCGTCAGTGCGGCGGGTATCAGCGATTCGATGAACTTCGTCGTGCGGCGCGCCTGGCGCTTCATCGCGTAGTCGAACACCGCGGCCTGTTCCTGCAGCATCTCGGCGATGATCGTCGAGTGGTCGGCGGGCGGCAGCGACAGGTACGCATCGGCTTCGCCGTACGCGTACTCGATCCGCATCCCGGATTTCTTCGCGATGTGCATCATCGTCGCGTTACGCGACAGGCAGTGCATGTACAGCATCGTCACGTGCGTGTTGCGGCTGCGGATCGCCGCGCGCTCGAACAGCTTCGAGCCGACGCCGCGGCCGCGTGCGCTTTCGAGCACCGACACGCCGAATTCGGCCGTGCGCTTGTCGCCTTCGGCCGGCAGATAGGCCAGGTGGCCGACGCCGATCAGTTCGAGATCGTGGTCGAACACGCCGAATACGGTATCGCGACCGAAATCGATCGTGCGGACATAGTTCTCGATCACGTGGTCGGGCACCATCTGGCCGAAGCGCAGCAGGCGGTCCTCTTCGTCGAGCGAGAGAAAGTGGGTGAGCATCTGCTCACGGTCTTTGGAAGCCAGTTCCCTGACGAGAACCGGCGCAGTACCGGCGTGGCCGACAGCATCGGCACGGCGGTTGGATCGCGTGTTCATCGTGGGTTCCTCAGTGTGTGGCTGCACAAGCGGCTTGTGCAATGCAACAGCATTCTACCCGACCGAGGTAAGGGAAAACCCGCATTTGACGTTATTTGTGCCGAGGGTGAATTCTAAATCCGCTTAATTATTCGTCTATCTATTTGATTTTTAATGGATTTAAAATTCATCATATGAAACGCGCGACGGGCGGTCGCACTGTGCCCGCCGCGCAACGCATGCTGCTGCGCGGCATCAGGCCGCTGTCGACAGCCCGCGTTCGATCAGGTCGATTACCTGTTCGGCGAAGTCGCGGTAGCCGAGGCGCCCGCCCGGCTTCAGCCATGTGAAGGTCCAGTTGATCATCCCGAACACCATCATCGTCACGGAGGTCTGGTTTTCCTTCGAGATGCGGTCGGGATACGCGCGCGCGAGCTGCCGCGTGAACGCCGCGACGATGTCGCGCTGGCGGTCGAGCACGATTTCGCGCTGCGCATCCTCCAGATACTTCACGTCGTTGAGCAGCGCGACGTGGCGGCTGTGCGACGTCTCGTATTCGGCGAGGAACGCGCGCACGAGCTCGGCGAACGCGTCGCGCTCGCTGAGGCCGCGCCGCTGGCTCGCACCCTCGACCTCGGCGATGATCAGCATCAGCCGTTTGGTGTAGCGATCGAGCAGGTCGAACAGGATCGCTTCCTTGCTCTCGTAATAGTGATAGAGCCGCGCCTTCGACGTACCGCTCGCGGTCGCGAGATCGGACATCGACGTGCTCGGGTAGCTCGTCTGCGCGAATTTCTCGGCGGCCAGGTCGAGGATCTGCTCGCGCTGGGATTCGTGGTCGGGCGCTCGGGTTCGGGCCATGGTCGAAGGAAGATTAGCGGTGCGCGGCGGCCGGGGCCGCGCGCACCTGCGTGGAAGAGAGGGCCGCGGGCGCGTCGTCCTGCAGCTCGAGTCGGCCGGTGGCCGCGAGTTCGCGGCAGCGCCACCACGCGATCGAGTCGCTGACGAACAGCCCGCCGCGGTCGGCGGCGGCCATGATGCTGCCGACGAGGCGCCGCGCGGGCTGCCAGTCGGTTTCCGCGCGCGCGACGATCAGCGCGTCGAGATCGGCGTAGTGGCCGCTCTTGATCGTGTTGCTGACCCAATAACGCAGCTCGGCGTTCAGGTGCTTCGCCTCCTGCCACTCGAGCGCAAGGCGGCCGATGCGCAGGACCGAGATCGGCGCGGCCACCGGCCGCTTGCGCGCCAGTTCCGCGGGCGAGAACATCCCGGTCGCGCAGGCCTGGTCGGTACGCGACAGCGATGCGCGCTGCGCGGCGTCGAGGTCGGCGGCCGACAGCCGTACCTCGTTCAGGCGCTGCGGCACGTTGCGCAGGTGATAGGCGACGCGGCGCAGCAGCAGCTTGTCGCCGACGCTCGGCGCATGCCACACGACGACCTGGCCGGTATCCATCGCGAGCTGGTCGAGGCGGGCGAATTCGCCTTCGATTTCCGCGTTCCAGTCGGGAATCTGGTCGCCGAGCACGTGCTGCCAGAAAGCGGCGCGCGTGTCGGGCGTCTCGTCGGCGCCCTTCAGTGGCCCGACGCCGAGATCGTCGAGCAAACCGACGACGCGCTCGTCGCGTCCGGCTTGCACGAGAGCCTCGCGCAGCGACGCGGCGGCGGTGCCGCCCTGAATCACATGAATGGTACTCATCGGCCTGTCGTCAACAAAAGAAAACCGCCGACGGGCGGACGTTGCGATGTCCAGCCGGCCGGCGGCCCCTAGTGTAAGCGAGATGTGTGACGGCGAGAAACCGTCGGGCGCCGCGACGCGATGCCGCTCAACGTTCGTCGAAGCTCACGACGACCTTGTCGCTGATCGGGTGGCACTGGCACGTCAGCACGAAACCATCCTTCACCTCGTGCTCCTCGAGCGTGTAGTTCTTCTCCATCCGCACTTCGCCTTCGACCACCTTCGCGCGGCATGTGCAGCACACGCCGCCCTTGCACGCATACGGCAGCGCGAGGCCCGCGCGCAGGCCCACGTCGAGCAGGCTCACGCCTTCGTACGGCAAGCGCAGCTTGCGCTTCTTGCCGTCGAGCACGATCTCGAGATCGGCGGCCGGCGTCTGGTCGGTGATCTCGACGACCGGTGCGCCGGCCTGCGGCAGCGGCGTGCCGAAGCGCTCGACATGCACCTTCGCCTGCGGCACGCCGGCCGCCTTCAGCGCGGCTTCGGCGGCGTCCATCATCGGCGCCGGGCCGCAGATGAACGCCTCGTCGATCGCGTCGGCCGGTGTCAGCGTGGCGAGGAATTCCGCGCATTTCGCCTGGTCGAGCACGCCGTTGAACAGCTCGACGTCCTGCAGATCGTCCGACAGCACGTGGTAGAGGACGAAGCGGTTCATGTAGCGGTTCTTCAGGTCCTCGAGCTCCTCCGCGAACATGATCGCGTCGACGCTGCGGTTGCCGTAGATCAGCGTGAACGTGCTGCGCGGCTCGAGTTCGAGCGTCGTCTTCACGATCGCGAGCACCGGCGTGATCCCCGAGCCGCCGGAAAACGCGACGTACTGCTTGCCGTGGTCGGCGTTCAGGTGCGTGAAGAAGCGGCCATCCGGTGTCATCACGTCGATCATGTGGCCGGGCTTCAGCGTATCGAACGCGAAGTTCGAGAAGCGGCCGCCGCGCACGCGCTTGATGCCGATGCGCAGTTCGCCGTCACGGTCGTAGTCCGTCGTGCCGACGCAGATCGAATACGAGCGGCGCGTCTCCTCGCCGTCGATGTGGGTCTTCAGCGTGACGAACTGGCCCTGCGTGAAGCGGTACGCGTCGCGCAATTCGGGCGGCACGTCGAACGAGACGGTCACGGCGTCGGCGGTCTCGGGCCGCACGTCGCGGATACGCAGCGGGTGAAATTGCGGGGTCGCCATATTCAGTAGGGTTTGAAGTAGTCGAAGGGTTCGCGGCAGTCGACGCAGCGATACAGCGCCTTGCAGGCCGTGGACGCGAATTGCGCGAGACGTTCGGTGCGCGCGGAGCCGCAGCGCGGGCAGGTGGGTGCCGCGACCGGCCGCGGCACGAAGCGCACGACGTTCTCCCGCGGCGCGGCGCTGCCGCACTGGCCGACCGGCGGCGCGATACCGTACGCGCGCAGCTTGTCGCGCGCTTCCTGCGTAATCCAGTCGGTCGTCCACGCGGGAGCGAGCACCGTCTCGATCCGGTGCGGCGGCAAGTCGGCGGCCTGCAGCGCGGCGGCGATGTCCTCGGCGATCTGCGACATCGCCGGGCAGCCCGAGTAGGTCGGCGTGATCACGACTTCGAGCTGGCCGTCATCCGCGCGGCGGACGTCGCGCAGGATGCCGAGCTCGCGGATCGACACGACCGGGATCTCCGGATCGGGCACGGCTTCGAGCACGTCCCACGCGCGGGCGAGCAACGGATCGTCGCGGTGCGCGGCGGGGGCAGGGGCGGCGGTCTGGGCGGACATCGTCGGGCTCCGTGGCGTGGGCCGGTTACCAGCTCGCGCCGGGATGCTGGCGCGCGAGGCTCTGCATTTCGGCGAGCAGGTAGCCCATGTGCTCCGAGTGCTCGCCCTGCTTGCCGGTCGTCACATGCTTCACCGGCGCCGGCAACGTGAGCGTGGCTTCCGCGAGCGCGTCATCCACGTCCGCGCGCCACGCGGCCTCGATCGCGGCCGGCGCCGGGCCGATGCCCGGTGCGACGATCGCGTCGTCGATCGCATCGGCGGCGAAAAATTCGCGTGTGTACGGCATCAGGTAGTCGAGCGCGGCCTGCGCGCGGCGGTGCGATTCGTCGGTGCCGTCGCCGAGGCGCACGAGCCACTCGCGCGCATGCTGGACGTGATAACGGGTTTCCTTCACCGATTTCGCGGCGATCGCCGCCAGTTGCGTGTCGGTCGACGTCTCCAGCGCGCTCCATATGTGCAGCATCAGCGCCGCGTACAGGAAGTTGCGCACGATCGTCACCGCGTAGTCCTTGTCGGCGTGCGCGGTGCCGGAGACCGGGCCGTAGTGCGGCAGTTCGGCGAGCGTGAAGTTCGCGAACTCACGCTCGGTGCGGAAGTACGCGTAGTCGTCCTCGGTCTTCGTCGCGCCGGTGAGCTGGCGCTCGAGCTCGGCCGCGTGCGTGTACAGCATGCGCGCCTGGCCGATGAGGTCGAGGCTCATGTTGGTGAGCGCGATGTCTTCCTCGAGGATCGGGCCGTGGCCGCACCATTCGGCATTGCGCTGACCGAGGATCAGCGCGTTGTCCGCGAGGCGCAGCACGTAGGAGAGGTGTTCGGGCGTGATCGTCATGGCGCGGGCGTTACATGTGGTTGACTTCGTCGGGCAGCGTGTAGAACGTCGGATGACGGTAGATCTTGTCGCCCGCCGGTTCGAACAGTTCGGCCTTCTCGCTCGGGTCCGACGCGGTGATCGCCGACGACGGCACCACCCAGATGCTCACGCCTTCCTGGCGACGCGTGTAGACGTCGCGCGCCATGCGCAGCGCCATCGTCGCGTCGGCCGCGTGCAGGCTGCCGCAATGCTTGTGGTCGAGGCCCTGCTTGCTGCGCACGAACACTTCCCAGATCGGCCATTCCTTGTTCATCGTTTTCTCCTGATTCCTGAATTCGAGGGGGCCGCTCAGGCGGCCTGCTGTTCGGCGCGGGCGCGGCGCTTCGCTTCGTGCGCGAGCGCGGCTTCGCGCACCCAGGCGCCATCCTCGTGGGCTTTCACGCGCGTCGCGAGGCGTTCCTTGTTGCACGGGCCGTCGCCGTTGACCACGCGCCAGAATTCGTCCCAGTCGATCGCGCCGTAGTCGTGGTGGCCACGCGCTTCGTTCCATTTCAGGTCGGGGTCGGGCAGCGTCACGCCGAGCACCTTCGCCTGGTCGACCGTCGCGTCGACGAATTTCTGGCGCAGATCGTCGTTCGAGATCCGCTTGATGCCCCATTTGGCGGACTGGCTGCTGTGGACCGAATCGGCGTCGCTCGGGCCGAACATCATCAGCACCGGCCACCACCAGCGGTTCACGGCCTGCTGGACCATCGCGCGCTGCGCGTCGGTGCCCTTCATCATCGACAGCAACGCGTCGAAACCCTGGCGCTGATGGAACGACTCCTCCTTGCACACGCGAATCATCGCGCGCGCGTACGGACCGTACGTGCAGCGGCACAGCGGGATCTGGTTCATGATCGCGGCGCCGTCGACCAGCCAGCCGATCACGCCGACGTCGGCCCAGGTCGGCGTCGGGTAGTTGAAGATGCTCGAGTATTTCGCCTTGCCGGCGTGCAGCGCGTCGATCAGCGAATCGCGCGATACGCCGAGCGTTTCGGCCGCGCTATAAAGATAGAGGCCGTGGCCGGCTTCGTCCTGCACCTTCGCGAGCAGGATCGCCTTGCGCTTCAGGCTCGGCGCGCGCGAGATCCAGTTGCCTTCCGGCAGCATGCCGACGACTTCGGAGTGCGCGTGCTGCGAGATCTGGCGCACCAGCGTCTTGCGATACGCGTCGGGCATCCAGTCCTGCGGTTCGATCTTGCCGTCCGCGGCCATCACCGCATCGAACCGCGCCTGCTCGGGCGACTCGGCTGCGGCGTCGAGCGGCGCGACGTTGCCGGGGATGTCGAGGGATTGCGTGTACATGGCGAAGGCTCTCGTCCGGTTGAGTGTGTGCGAAGTATAAACCAACCGACCGGTCGGTTAATAAATTTCTTGTGGATTTGCGGCGGGACTCGGGTAAACGAGGGACATCGGGGCGCGATCAAGCGGAGCAAGTGCGGCCCCGCACGTGGGGCCGGCATCTTCTGCGGCACAATGCCCGCTTTCCGATGAGGATTTTGCCGATGTCATTTCGAAGCAGTTTCGCCGCGGCTGTGCTGGGTGCGGCCGTTCTCGTGTCGCCGCTTGCAGCGTCGGCCGCGCCGGCCGGGTGGGTCGCTGCGTGGGCGACCGCGCTGCAGCCGATTCCCGACCTCGCCGCACCGCCGCCGCTCTACCGCGCGCCAGACGTGGCCGGGCGAACCGTGCGTCAGATCGTCTACCCGACCGTGTCGGGGCGGGCGGCGCGGATTCGCGTGAGCAACGCATACGGTCGCGCGCCGCTGGTCGTCGTGGCCGCGAGTCTCGCGCGCGCCGGCGAAGGGGCCGCGCTCGCCGGTGGTGCGGCGGTGCCGGTCCGGTTCGGCGGCAAGGCGTCGGTGACGCTCGCGCCGGGCCAGGAACTCGAAAGCGACCCGGTGGCGATCGGCGTGACGGCCGCGCAGCCGTATGCGATCAGCCTCCAGATGGGGCCGAACCAGCGGATGACGGTCTGGCATCGCGTGTCGAACCAGTTCAACTATGTGTCCGGGCCGGGTGATCACGTGAACGATCCGGGCGCCGCGACGTTTCGCACCCGCTTCACCCAATATGCGTGGGTGACCGAACTGGCCGTCGAAGCTGGTCCCGCACACGCCAGCGTCGCGGCGATCGGCGATTCGATCACCGACGGGCTGCGCTCCAGCGTGAACCGGAACCGCCGCTGGCCCGACGCGCTCGCACGCCGGCTGGCGGCAGCGGGTGCCGATTCGGTCGGCGTCGTGAATCTCGGCATCAGCGGGAACCGGCTGCTCAGCGATTCCGCGTGCTACGGCACGTCGCTGGCGTCGCGGTTCGAGCGTGACGCGCTGTCGCGATCGGGCGTGAAGGCGGCGATCGTGCTGATCGGGATCAACGACATCAATTTCGCGGCGATGCCGCCGCGCGCGGGGCTCGATTGCGATTACCCGCATACGCAGGTGACGGCTGCATCGCTGATCGATGGCTATCGCCGGCTGATCGAGACGGCGCACCGACAGGGCGTGAAGGTCTTCGGCGCGACACTCACGCCGGCGGCGCTGCCGGCCGGGCGCGAGGCGATCCGGCTCGAGGTGAATCGGTGGATCCGCAGCGGCGGCGGGTTCGACGGCGTCGTGGACTTCGACGCGGCGCTGCGCGATCCGGCGCGCCCGAGCGTGCTGCAACGCCGATACGATAGCGGCGACGGTATCCATCCGAGCGACGCCGGCTACACGGCGATGGCCGACGCGGTGCCGATTGAGCGACTGCAGGCTGCTGCGGGCGGCAACTGACACGTTCTATATATAGAAAGGAACGTTGCCGACGGCTGGTGGATCGTCCGCGCTTCCCGGCCCGTCGAGCCCAAAGCCTCCGTGCGCGTGAGCGCACGGAGGCTTTTTCAAACTTTCTTCACAAAAGCGCTTGCATGGATGGGGACAGGTGCTTAGAATCACGCCTCTTTCGCGCCAACGGAAAC